>NZ_JAYERP010000001.1:2255312-2577500 GCF_034718895.1 Paenibacillus phoenicis | reverse complement strand
ATTGACAGTACCGAAGGTCATGATCTCACACTGCCAAGAAAAGCCTCTAGCCAGGAGAAGGTGCCCGTACCGCAAACCGACACAGGTAGGCGAGAAGAGAATTCTAAGGCGCGCGGAAGAACTCTCGTTAAGGAACTCGGCAAAATGACCCCGTAACTTCGGGAGAAGGGGTGCCTCGGTAGGGTGAATAGCCCGAGGGGGCCGCAGTGAAAAGGCCCAAGCGACTGTTTAGCAAAAACACAGGTCTGTGCGAAGCCGCAAGGCGAAGTATACGGGCTGACGCCTGCCCGGTGCTGGAAGGTTAAGGGGAGCGGTTAGGGTTTAGCCCGAAGCTGTGAACCGAAGCCCCAGTAAACGGCGGCCGTAACTATAACGGTCCTAAGGTAGCGAAATTCCTTGTCAGGTAAATTCTGACCCGCACGAATGGCGTAACGACTTGGGCGCTGTCTCAACGAGAGATCCGGTGAAATTTTAATACCTGTGAAGATGCAGGTTACCCGCGACAAGACGGAAAGACCCCATGGAGCTTTACTGCAGCTTGATATTGGACTTGGATACGATTTGTACAGGATAGGTGGGAGCCTAGGAAGCCGGAGCGCCAGCTTCGGTGGAGGCGCCGTTGGGATACCACCCTGATCGTATCTAGGTTCTAACCTGGTGCCGTGATCCGGTACGGGGACAGTGTCAGGTGGGCAGTTTGACTGGGGCGGTCGCCTCCTAAAGAGTAACGGAGGCGCCCCAAGGTTCCCTCAGAATGGTTGGAAATCATTCGAAGAGTGCAAAGGCAGAAGGGAGCTTGACTGCGAGACTGACAAGTCGAGCAGGGACGAAAGTCGGGCTTAGTGATCCGGTGGTACCGCATGGAAGGGCCATCGCTCAACGGATAAAAGCTACCCTGGGGATAACAGGCTTATCTCCCCCAAGAGTCCACATCGACGGGGAGGTTTGGCACCTCGATGTCGGCTCATCGCATCCTGGGGCTGAAGTAGGTCCCAAGGGTTGGGCTGTTCGCCCATTAAAGCGGTACGCGAGCTGGGTTCAGAACGTCGTGAGACAGTTCGGTCCCTATCTGTCGTGGGCGTAGGAAATTTGAGAGGAGCTGTCCTTAGTACGAGAGGACCGGGATGGACGCACCGCTGGTGTACCAGTTGTTCCGCCAGGAGCACAGCTGGGTAGCTAAGTGCGGACGGGATAAGCGCTGAAAGCATCTAAGCGTGAAGCCCCCCTCAAGATGAGATTTCCCCGTATGTAAGACCCCTTGAAGACGACAAGGTTGATAGGCCTGAGGTGGAAGTGCCGTAAGGCATGGAGCTGACAGGTACTAATCGGTCGAGGGCTTATCCAAAAAATAAAATGCAAATCTAGTTTCGTATCCAGTTTTCAAGGATTCAACCTTGAACCGATTTTTAGCTGCAAGCCTTTTATAAGGTTTGATCTTTTGCTGAAGCGGAAAGCGCGGAAGTAAAAGCAGCGCAAAAATCTTGTTTGGTGGCAATGGCGGAGGGGTTCCACTCGTTCCCATCCCGAACACGACCGTTAAGCCCTCCAGCGCCGATGGTACTTGGACCGAAGGGTCCTGGGAGAGTAGGACGCTGCCAAGCAATGTTCCCCGATAGCTCAGTCGGTAGAGCACTCGACTGTTAATCGAGTTGTCACAGGTTCGAGTCCTGTTCGGGGAGTCTATCCTGGAAGGAAGGATATATGTTTTGCATATTTCCTTCTCTTCCGGGGAAACCAACTCTTATGGAGAGGTGTCCGAGTTGGCCGAAGGAGCACGATTGGAAATCGTGTAGGCGTCACAAGCGTCTCGAGGGTTCGAATCCCTCTCTCTCCGCCAGCAAGGACTTGAATATGGCCCGTTGGTCAAGGGGTTAAGACACCTCCCTTTCACGGAGGTAACAGGGGTTCGAATCCCCTACGGGTCACCATCTCTTTTCTTTAGTCATCCCAGATCTGGAGGCTTAGCTCAGCTGGGAGAGCATCTGCCTTACAAGCAGAGGGTCGGGGGTTCGATCCCCTCAGCCTCCACCATACTTCTTATTACTGACGCGGGGTGGAGCAGCCCGGTAGCTCGTCGGGCTCATAACCCGAAGGCCGCAGGTTCAAATCCTGCCCCCGCAATTATCCTCTTCAAGAGGATGGCATTATTCTCGTGTGGAGCCGTGGTGTAGAGGCCTAACATGCCTGCCTGTCACGCAGGAGACCGCGGGTTCGAATCCCGTCGGCTCCGCCATTTATCTTCTTAGTTAAGACTTGTACGAGCCATTAGCTCAGTTGGTAGAGCACCTGACTTTTAATCAGGGTGTCGAAGGTTCGAGTCCTTCATGGCTCACCAGTTTCATATTTATTATGCGGACGTGGCTCAGCGGTAGAGCATCGCCTTGCCAAGGCGAGGGTCGCGGGTTCGATTCCCGTCGTCCGCTCCATCTTAATACGCGCCCTTAGCTCAGCTGGATAGAGCGTTTGACTACGAATCAAAAGGTCAGGAGTTCGAATCTCTTAGGGCGCGTTCCCTTTGCCGGTGTGGCGGAATTGGCAGACGCGCGCGACTCAAAATTGTACGCGCCTCATGTTTTACGCGCCGAACCATTCCGTTCCTTGATATATAAAGGTTTTCCGAAAAGGGCACCGCGCTTTAGTCGGTGGACCCGCACCAAACTCCCCAAAATTCAGCCGATTTTGGAGGACTGCGCTTTTGTTTAGATGTAACGCGGTCAGGTTGTACGCGGCTGGTGTGTCGAGGATAACTCGATGTAGCATGCAAGTCAAGCATGACAAATTATATATTTTTATTGTGCCGGCGTGGCGGAATGGCAGACGCGCTCGACTCAAAATCGAGTGGGAAACCGTGGAGGTTCGAGTCCTCTCGCCGGTACCAACAATGAAATCAAGCTCTTGGGATCAGGAATCCAAAGGGCTTTTTTAATGTTCAGGACATTATGGATTGGCAGTAACAGTACGACATCGAGCTGTTTAGAAGAGATATTCGGGATCAACCTAAAAGTATAGTTCGGTGAAGAACACATTTTTGGAAAACGATCTCGATAAAAAACAAAGCAAGCGAACCTAGAGATAGTCCGCTTGCTTTGATCTGCCTGCCCTTCACCACCATTTGTAGCTGTTGCGCTCCAGCTTCTTCTGATCCGAGTTCTTTTCATGATCGCGTTTTCCGAAAAATTCGTCTTCTCTCGCGATCGTTGGGTCATACCAGTCCGCTTTGGCTTTCGCCCATTCCACCCACTTCATCGACTTGGGATCGAGGTTTCCGGATGCCTCCACTGCGGCAATATAACGCCTTATTTTGCAGGCGGTATCGTAGTCCTCCGAAAGATTTTCCAAAGCGAGCGTTTGCTCCACTTCAGCATTAAAGCGTTGTCTTCGCTCCTCTTTTCGCCGCTCTTCTTCCTGGCGTTTACGTTCAGCTTCCTCGCGGGCCTCGCGCTTTTGTCGGCGAATATCGGAAGCTTCGTAAAACGCAATCATGATATCGCCAAGGCGATCTTCGATGACGTATGATTTGCAATCGCGAAAGTTTTTTGCGGCATATATTGAAAAGCTGATTCGGCCATTGTAAACATAGTCATACTTTCTGATTTTTGGCTTTGACGCCCATGAACTGCGGCGCTTGTCTTCCTCATATTTCAGAAGCTGCATATTTTCTTCTTTCGTGGGAATATGCTTGACCTCGTCTTGCGCTTCTGAAACCGATATAGAGACAGTTTCCCCGTTGACTATAAATTTAAGATCGCTGGTAAGCGAACATCCTAACGGCTCCATGGCTTTGATTAGCGCATCAATTATATGTAACACCCGAGGTAATGTTTCTTCGGACACCGTGTCGGCAAGAAAGAGAGGAGAATCCTTGGCACGCCGATTGAAGCCTATTGCTTCTTGTTCTTTGCGTTTTTTTTTCCATTCCATGACTTCTTTGCGATGAGCAACAATTGTTGGGTGCATCTTCGCGTTTTCGTTAGGTATCCTGATTTGTGTTGCAGTGGAAAGCACGACTGTTCTCTCTTTCTCATTCAGAAATGCGAGAGTCTCTTTTTCAATCTGAGGTGTATACTCAGTTCCGGTTCTTACGCCTGATTTCTTAGCGGGCTTGCTGCTTATCGGGAGTGGTATTGGATTAACCAGTTTACCCGCACGAAGCTTGGCCCAGTATCCGACCGGAGGTGTGGGAATATCAAAGGACTGGCAGACTTTACGGATCGCAACATCCGAGACACCATATCTTTTCGCTACTTCGGTTACCGGCACCATCCATACTTCTTTGTACAAGGTTTCTCTGTCATAAATATTGTAGGTTTGTCCAGATTGCTCGTACGTTTCAGGTTGTCCGACCGTTTGAGTAGATTCGCTGGTATCGTCTACTGAAACGGACGGTGTCTGTTCCTCGACTAGTAACACAGAAGATTCAAGCGTTGGTGAAGATTCGCCGACAGCTGTTTCCATCTCCGCTCTAACGGAATCCTTTTCAGAAATCGCTCGATGTTTCTTTTTACGAGCGGCCGGTACGGTTCTGTAAATGAAAATCCTCTCATCCGCCGGTTCCGGTAGTTCCAGTTTGGTTACAGGCTTGTTGAAATTGAGCTTGGTCCAGTATCCGGACGGAGGAATCGGAATGCCAGCTTCCTTAATCTGTTTCATTAGATGAGCATAGGGAAGATTATATTTTTTGGCTACTCCGGCGACAGACATTTCCCAGATTTCATCGTATAATTGCTTACGTGTTATTACGATCTCCGAATGCTCTGGCACAGCGTTCACCTCCTTCCCTTCCTTGGATAAGCTCTTTGCAACAGTAGAAATGCGAGCCTTTGGCTCAGACATGACCTCCTGTTCTATTTGCATGGCTTGTTGATTTTCTTCTTCCGCATCAGCAGTACCCGCCGCAGCACTTTCTTTTAGCGGTTCATTCACTGTCTGTGGTGCGAGAATAGCGTCAAATTGTTTGATTCCCCCTATCCCTCGTTTTCGCTTAATAGAAAAACCAGGTCCCGTTTCATTTCCTCGAATTGATTAATAATCGTATTCAAATTTTTCTCGATATTCTCGACCTGGACAGCATTGATTTTTCCGTGGTTATAAGCAATGAGACGTTCCGGCACGATGGTATAGGACCAACTTTCTCTGTAGCGGTCTTCGTTGCGGACCGCAAAACCGATGGGCAACAAGTCGTTGCGCATGCCGAGTGTCAGCATGTTCGGGGATATACCCAAATAATCTGCAGCGATTTTTATTGTGATTTTGGGGATATTTCTGATCTCTTCATCCGAATACTTCACCATACGTTTCACCTCCTTGATCCGGTTCCGACGTCACAATCAGACTGGCGACAATCTATAGAAAGATATTGGTCTTCGGTATACCATAAACTTTCTCGTACAATATTTCCGAAATTCGAAAATTCTTATTCATCAACCACGAGAAGAATACCTAGCATCGGTCATGTCTGTGTATCCAGATGAGTTTGGCTTTGCTGAGAATCGTCTTGGAAGCTTCTCCTATCGAGAAAAAGATATGAAGTTCTCCATATATGACCTAAATAAGTGGGAGTCGCGAAAAGCCGCGCATTATGTTCTTAATTTAGTCTTTAATCCTCAAAATATAATCTATCGAGATATTCAGGATTTTGTCTATTCACTAGTCGAGAAAGAGGTTATCTTTAAAGTATAGTCACAAGACATCGGGCCAATCTGGCCCGATGCTACTTTTGCACAGGGACGCACCATTTGCAGTGGGTTTGTTTATTTATATACTGGCTTCTTTGGACAGGGTTATATATTTTTGAAGGATGTTCATGAGCAACAATATATTCAGGTTTTAACCTTTCTGAAATCCAGCATGCAGAGTTACTGTCATGAGGATCATAGTGTTCAGATATATCGTCTATTTGCCATTGAGGCAATAATTCTAGCGGGACATCACAAACAAAAATAGTGGGGATTCCGGTACTGGATAGCATATCGTGATATTTCCCATATATGTCTTTATCTAATTGTGCAGCAATTGCGGCAAGGTATTCACTCCCCCAACATAAATAGTGTCCGCTTTCGCCCAGGAGTTCTTTTTTAAACAAGCTGAAATAGACATGCTTGGAATCGGAAGGTTGCAGTGTAGGGTCGTAATCCATAACTGTGTTTACTGATATTCCAAATGTGGCAGTGGCAATTTGACGCATTTCCTCTACATTAAAAGGCTTTATGCCCTCTGAAAAGTAGCTTTCCATATCAATAGGACGACAGGCATGATACGCACGAATATGCGTGTAATGTCCAAGGTCAATCCCTTGTTTCTTATTCCCTTTATCATCAGGTACAAATACTTTTTTGTTATTCTCCATCATTCTAACTCCTTCGGCACGTTGCCTGACGGCTCGTGCCATTTTTTGGGGCATGATCTTCTACCGGTAAAGTCAATTCTCATATTCCAACAGAAAAAAACGATCTCAGCTACTTCCAGTCACTTTTGAAGTGAAAGAGCGTATTCCTCCGTATTGTTGAGCAAATCGATTTTTTGCTGCAGTTTGACTACGAAGCTCAAGAAGTCGGTGCTTTTCTTATTTTCCAATTTGAATGAGTTGATGATATTTTTGATGGTTTCGTTTTGCTCGGAGGTTAATTCATCTATAATTAAAATGATCCTTAAATTAGAACGGAATGCCTTGTCCAGCAAGCTGTGAAGATTGTATGAAATGTTCTGTTCTTTGATTTCGGGGTCCAGTTCGTGCATCCACGTCGCTGCTTTGGACATGATCGAATCATCCTCGTTGATGTATTTGATGATTTTTCCGGACCACTTATGAATTGTATCTTCTCTGATTTTCGTGTCTGTAGCAATGCTAAAAGTGGATGCAAACCGCATTAGCTGCGGGATAATGTGTCCATTTAGATGCTCGAATTTTTCCAAACGTGTTTTTTTGTATCGTCCATAACATTCGTATTCAATTAAGTTAACTTGAATGGGCATCGTTTTATTATCGGGAATGAAGCGGACGAGCACTGCATCTGGGTAACCGCTGATCCCAGCGATCATTTTGTTATTAGCATCTTTTTTAGGGGCAGTCATAAACATTCTGTTTTGTGGGATAAGCACGGACCGATGCTCGGAAAAATCATCGAATAAATGATAAAAGTTAGCGTTGACCAGCGGCTCCAGTCCTTTGATTTTGTCTGTTTCATTCTCAAATTTGACCGTGACATAGGTGCTCGTGATGTTGATTTTAACATCGGGAACAGTGTTCAAGACTTCTTGGTAATTTTCTTCAGTCACCTCATCCGTGGACCACTCTTCAGCATCAGAAGGGTTACCGTTGCAGTTAATCGTAAAAGGCTGTTCGAATTTGAACAGATCATTGGTTCGATTTTGTTCAAAGCCAGTCTGAAGCAACTGCAGAGCCGTCTCATCGGTTATGGTTTTTGCGGATTGCACATATTTGAGGCTCCAATACTTTCCACCGGCTTGCTCCAGAATGCTGATGTCAAACGGTTGGCAGTATTCGATTTCGCAAAGAGTGAAACATTGAGGATATTGATCGCTGTCTTTCCAAGGCCGAAAATCGGTAGGTTCTTTTAGTTTACCGCGAGCTCCGCATAGTGATTTATTTCCTACTTTCACTACAATATAGACCCGGTCATTCACGTTAGCGACTCTTTTCGTAAAGCCGGCTACTTGTTGATTGACGCATGTATAATAATTTTCCAAAGAAGTTCCACAATGTAAGATACGCTCTCCCATGTCCATCATCCTTATCTTATGATTAAATTACCAATTTCGACATGGTTAGTAAAAATCCTTTCTGGTGTAGTAACTGAAAGAGAGAAGGGTTTGTTATGCATAGAAATATACCTATTGAAGTTTAGAAAAATATTAAGAAAGAGGATGGTACAATGCTAAAATCATTTGATATACCAGATACTGATTTTGATGGTTTACGTCTTTTGTTAGAACAGTTGACCTCTGATAAGGTCGAAGTACAAAATTATTTAGGTGGAAGGTCGCTAAGAAAAGTTGAAATCAATTCTGCCGAAGGAAAAGTTAGACTAGACTTACGTTCAGAGCTTTATTTCCATTAAGGTGTCTATTATCAAAGCCTGATTATTGGTGTTATTGCATTGGCCCCTGAGCGGATGGGGATTGGGACAATAGTGATCGAATGGTTAAAAAATTATGCCAGAAGCAAAGGTTTTGAACGAATTTGTATCGAAAATGCTAACACGGAGGCGAGTATTGGATTGGCAAGGAAAATGGGTTTCATTAATGTCCCTAGTAGTCCAATTATTCAAGAGGTTCTCAAAATAGAGGCGTCGCCTGATTATCATTTACTGCTAGTAAGATCATAATTACTTTTTATAGTATATTTTAGATCTAAAAAGTACCCCCAACTTCGAGAGAGTTGGGGGAGTTAATGCTTACATTGATCATTTCTGTAATATTCCGATACTCGTAACAAATTATTGGCTAACCTAGAACTTGGTTTCGGTTGATCACTCCCATTTCGAATTGATTTACAGCATCATTCTATGGTTAGATACCTAGACCGTATCCGGCGAATGCCTATAGTCAAACGCCCTTTTTACCATTTTTGATACAAAGCCAGATTCGCAGGACTTTGGAGTTCTTCGAAAACTCCGCACGGATGGCCTGTTACAGAAAAACAAAGAAGAACCCCAAGCGAAAAGGGCAAGGGGTTATAAAGCAGGTGATTTGCTTTGATTCTAATTTATGAACAAATGCTTGCACATGTTACAGAAAACGAAAAGTCGCTGCTGTTCGAAATCCATATTTCCAATTCGGATATTACGATTTCGAGATGAAAATAAATAAGGAAAGTTTTGTAACTCCATTCTCGCAAAAGCTGGAATCTTCTAGTATAATATGTCTATAAAGCGAGGATTAGACAGGAATTTGGACTATATCTTCCCGCTTGTTATTAGGACAAAGGTCCGTTTTTCGGTCGAAACTGTGCTTCTATTGCTTATCTTAATGAAGGACTTGAAAAGAGGGAGGGATTTTGATGTCGAATCTATGTTAGGTAGTAGCACCTGGTGGCTGTTAAATGACATTATAGTGGTCAGGTGAGGGATTCGATCATCGCCATGGACGAATGGGTTATGAAGTAATCTCCGATTGGTTGTCCAAATAAATATGAGCTGAAGGAAAAATGGCAAACCCGCTCGAAAGACGGGGACGCAAAGCCACGGGTCTGCGGCCGTAAGGCTATGATCGCCGGGTTACCCTAAAAGGCAGGCTTCTGGAGAAAAGGCACGTTAGGGTACGTGTCTTTTTTGTCGTCTATGTCCGATTCCGAATAAGCCGAGGAACCTCATCGAGGGAGGGAACTGAAGTGGTGCTTGTATTGTCATTATTGTTGATGACCGCCATTCTGCTATTCACCAATCCGAGAAGCGAGCCAAATCGTTGGGCCGGTTCAGTCGCTTTTTTCTCTGTACTTGGAGAGTTGACTATCGCCATAGATGAGAAGATAATTCCCGCAATTGTCCCTTTGGCAAACGATTCAATTATAGCCGGACTGGAATGGGTAAAAGAGTTTTTTTACTTCTTAGCCTTGTACATGCCTCCTTATTCGTTGTTGATGTTCAGCTTGAGCTATGCGGGATGGTTTCAACGGCGAAAGGGTTGGAAGCGCTCCACAATCGTTGGGGCACTGATCCCGGTTCTGATCATGTTTCTTCTACCTTCAGAGGCTTCACGTGATACACATCCGATACCGCTCTGGGCGATGATTTATTACGCTACCGCAGCAGTGCCATGCTTGAGGTTGGCATACCGTGAAGTTGATGAGAGGATCAGACAGCAACACCGTGTGGTCTGTTGGATTGTTGTACCGTCGATCAGTTTTGTACTGCTTTTCGATTATATTCTGCCTTTGCTCCGATTCTATCCGCCCTTTGATACCAAACGTGCTGTTTTAACGGCAGTATGCATTTGCTTTTATGTATTTGTTGTTCGTTACGGTGTATTGGGTGTCCGAATCCGATTGGAATCTACACCCCAAGAACCATATGGGAACACTCCGCTTATATTTCAATTCTATCATGCTTTAAAAAGTGAACTGGGAAAAATACAGGTCGCAGCCAGACGTATATTTAATCTTGCCCAACAAACCGAGCAACAGGAATTGTATCGGGACACATCTCATCTAATCGATGCAACCGAGCGGATAATAGCAATAGCTTTCCGTTTTCGTCATTCATCACAACAGTTGGTATTATACGAGCAGTCATGTATTATAAATGAACTCGTTGAGCAACTATTGGATAGCTTGGCGGGAGAATTTTGCAGCAAGAATCTTAAAGTCCGAAAAAAATTGGATGAATCGATTGTTTTGTATTGTGATTCTGTTCACGTGCAACAAGTCATGAAGAACCTCTTCTATAATGCCATTGAAGCGATGTCCGAAGGAGGGTGTCTGACTATAACGTCTAATCTCTCGCAAGAAACGATGGATATTACCGTTCGTGATTCCGGTTGCGGCATCGCTCCGGAAGCCATGCCATATATATTTGAACCTCACTTTACAACCAAATCGAACGAAGGGAATGATGGATTGGGGTTATTCTACAGTCATGAAGTCATGCGACACCATCAGGGGTCCATCGAGGTACAAAGTCTAATCGGAATCGGTACGTCATTTACGCTTCATTTTCCCATCCAAAGAGTCATTCGTCATTCACCGTCATTGAACCGATGGGAGGGAGACCATGAGCAAGATCAAAGTACTATTGGTGGAAGACGATCCGGTGTGGAACGAATATATATCCGAAACGGTGAATCGGGAACAGGATTTGTTTTTGGTCGGAACGGCTCAGACGAAAGTCAATGCAATTCGCATTGTCAGTATGTTAGACATTGATGTGGTGCTATTGGATGTGGTGCTGGATGGGAAAAAGGCAGACGGGCTTGACGCGGCGCTCGAGATTGGCAGCATGAGTAATGCGAAAGTCATCATGCTTACAGTATTAGATCAGGCAGGGATCGTTTCTGAGGCGTTCGGCAACGGTGCTTTCAATTATATTCTCAAGACGGCGCTTGAAGATATTCCGGAGGCTATTCGAGCCGCATATGCGGGCCTATCCTCCATTCATGCTTCTGCCGCAGGCGTGCTTCGATCCGAGTTTGTACGAATGAAGCAACAAGAAATGCGCCAAAAATTAACGCGAACCGAAGTTGAAATCCTCCGTTTTATTCACAATGGTCATACCCGTTCCGCAATTGGGGAACATTTGCATATAACAGAGAGTACTGTCAAAAAACATGTGAACCGAGTGATTCGAAAACTGAAGGTGCACACCGGCAGGGAAGCTGCCAAGAAAGCAAAAATGAAAGGGATATTATAGCGTCCATGTGTATTGATATTGAAAGTCGCGAATAGCACCTAACCATTACAGGTTAGGTGCTATTCTATTTAATTGGCATCTATTTAGGTACAGCACTCTCGTAGAAAACCATCGAAGAACTGAGGCTGTCGTGCGTGCCAATCCGCCAGGGCCTGCGTAGCCAACCGTCGGTTGATTTCTGACGGAACACTTATGCTTTAGTATCTATCTTTTGTCCGCGATACTGATCCTGTATCTCTGACTTGTGCTGCTGATGTACTGTTTCAGTATGTTGGTGATTTGACGATATTTTCTTAGTCCCTCCGTGCATATTTTCCATCCCGCAATTCCTTGGCATTGCTGAACTCGACACACCGTTTACTGCCATAGATATTCCTCCTCAATCAATTTTTGCTACTCGTTTATCGTAGCACTTATTTGTGTCGTTCCTATGTGGATTTAATGTAGTGAAACATATTTATCTTCTTATTGCCGTCAACTGAACCCTCTTTTAATTTCGTTCTATTCTATCAGTGTTACGAATAAAAATAGAGTAGTCATCAAAAACGAAGAGAAGGGGATCAATGATGCAAACCAAATTGAAAGGGATCTGCTTGTCCGTATTTCTAGCTTCTTTCTTTGTCTCATTAAAAGAGGTAGTACCAGCGTCGCTGATACTACCAGCAAACGTATGGGTTAACTGGGAATTTATTAATAACCTGATTATATTCAAGCTGCGCATCAGTGATCGCCAGCTTTGAATAGACTTCCAGCGATTTTTGACTTTCATGGCCGGATTATGGCTGAATCAACGCATCGTCGATTCCTTGCTTCTTCTGTCAGGTTAGCAAGAAGTGGCGGAGCTTGTGTGGTGATAAATTCTGAGTCAGTCCGGCTTCCTCGGAATACTTGGCCAAAATCTTTCGGATTCCCCGATCCGTGTATTTTTTCTTCCAGAAGGACTCAAATAAATACACAGCCTGTTTCTTTCTCATCGAATCTACATGCATGGCCAGCAGTTCTTTGAAGGACTGAGGGAAAGGAACAATCCGATCTTTGCTCCCTTTCCCTTTGTTAATCCGGATCTGGCAGTAATTAAAATCGATATCCGTCAGTTTTATATGGATTAATTCACTGACGCGGATGCCGGTATACATCAAGGTTTTCACGATCACCATATCCTGAAAATTCTTTGCCTTCCAGACGACCTCATAGTATCGTTTTAAATCTTCTTCGGTCGGGACATAGGGCAATTTTTTTGAAGCTTTCGGCACTTCGATTTCAAGCCTATCTCTGAGGTGATGAAACAGTCTTTTAAGGTAAGCATAGTCAGGCCGTTCTGCCCGCAGGTATTTTGCCAATTCGCGGGCTTTCTTTTTTGCAGATACACGTTTTTCAATCATGCCAATTCACCTTCTAACGGAATTCGTTCCTTCATGTCCAGACGGAATATGCCATACGGATTCACGTGGGTATTAATTAACGGAGTTAAAGCCCGTGAATCTTCTGGAGTCATCAGGTCAAACCATTCTCCGATAACACATTTTGAAACATGATGGTATTGATGTACATCAGACAATTTTGTAACAGATGCAAGGATAATACGGCCATTTCCTGATCTTCCATGCGATTCGTGGCAATTTCTCCACCTTTTCCATAGAAAATAAAGCTGTTGGCCGAGTTCCAATTCTCTACGACATTTAATCCCTCGTTGATTTCGCGGCGCAACTCCTCGGAGTTTAAATAGTTACAGAGGAAGATGGTTATTTAGGTTGCTTCAGGTTATTCCTGGTGAATCGTTTCAGGATGGCTTCAGTCTCTGCAGTACCCAAGCGTAAAGTCGTCGCATATTTCATCATTTGGTCATACTGCTGCCGGATCAGCTTCCAGTTGATCGGACGTGTCAGCACCGTTTGTAGATGAGGGTAAGCATCTGTCATTCCTGCCTCCGCACGATACAGCTTTTGGGAGTGGATCGCTTTTAATCGCGGCATGAGCTGAAAACCCAACAAATTGCAAAAAGCAAAAGCGACTTCACTTTGGCCGTGAGAATCCTCATAGTTTTTCTCTAGTTCCATATCGGTACAGTGTCGAAGCAGCCCTTAGATCATAGCTGCAATCTCGGAAGAAGAACATGATTTGAGCTGAGAGTAGATGTAAGTAGAGTTTTTCTCGACATGCCAGTAAATCATCACGCCGCGGCCACGATACCGAACATGCCACTCTGTCATCAGATTCTGATACCAGGCCCCGAACTTCTTGGAGTCGGAGGCGCAAGAAGTTGTTCCTTCTCCCCATATATCCTGCATCCGTACCCGAAAGATCGCATTGAACACTTCAGCAATGACATTGCGCAGGTTGTCTTTGTGAATAAACTTGCGCCGCACATAAAGCAGATCCTTATAGCTCTCACCATGATCACCGGTACTGACCCGTTTTAAGCCATTATTGGTTCCTAAACCGTAAAGAGAAAGAATCAAGCGTTTCTGCAGCGTCTCCCGATCCAAAATCTCGCGGTTGGCCACCGTCTTGAATTATTCCGTAAATGAAACACGCAAATCTGTCTCCTTAAATATGTCCAGCAGGCTGGTCATCGGCCAGCGACGTGCAATTTCAACTTTTACTCGTGCTAAATGGGTCGGTTCTGGCTGCGGCTCCAAAGGGAAGACAGAGATCCAGCCGTTTCCCTTTTCTGTAATTCGCACTTTGGGGTTCTTGGGCATGCCATCATTCAGCTTTTCGAGTCCTTGAATCATCACTTGTTTCAGTGCAGCAATAAACGAATCCGCAGCTAAGGGCTGATTCAGTGCCTTGTAGTTTTCTTCGCGACGTTCTTCGAAATCGGACGGAAGATCTTCATCCGGATTCCGGTACCGATTAGCTCCAGGTACCCAGATTTCTTTGCAACGCAATTTATCCCGCAGCATCTATAAAGCGCTGATCTCGTAATTGATTCGGTTCATCAGTTCCTGTCCTTTGTCGTCTTTTTCGATAAGGATATCTTTGTATGCGGTACGGATGACACCATCGATCGGAATGTCATTAGATAAAGGGAAATAATGCAGACCGGAGTCTGCGTACTTTTTGATCAACTCCAATGCACGTATAACAGGTTGGTGAACCTCATTATTGGAACGAAAATTAAGAATGCAGAGAATTTCCGGAACCATCCGACGGTAATGGCTGCCATAGGAGGCCCGGATGACGGTATGGATTTTTTCGCGGTAAGCTGGACCGGTATGTTTAAATTCTTTCACCAGATCCTTTAAAGTTTGCTCGTAGACGACCGGGTACAACACGTCTTTGATGATGCCATCAAGATGGCTGATCGCGGTTTGCGCCAGATTAAACAAGATCCCGTATTTGTTACTGACTCTTCGTAAATCCTTCAGACTTTCCTTTTCTACCTTGCATTCTGCACCAACCCCGATACGATGAATGATCTGAATAAGGAGATCGACCAGGTTGTCCGATATTTCCATGCTGCGGAGCCAAAAGAAAGCCGCTAGTAGCATGTATCGAATCGGCGCAGGATGACGGCGCAACTCCCGAATATCCTCAGTGGACACACGCTGCCGATATTTCTTCAGCACTTTAGGAGGAATATCCTTAAACAAATCGACCGGAAGTTCTAAATTTCGAATCGTGCGAAGCTTATTGATTTCTTTTAACACACTCTCAAGTCCTGCTCGTCCAGATCAGCTTTCAATTCATGAAACGATAACTGTCCATGCTCTTCTCCGGAAGCCTCTTCGTCATCGGTTCCCAAATAAGCGATGCGATCAATCAAAGAGTCTAGCTTGGTCAGGGGTGAGGAATGCAGTTTTTGATAGGTCGTTTGGAAGAAACTTTCTTCGTGGCGGATCGAATGAGCCGTTCGATGCGCTCTGGGGTAGGAGGTGCGATTTTCAGCTCACGAAATCGACTGTAGACATGTTCCTTTAGGTGTTCAATATCATGATCATGATGCAGGACATGTTGGCCTAACCATGTCGTCATTTCCTCTACGTCCTCTATCGTATCCTCACGGAAGCCAAAGAACTTGCGGATCTGTGTCCGATGATACGTGATAGAGGCCCCTGACCAATCGTACCTGGCATACAGTTCCGAATCGGAAAAAATCTGTTTGGCAATGTAGGCAATCACAGCTTTGGGGACCTCGAACTTGTGCGTCGGAAAACGGGCTTCATTTTGAAAAAACTTCAATAACACAGCAAATCCAATCCTGGTTTCCCCCGTTTTATTTTCTATCAACTTCATTTCGTTCGGGAGTATGGTGAAATGCTCAATCAACTCATCCAGTTCCCAATTTCGTTTCATGATATCCCCTCCGGATAAAGTTCCTATAATGGTCAGTATCGGAACAATCAAAATGAAGTTAGTGTATCTTGCCTTCTATAATTAGGCAAATCATCGATTGATCACAACGAAGTTCCGATACCAAAAAGATTTTCGGAACTTGAATATTTTAGACATTTCTGCGAAATAATCAAATCAGTATTTGAATAATTGAAAAAGTGTTGTATGATAATAATCAAACAAATATTTGATTGAGGTGGTTCCGTGGAACATGTAGATACTTGCGAGATCTTTTGTTTTGACGAGCATAAGGTCAATCGGGTAAAAGAAAAGCTAAATAGACATAATTTTAAAGATATGACCCAAATCTTTAAGGTTCTCGCTGATCATACGCGGCTGAAAGTGGCCTATGCGCTTTGCGATGAGGATGAACTTTGTGTTTGTGATGTAGCCAATATTATCGGCTCCACCATGGCAACAGCTTCCCATCATTTACGGCTGCTGCGAAATATGGGCATAGCCAAGTACCGCAAAGAAGGGAAGCTTGTTTTCTACTCACTGGAAGACGAGCAGCTCAAACAAATGATCAGGCTCGCCATGAAGCATCAGAAGGAGGTTGTTGGCGTTGAGTAGAGTATCGGAATCTTCAGATCGTAAACACGTATACCGCGTTGAAGGATTTACATGTGCGAATTGTGCCGGAAAGTTTGAGAACAATGTAAAGCAGCTACCCGGGGTTCAAGATGCGAAGGTGAATTTTGGTGCGTCTAAAATCGCCGTTTACGGCGATGCAACGGTTGAAGAACTGGAGAAAGCTGGGGCATTTGAGAATTTGAAAGTCGTCCCGGAAAAGCCTGTACGTGCGGCAAACCCGATTGTGACCGAGGGCAAACAAGTATTCAATGTTCAGGGATTTACATGCGCGAATTGTGCCGGAAAGTTTGAGAATAATGTTAAACAGATTCCTGGCGTTCGAGATGCCAAAGTGAATTTTGGAGCTTCGAAAATTGCCGTTTATGGCAATGCAACAATTGAAGAACTGGAGAAAGCCGGCGCCTTTGAGAATCTGAAAGTAACCCCGGAAAAAGCCGAACGGGGAGCTGCCCAAGAAGTTAAAAAGGAAGTCAAAGAGCCATTTTATAAAAAGCACAGCACGTTATTGAATGCAGCTTTACTGATGGTGTTCGGTTACCTTTCCCAGTATGTAAATGGTGAAGAAAACCTGGTTACTTCCTTGCTATTTGCAGCCTCGATCATCATCGGTGGATTCTCACTCTTTAAAGTTGGCTTTCAGAACTTATTGCGATTTGAATTTGACATGAAAACCCTGATGACCGTAGCCATTATCGGCGCGGCGATCATTGGGGAATGGGCGGAAGGCGCAATTGTCGTTATTTTGTTCGCTATTAGTGAGGCCCTGGAACGATTCTCGATGGATCGGGCAAGACAATCGATTCGTTCCTTAATGGACATCGCACCAAAAGAAGCACTGGTCCGACGCAACGGGCAAGAAATAATGATTCATGTGGATGACATAGCGGTAGGCGACATCATGATCGTGAAACCCGGTCAAAAGATCGCTATGGACGGTGTGGTTGTCAGTGGCTACTCTGCCGTTAATCAGGCAGCGATTACCGGTGAGTCCGTGCCAGTTGAAAAATCGGTTGATGACGATGTCTTTGCCGGTACGTTAAATGAAGAAGGTTTGCTTGAAGTAAAGGTAACGAAGCTTGTGGATGATACCACTATTGCAAAGATTATTCACCTGGTTGAGGAAGCACAGGGTGAACGCGCACCTTCGCAAGCCTTTGTTGATAAATTTGCAAAGTATTACACACCCATCATCATGATCGTGGCCGCTTTAGTCGCAATCGTTCCGCCGCTTTTATTTGATGGAAGCTGGGCTGCTTGGATTTATCAAGGGTTATCTGTACTTGTCGTGGGTTGTCCGTGTGCACTCGTTATTTCGACGCCAATTTCCATCGTATCGGCTATCGGAAATGCGGCGAAAAAAGGCGTCCTTATCAAAGGCGGCGTTTACCTCGAAGAAATGGGGGCCTTAAAGGCCATTGCGTTTGATAAAACCGGAACCCTGACAAAAGGCGTCCCTGTAGTAACGGATTACAACGTATTTAGCAAGGAGACCAATGCGTCGGAATTGTTGTCCGTCATTACTGCATTAGAGTATCGTTCCCAACATCCGCTTGCCTCAGCCATCATGAGAAAAGCGGAGGAAGAGGACATTTCGTATTCGGATATCAAGGTTGAAGATTTTTCGTCCATTACAGGGAAAGGGATCAAAGGTATTGTCAACGGAACGACCTTTTACATTGGAAATCCGAAACTCTTTAAGGAAATGCCAACCGCTCTTTTCAGCAGCGAGCAGGAGCAGTTGGTCACTAGTCTACAGAACCAAGGCAAGACGGCCATGGTTGTCGGAACGGATCGTGCCATTCTCGCAGTAATCGCGGTAGCGGATGAAGTTCGCGAGTCAAGTAAAGAGGTTATTCAAAAGTTGCATCAGCTTGGCATCAAAAAAACGATCATGCTTACCGGTGACAACAAAGGTACGGCCAAGGCCATCGGCGGACAAGTTGGCGTATCGGATGTTCAGGCAGAACTGCTGCCGCAGGATAAATTAGACTTTATTAAACAACTGAGATCCGATTACGGGAACGTAGCAATGGTTGGGGATGGTGTCAATGATGCCCCGGCGCTGGCAGCTTCCACGGTTGGCATCGCCATGGGCGGAGCCGGTACGGACACGGCGCTGGAAACGGCAGACGTGGCTTTGATGGGTGACGATTTAAGAAAACTGCCTTTCGCGATAAAACTAAGCCGAAATGCACTTCGCATCATCAAACAAAATATCACCTTTGCACTTGCAATTAAGTTGATTGCTTTGCTACTCGTTATTCCGGGCTGGCTCACGCTGTGGATTGCCATCCTTTCCGATATGGGGGCAACGCTCCTGGTTGCATTAAACGGTTTACGACTCATGCGCACGAAAGAATAAAAAGTAAAGGGCTGCTGCGAGTCTAATGGGCAGCCCCATTTTTCTGTTAAAACGTAACTGTGAATGGCTGGCGTTTTGTTTGGCCATTCTCACATATTGTTATGTTAATAGTCTTCGTCTATTAAAGGTAAAGGAACGTAGTCGAATATGAATAATCATTGGAATAAAGTGATCTTTCGATTTTGGGCACCCTTCTATGATTACCTCTTTAATTCGGGGCCTTTTCTAAAGGCTCGGAAAAAGATTTTTGAGAGTCTCGAAATTAAGCCTAAAAGCAAAATTCTTTTTGTGGGTGTCGGTACCGGAGCAGACCTGAGATTCATTATGGGCAAGGATGTTTCTGTAACAGCAATCGACCTTTCACCCGAAATGCTTGATCGAGCCAAGAAAAAATATGACTCCCCAAACATTAAGTTCATGGAGATGGATGCGGAAGATTTGACCTTTTCACCTGAATCATTTGATATGGTCATTGCAAACCTGATCTTATCCGTCGTCCCCAATCCGGATCTATGTTTTCAAGAAATGATTCGGGTTACGCGAACAGGGGGACGTATAGTTATCTTCGATAAATTTGCCCCACCATCCGAGGATTTGTCTTTAATAAAAAAAATCGTACGTCCTGTTATAGCAATTATGGGTACCGATATCGGCCGTCATTTTGAACCAATTATCATGCCGTACAAAAACCATTTTCGAGTGGAGGAAGATGCTTCAGCCCTGTTTAACGGCATGTATCGAAAAAAAGTACTTCGCAAAATTTGATCCGTATTTTTTCCAAACGTTTGCGGGTGGTGTCAGCGACGCTGGTACACCCCTAAAAGCCATTCCCGCGTACATTGAACTAAACGGATCTAAGGCGCCTACCTTACCAGAAAAAGGTCAGGTTCAGATGGTAATGGAAGAGAAGACTAACATACATAGATCAAGCAAGACAACAAAAGTAGAGAAGCCGAAACTAATATCTTCCGTGAAAAATCCAGTGGTATCCCCAGTTGCAAAAAAGATGGTTCAAAATAGAGAGGCAGTACAATCGGAACAACCTCGAGTTCTGATTTACCATACCCATAATCGTGAATCTTGGCTGCCGGAACTTCAAGGCAAAACCGCTCCCAATGAGGCCTTCGAATCCAAAATAAACGTTACTTTATTGGGAAAGGATCTATCCAAAAAATTAAAGGCAAAAGGAGTGAGTGTGGTCCAATCTGCTGATGATTATCCTAGTAAAATAAGTAATTTCGAGTACGTAAAATCGTACACCTATTCCAAGGCTACATTGAGCAAGGAGCTCTCTAAACATAAATCCATAGAATATGTATTTGATATACATCGAGATTCGGAATCAAGAAATAAAACAACCATTCTGTACAACAATGTGAATTACGCTAAGTTATATTTTGTTGTCGGACGGGATAATCCCAATTGGAAACAAACCAAAAACTTTGCAACTCGGTTACAGAATAAATTAAACGAAAAAATACCTGGAATCTCCAAGGTCATTTACCAAAAGGATCATTCCAGCGGGAATGGTCAATATAATCAATCGCTTGCCGAGTTTAGCGCACTCATTGAAATCGGCGGTGTAGAAAACGTATTAGAAGAAAATTATCGGACGATATCGATTTTGGCAGATGTGATTCATGAAATTTGGCATGAAGATCATAATTCGGCCATTTAATAAACATGATTTGATAATGCCCTATTAACCGCGGGCCGAAAGGATAAGCTTTATGTAAATATTTTGAATATGAGGACTTTCTGGTTCAAAGTTTGATACATTCTTAGGCCAAGAAACTCCTGCCGAAATGGCAGGAGTTTTTTGCTTATAGTTTCAATAATTTGGCATTGATGGCTACAATGACGGTGCTTAAAGACATCAGGATGGCGCCGATCGCGGGGTCCAGAATAATTCCAAACGGCATTAGGACGCCTGCAGCAAGCGGGATGGCAACGATGTTATAACCTGTCGCCCACCATAAGTTTTGCATCATTTTGCGATAGGTCACTCTGGAAAGCTTAATGATATTGACGACATCTTGCGGATTGCTCTTGATAAGTACGACGTCAGCTGTCTCAATCGCCACATCAGTGCCCGCACCGATCGCGATCCCTAAATCTGCCTTGGCAAGCGCTGGAGCATCGTTAACTCCATCTCCGGTCATCGCTGTACGCAAACCTTCTTTTGTTTGAATCTGGTCGATTTTATCCGACTTTTGATGGGGGAGAACTTCGGCGAAGATTTCATCCAAGCCTAGCTGCTTACCGACATATTGGGCTACCTTTTGGTTATCCCCCGTTAACATGATGGATTTAACTTCCATATCTTTCAGTTCCTGAACGGCATCTTTGGCTGTATCTCGGATCATATCTGCCAGTGCGATCATCCCGGCCACTTGACCATCAACGAGGATAAAGACAACGGTTTTCCCCTCTTGCGACCATTGATTAAAGCGTACCTCATCAAACGGAAGGTGCTTCTCCTTTACGTATACAGGACTTACCCCCATAATTTCCTTACCATCCACAACCCCTTGGAGGCCACTACCCGGGAGTGCTTTGAAGTCAGTCACTTCTTTAAGCTGAATCCCTTTTTCCTTTGCAGCTTTTGTAATGCCTCGGGCGATTGGATGCTCGGAATGTGTCTCTACGCTCGCTGCATTGGTAAGAAGTTCCGTCTCGGAAGATACGTTTCCGAGATGGATATTCGTAATCCCGAATTCCCCTTTGGTTAAAGTTCCTGTTTTATCGAACACAATGGCTTGGATATTCCGTGCACCTTCAAATGCGGTTCGGTTGCGAATCAAGAGCCCGTTCTTCGCGGCAAGCGATGTCGAAGTTGCAATAACAAGCGGAGCGGCGAGCCCTAACGCATGTGGACATGCGATTATCAACACGGTAACCATACGTTCCAAAGCAAAGGAGAGCGAATACCCGAGTGCAATCCATGCGGAAAAGGTGAGAATCCCTACCACCAATGCACCGTAAAAGAGCCACTTAGCGGCACGGTTCGCCAGATCCTGTGCTCGGGACTTGGAAGCCTGGGCTTCTTGAACGAGTGCAATCACTTGCGAGAGGTACGTTTCTTTGCCTACGCTCTGAACGGAAATCTTGACAGAGCCCTGACCGTTAATGGAACCACCAATGACTTGGTCGCCAGCTTGTTTTGCATTCGGTACGGATTCGCCGGTCAGCATCGATTCATCAATCAAGGTTTCGCCTTCAGTAATCTGACCGTCGATCGGAACTTTTTCACCCGGTTTCACGAGTACGATATCGCCTTTTTTTAGTTCAGTGACATCGATTTCGATAATCTCGCCGCTTTCTTTTACCAAATGTGCATCGGAAGGCATAAGTTTTGCGAGCTCCTCTAAAGCTTTAGTGGCCCCCATGATGGACTTCATCTCAATCCAATGCCCGAGTAGCATAATGTCGATTAACGTGGCAAGCTCCCAGAAAAAGTCTGTCGTGGTGAGTCCGAAAGTAGAGCTTGTACTGTAAACATACGCAACAACGATGGCGAGACAGATGAGAGTCATCATGCCCGGGTTTTTTACGGAAAGTTCATCCTTAGCCCCTTTAATAAAAGGCCAGCCCCCATAGAAGAAGACAAATGAGGACAAGAGGAACAGAAGGTATGTATCCCCCGG
This sequence comes from Paenibacillus phoenicis, assembly GCF_034718895.1. Classification (NCBI taxonomy): domain Bacteria; kingdom Bacillati; phylum Bacillota; class Bacilli; order Caryophanales; family Paenibacillaceae; genus Paenibacillus; species Paenibacillus phoenicis. The sequence goes on along the minus strand of NZ_JAYERP010000001.1, from coordinate 2,555,196 downwards.
AAATCGCCAGCTTACGCCCATGAACATTTGAATCATTGGGGAAATGATTAGGATCGGAATCGTGATAATTAAGGATATATAGAAACGTTTCTTAAAATCTTCAACCATATGCCCATGATGGCCGGAATGATCATGTCCGCCAGCGTGCATAACATGGTTTCCATGTTGGTGCTCATCATGCTGATGATGATCCTCGTGTCTTACATGCTGATGTTGCTCATGCTCATCATGTTGGTGATGTTGGTGTTCGTTGGGTTCGTGGTGCTGTTCTTTATGTTGATGTTCAGAAGAACGACGGGAATGATCGCTTTGATCATGTTTATGATTGTTATTCATGATCTTGCTCCTTCGCATAATTTGTTATTTTTAAGTATTTAATTTAACCTCTATGTGATATTTTAATCACCACCTTCCCTGTTCTTATTCCAACATGGACATATTGTAGAAGAGGCTATGGCATTCTTAATTTCATCTTATAAAGGACATATACACTATGTAAGAACGGTAACTAAATAATTAAAATCTTGTAACCCTACAAGCAGTAGTATAAATATGGTATATTGATAATGTCAATTTTCGATACGTTCTTATTTTTATAAAAATCATCTGTTTCGACATTTCTAATAGCTTCCGAAAGCCCTCAGTAAGTGATTAAACATTCATATTACATTTTTTGTACTTCTATAAAAATAAGGATTGACAAAATAACAGAAAATAGACTACATTATGTAGGGTTACAAAAAATTAATTTTTGCCGAATTTCTTAACAGAAAACGGGGGAACCAATTTTGGGTGAATTATTCTTTTCGTAAAAAGAATATAGGGAACCTTCTACCGAACCCTCAGCTAACTCCGTAGGCATCGAAGGGAGACTACATATTTGAGAAAATTGATCTTATCGACATTAGGTGCAGCACTTATTTTTTCAGCGAGCGCTACCAGTTCCTTTGCTAGTTCGGCCAAACTTGAAAATGAAGTAGATAAAGTGGTGGGGACTCCTTACTTGTATGGAGGTACAACAGTAGCCGGTTTTGATTGCTCGGGTTTTATTTTATATGTTTTTGATAAGTTCAATTTGGATTTGCCTCGTACGTCAAAAAGCCAGGCAAAAGAGGGAACTCCGGTGGATCAGGACAAACTTCGAACTGGAGATTTGGTATTTTTTAATACGGATGGGAAGGGTATTTCTCATGCAGGCATCTATATCGGCGACAATAAGTTTGCACACTCTTCAAGTAGTAAAGGTGTAAGAATAAGCAGTTTGTCAGAATCTTATTATAAAGAGCGGTATGTTACTGCAAGGCGTGTTGTGAGTGAGCAGAGTTATCTTAAAATGATTGGTCAAGAATAACTATAAAAAGGACAAGCTGTAAGAAATTATCGGCTTGTCCTTATGTTTTGCAAAAATAATCATCCAAGGAGGATGATTATTTTTGTAAATTGACCAATGAAAGTTTATTAACTACAATATGTAGTATAGGATGAAAGGGTGAAAGCATGTCTGTTAAACGGATGTATTTAAACGAGGAGGGGCTAAATCGCTTTTTTGGCTCACTAGAAGCTCAAATCATGGAGATTATTTGGGAACATAATAGAATAACAATTAAAGAAGTTCAGTCTCTTCTGGAGGATGATTTATCTTTCAATGCTGTGATGACGGTGATGAATCGCTTGATTGAAAAAGGGCATCTGAAGAAAACAACAATAGGGAAGGGGAGAGCCAGGCAGAGTTATTTTGAACCTGTACAAAGCAAGGAGGAATTTATTACCGAACAAACGAAAACTGTTACGGTAGGTTTAATTCACGACTACGGGGACTTGATGGTAAATCATATGGTCGACGCGATGCAGCAGGCCGATCCTCAGTTGATGAAGTTATTAGAATCACGTTTAAATGAATGGAAAAAAGACCGTCATGATAACCATTAAAAAGCATGACATCATTTTTTTCTTGATGATCGCTATTGGATTACTCCTATGGATTAATATGGCAATTTATATGTTGCATGAAATTTGGGGATATTCCATCCAATGGGGAATATTGGAGTATTGCCTTTCTGCTCTAGGAGAGAGCACAATGATACACCAGTTCATATTAATAGGATTGAATATCGTTATTATATACAGCCTTCTAACATTTTTTTACATCTTGTTCAAACAAGTAAATCTAAAAAAACAGTGGAATAAAGAGGTTCGATTCAAATCGGATATTTTGTTAACGGAAGCGATAAATAGAACATTTCAACAATTTAATGGAAAAATTATTGTTATTAAAGACCATTCACTATTCGCTTTAACTTATGGATTTGTTCGACCGAGAATTGTCATTTCTACCAAGATGCTGGCATGTTTCGATCAAGAAGAGATTACAGCGGTATTGCTGCATGAATACGCTCATCTAAAAAAATTCGATCCTCTTCGTTCGTTAATCATAAATATCATAAAAGACAGTCTTCCTTTTGTACCGATTTTTAAAAAAATGCATTATTTCATTCATGTTTGGATGGAGATCGATGCCGATCAATATGCCATGATGCACATGGGGTCCCCATATGCTTTGGGTAGTGTGTTATATAAATGTGCGAGTTCAAATCATCAACGATTACCCATCGGGGTTGGATTTGCGGATGATCCCATCAATTATCGGATACAAAAATTAATTGAACCGAGTTCTCATATCAAAATTCCAATGATGGATATCCCCCCTATGGTTATATCTTTTAGTGTATTCATCACGTTTGCTGTCATCATGTTATTTAACGGCTGCACATAAAAGCCGTTTTCTTTTTCGTTTTAAAACTACGTATTGTAGTATATAAAGTGGCTCGATGGTTCATATTAAAAGCGATAGGAGAACAGATACATGTGTGGAATTCAGCCAGATTATATGAAAATGGCCATGATGAATTGATTAACGTTATGAGAAATCCTTTATACGGTCTTGTTGATTATCATAAATGATTAGGAGAATGATCATGTATAGAGTAAAAAAGAAATTGTCCTGGGGATTTGGTTTTTACTTAGCAGTAGCTTTGGTCACAATTATCATATTTGCAATATGGGGTGGAATTAAAAAAGCCAAAGAATCAGAATCAAATTTGGCTTCTTTGATCCCTGAGTCCGACACACATCCACACGTCTTTAGTTATGCACCCGATGACACAACGGTTTGGATAGGTACACATACAGGTGTATATGAACTTATTGATCAAAATTGGCAGAAAACTTTTGAGCCTATTAAAACCAACGACGTGATGGGAATCGAAACGGATTTCGAGAATCCTTCAAAAATATATGCTGCAGGTCACGGATTTGTGAAACGATCTATTGACGGCGGGGATACGTGGGAAACGATTGAAAATGGACTTCCTAATCAATCCAAACCCAATGAACCAGATGCGCATTATTTAGTTATGGATCCTGTCGATCCAAATCGTTTATTTACCTTGCTGGCAGGTTCAGAGAACAACTTATATGAAACAAAAGATGGGGGCGAGACATGGCGAAACATAGGCACTCTGCCTGAAGGTGCCTACTCCATTACGGTGCTGCCGGGAGTTCCTGCTTCCTTCTTGGCGGCCACGGAAACAGGACTTATTCAATACATTGTTAATGAAGGTAAGGTTCAGAACATGCAGTTAACCAATGAACCGGCATATGGGGTGCTTTATTTAGCAAATGGGGAGGTCATCCTTATGGCGGAGAGCGGATTTCTAAAAACAAAAGATTTGAAAAACTGGTCAGACCTTCATGTTGACTTAAAGGGCGAAATGCCACTCGGCATCAAAGCATCGAAACGTGATCCCAACCGGCTGCTCATTGTGACTGACCGCTATTCTGTTTTTGAAAGCGACAATGGCGGCAGTAGCTGGTCACTGAGAGCAAGTATTGAATAAACATATATCTTCTGATCTCTCCTTGTTTTCATTATCTATTATTTCAAAATTTAGATGTCTTCATAAATTCTACACAAATTTTAGATATACTGTTGGAGATAAAATCAATACGAGGAGGATCATTATGAAAGGTAAACTAAAAATTCTACTTGCAGTAGGTGCTTTTAGTGCCATCGTGGCAGGTTGCGCGAATTCAGACAGTCAAAACGGAATGGAAGGTATGGATCATTCAAAAATGAACATGAGTGATTCTCAACAAAATACGAATCAAAATAACCAATCAGGGGAGATCAAATTGACGAATGTTACTCCTGTTGCGGATGGGAAAGAGTTTACGATCACCGCGCAAACGAGCAACTTGAAAGTATCGGATGATTTGACGTTGCCTGTGTGGACGTTTAACAACTCGGTGCCTGGTCCTCAGATTCGTGTGAAGGTCGGTGATACCGTGAAAATCAAATTGAAGAATGAGTTGGAGGAGCCTGTCTCCATACACTGGCATGGCTATCCCGTTCCAAATAATATGGATGGTATTCCGGGAGTAACTCAAGATGCAGTGCCTGCAGGTAAGGAATTCACATATGAATTTAAAGCGACTGTTCCTGGTACTTATTGGTATCATTCGCACCAAGATAGTGTAAATCAGCTTGATAAGGGCTTGTATGGTACGTTAATCGTAGAAGATCCCAACGAAAGCTATGACCGTGATTATACCCTTGTGCTGGATGAGTGGATGAGCTCAGGTGAGATGGATATGAGCAACGCGGAAGGCATGGAGGGGATGGATCACAGCCAAATGAACATGGGCGATATGAGTAGCATGACAGAGATGGCTGGGCATGATATGAGCATGTACGACCTGTACACCATAAATGGGAAAACTGGGGATTCGATTGATAAGCTTATCGTGAAGGAAGGGGATAAAGTTCGTATTCGTTTGGTCAATGCGGGCTACATTACGCATTTGCTGCATTTACACGGACATGAATTTAAAGTTATTGCCTCCGATGGGCAGCCTGTAAATAGTCCAGCTGTGATCACCGATCAAGGCATTGCGATCGCGCCTGGTGAACGCTATGATCTCGAATTTACTGCCAATAACCCCGGATCATGGCTCTTAGAAGAGCATGGAAAAGATGAGCGTGTGAAGAACATGCGTGCTGTGATTGAGTATGAGGGAGCAACAGGCAAAACCGATGCCTCGAATGCGGATGTTGAGCTGCCTGTCTTTGATTTAACCAAATACGGTCAACAAGCGAAGTCTAATTTCTCTTTGGATCAAAAGTTTGATCAAGACGTGAAATTAAATCTGAACACAGAAATGAAGGATGGGGAAATGGTCTACACGATCAATGGAAAGATGTTTCCTGATACCGATTCGATCAAAGTAGATAAAGGGGACAAAGTGAAGGTTACCTTAGTAAATTTGTCTAAAACCGATGACCATCCCATGCACTTACACGGACATTTCTTCCAAGTATTAAGTAAGAACGGTAAACCTCTTGAAGGAACACCTGTGATCAAAGACACGCTTAATGTGAAGCCTGGCGAAGAATACGTGGTTGCATTTGAAGCGGATAATCCAGGGGATTGGATGTTCCACTGCCATGATTTGCACCATGCGTCCGCAGGGATGGTTACCGACGTGATGTACGAGGGCTACAAAAGTAATTACACACCGGACCCTACAGTCGGAAATAAGCCTGAATAATTTTTAAGACTCCTGCAGCGATCAGTCGTTGCAGGAGTTTTACTTTTGTTTATCTTAAAGGTTATCGACAAAACTCTCTTCTATTTTTCATCTTCTTACTTTCTACACAGATTCTCAACATTTTCCATGTACAATGAACTCAACTTAGATTACGAGAGGAGGATAAAACGAAGAAGATTATCCGGTGTTTTTAATTCCAATTCACGATTAATGAGTAAATCAAGAAATGGAGGAGACGATTTTGATCAAGAAGTTTTGGAAGCACGGCAGCTTGGCGTTCCTTTTACTCGCGGCAAGTGTCTTTGGTTCTGTAGGAGCTGCTAATGCAGAACAAGCGGAGCCGGCCAAACAAGATTTAAATATCCTGACCACCACTCAATTGCGAAAACTGCCTCCGTTAAAAGAAACAGACATTATTGTGCCAACAGGTAAAGTAAAGGAGTTTACGCTCGATGTCAAAGAAGGAAAGTGGGAGTTGGTGAAAGGGACAACCGTAAATGCCATTACAATCAACGACACGGTCCCTGGACCGGAAATTCGGGTGACTGAAGGAGATACGGTTCGTATCACGGTCAAAAACAACCTTAAGGAAGACACATCAATTCACTGGCATGGGCTCCATATTCCAAACAATATGGACGGAGTACCTCCTTTCACGCAGAATGGCATCAAACCGGGTAAATCTTATACTTACGAGTTTATTGCAAATCATGCGGGAACTTTTATGTATCACTCCCATTTAAATAGCGTTGAGCAAATCGATAAAGGGTTTTACGGAGCGTTTATTATAGATCCGCAAAAACCCGAAGCACAACCGAAATTTGATCAGGATATCACCTGGATGCTTGGCGGCTGGAACGTAGACGATATGCAAGTAACGGGTGTTAATGGGACGATGTCAAATAAAGCTGGTATGGATGTGGAAATGCCGAATGCACATGGCAAGATGACGGATATGGCAGGTATGGATATGGGGATGCATACTGCAGAAGGAACCGGCTCAGCTCAGATGAACATGGACTACAATTACTGGACGATCAACGGGAAAGCATTCCCGGATACGAAACCTCTTGTTGTCAAGAAGGGAGAAACCGTTCGCTTACGTCTCATCAATATCAGCAACCTAAATCACCCGATGCATTTGCATGGACACGATTTCCGGGTCATTGCGGAAGACGGCCATCCCATCTCCGATCCACAGGTCATGAATACCATTGATGTTGCTCCCGGTAAAACCTACGATATTGAATTCATTGCCGACAATCCGGGGACCTGGGTATTCCATTGCCATGAACTGCACCACACAATGAACGGGGAAGTGGAACCAGGCGGATTAATCGGCGTGATCAAATATGAAGGTCAACTGGCTGTTCAAACCCAGAGCGGTATGGAATAAGTCACAGGAGGAGTTCAGTAAGAGAGGAGAAATAGTTTGAAGAAGATTATTGGATCAATTTTATTCCTTACCCTTCTTACCGTATTTAATGCCGGAAGCGTGTTTGCCAGCGAGTCGGCATTACAGTCGGAAGTCGATCAGGTTTTGGGAACCCCATATCTTTATGGAGGAACGACAACCGAAGGATTTGATTGTTCAGGTTTTATTCAATATGTGTTTAAACAAGTGGATGTTGATCTTCCTAGAACAACGAAATTGCAGGCCAAAGAAGGAGTAAAGGTGGAGAAGAAAAACCTGCGTTCAGGGGATCTTGTATTTTTTAATACGGACGGAACGGGCATCTCGCACGCCGGTATTTATATGGGGAATGGATTATTCTCCCATTCATCTGCAAGTAAGGGAGTTCAAATCAGCAAACTTTCGGAAGATTATTATGTCGAACGTTATGTAACCGCTCGCCGTATATTATCTGATGATGAGTATTATAAAATAACGAAAGAATGAAAGAATGGCTCAGGACATCAGTTGGACAGGCTTGATTCTAGAATTTATCAGTAAAAAAGGAGTGCTTAAAACGCACTTCTTTTTCATTCCACCACTTAGAGGGGCGTAGGCATTCTTGATAAAGCCAATCAATATAAAGGGGAATTTATTAATTTTATCGAGTATTTTCTTAGTATCGGTTTCCTTATTTGTATACCAAGTAATACTAACAAGAATATTTTCGGCACTTTTATCTTATCACTATATTTTTCTTGTCACATCTTTTGCAATATGCGGCGTTGGTATCGGAAGCGTACTTGTATATATGCAGCAGAAAAAGACAAAAGCACTGGGGAAGAGGATAAAGCCGCAAGGTTTAGGATATGCTGCTTTGCTATTGGCCTTCATTTATCTTGTCATATTATCGGTAATCTATAAGCTGCCTTATATAAATAGTGTTTTAATCTATGCTGTACTGGGAACCTTTCCTTTTGTAATAGGGGGATATTATATATCCCTTCTTTTCAGACTATCCGCGGGGATAAGCAATAAACTATATTTTGCAGATTTACTCGGCTCAGGGGTTGGGAGCGTTGCTGTACTTCTATTATTGAACAATTCGGGAATGTTTAGGTCTTCTCTGGTTATATCTATTGTTGCCTTATTGGCCGCGCTGAGCATCTCGTTGTTTTCCAACTTTAAGAGGTTGATTGCTGTAACCATAGTTTCTCTCATTCTATTATCTTTAGGTTTGCTCATTCCAGTTCAGTATATAAATTCGATCGAGAAGAATTTCAACGGATTATTGACTAATTCAGGAAAAACGTTTGGGTCTTATCAAAATGAAGGCGAGAATGCAGAAATTATATCTACTGAATGGAATTCATTTTCTAGGACTGATGTTATAAGACTACCGGAAATACCCGACTATATGGTAGTTACCATTGATGGAGCGGCTAATGCCCCAATGATGAAATATAACGGCGATTTAAGCAGCCTGGAAAAATATAAAAAAGAAACTGAGTTTTTACCTTTTTCGATGGGGAAGAATGATAAATCTTTGATCATTGGGCCTGGAGGGGGGAGAGATATACTATACGCTTTGGCGGCCGGGAGTAAAGATATTACTGCAGTTGAAATTAATACTTCGAGCATTAACGCCGTAAAAAAGTATTCAGATTATAACGGCAACATTTACAATTTGCCGGAAGTGAAGGTTTATCCAGAAGACGGCCGGAATTTTGTCAGAAAGACGAAAGATAAATTCGATATGATCTTTTTATCTTTAGTGATGACGAATGCTTCTCAAAGTGTGGGGTATGCTCTTTCGGAAAACTATATTTATACCGTTGAGGCAGTGAAAGATTATCTAAAAAAACTGGAAAGTAACGGAAGAGTCGCCTTTCTTGTTCATGATCAAAACGATCTTGAGAAAATAGTATCGACCTCAATTTCAGCGCTAATGAATAGGGGAATTCCTCTAAAAGAAGCACCGAAACACATCGCTATTTTTACCAAAGCTATGCCTCAATCCGAACACGGCGATGATGCTGCACATATTCATTACCCTGTTGTTATTATAAAAAATGCTCCTTTTACGGAAAATGAAAGTAATCAGTTAATAGGCATGGCGTTAGAAAATGGGAATATTCCGTTATTCCTTCCTAATATTTACGAGGAGGGTCCGCTAAAGCACCTAGAAGATGAGCACGATAATTTCGAACAATTCACAGCTAAATTTAGCAACAATGTGGTCCCGTCTACAGATGATAGTCCCTATTTCTACAATTTTGAGAAGGGTTTACCTACATCGCTGCTTATTCTCCTTGCAGCAGTCGGAATTGGGAGTGTGGTTTTCTTTGCCCCGTTTCTAATAAGAAATCGGAGTTTGATGAGACCAGCACTTTACTTTGGGCTTCTAGGTGCCGGATTTATGTTGATTGAAACACCGCTCATACAGAAATTTTCTCTTTACTTCGGTCATCCTGTCATTACTTTTAGCTTTGTTCTGGCGGCATTGCTGGTTGGCAGCGGGGTGGGAGGATATATGAGCAGGAATAAATCGCTCAACAAAATTCTGAAAAATGAGCGTATACCCCCTCTTTTGGTCGTGGTAGTCAATATAGCATTAATACTGTTTTTAGAAAAAATGTTTCTCATAACGTCGGAGTGGAGCTTAGTTAATAAAATCATTGTTGCTTCCATATTAGTGATGATTCAAGGGTTCTTTATGGGGATTCCATTTCCGAGAGGTCTAAAACGACTTGAGGAATCTGGTAAAGTGGATGCAATTCCGATGATGTTCGGAATAAACGGAGTTATGTCTGTAATAGGCTCGGTACTAGCTGTTATTCTCTCCATGAGCCTGGGGTTCAATGGCGCACTGCTCGTTGGCGGATTCATTTATGCTCTGATAAGCGTTATAAATAGACCTTAATTTTGAATAAGTGGGGTACGATTATTATGCATCTTTTGGATAAGTACGCGTATGGCCTCTGGGGATCCGTTCTATTTAATATCCTATTTTTTGGTATGTTTGTATTTGCGGCATATAAGCCCCAAACGAAAAGGGAATGGAGAACATTAGGAGCCTTCGCGGCATTTATAGTTGCACTTTTCAGTGAAATGTTTGGATTCCCGTTAACAATCTATATTTTAACTTCAACTTTGGGGAGTAAATACCCGGTACTGGATCCGTTTACTCATCTTAATGGGCATTTATGGGTAGCCTTGGCTGGCGGTTCAACAACACTATACTCCATTCTCCACCCTCTCAGTAACATACTTATATTTGCGGGGATATTTATTATTGGGGTGGGTTGGAAAGGGATTCATGCCGGAAAGGGAGAAATGGTCGAAAGTGGGATTTACAGAATAGTACGGCACCCCCAGTACAGCGGTTTTGTACTTAGTATCATAGGCTTCTTGGTACAGTGGCCAACTATAATTACGATTTTAATGGCACCGATCCTTTTATTCATGTATACAAAACTTTCCAAAAAAGAAGAAAAACAAATGATAGAAGAATTTGGGGGGAAATATCTGGAGTATAAAAAATCAGTTCCGGCATTCGTTCCGAGAAGATTATTAACTAGAAATGAAATTTCAGAAATCGCAGGGACATTTAGAAATAGATAACCCAATATTTTGTAGAATATTGTATAAGGAGTAATTTATCGTGAAACTCTTCCTAAAATTGATGATCATGTTTTCCAGTGTCATATTAATTGTCATCGCCTCATTGGGAGGATACTCTGCAATGATGATGAAAAATGAGGTGACCCATCTTGCTGAGAAGAAACTCGCAACGAATGAAGCTATGGCCAAAGCATTACTCAATGAAAAATATCCAGGTGAGTGGGAAATTAAAAATGCCAAGTTGTACAAGGGCGAAACACTAATGGAAAATAATAGTCAAGCGGTAGAATCCATTAATAAACTGACTGGAGATAGTATCGTCATTTTTAAAGGTAAAATCAGCATCGCAACTGCAGATGATTCCATGGCAAATAATGAATCGATGAGTTCCCTTGAAACCGAGGTTCAAAAAATGGTTTTAGAGAAAGGGGAAGCCTATCTTGGTTCTTCCCATAATGGAGAAGAACTTTCTTTGTATGAACCGATAAGAAATAAGCAGGGCAATGTTATTGGAGCTTTCCATGTAAGTATGCCGAAAGAAATGTATGAGCATGCCTCCCAAAATTTTCGAAAAAGTATGATTTGGTTTGCCATAATCGGTCTCTTAGTTTCCTTAATAGTTGCTGCTTATTTATCGGTCAGATTTGTACGGCCTATTCTCTGGATGACACATCTTATGGAGAAGGTTTCAGTTGGTGACTTAAGAGTAGATCTTTTGGTTTCTAAGTCTAGAGATGAGCTAGGTAAGCTCGCTAGTGGCGTCAATCAAATGATACGGGGGCTTCAAGAAATGGTACATTCCGTCAAAGAAGTTTCTATAGGTGTTCACCATTCTTCTTTATCTGTTGACCAGAAGACGAAGCAAATTGCAGAGATAGCTCTAGATGTGAACTCAAATGTTATCCAAGTTGAATCAGGGGCGCTTAAGCAAGCTCAGGGAATGACTTCCAGTGCTAATGCTATGGAAGATATTTCAGAAAACATTCAGCATATCGCCAAAACCACATCCATTGTCGCACTAACATCAAGTGAAATGTTGGAACATGCTGATCGAGGAAATCAGTCAATCCAAACGGCGGTTGAGGAGATCCATCAGCTTAATGAAACGACCCGTTTAATGGCAGAAAGTATTAATGAGTTGTATCAGATGTCTGACAATGTAAGCAGTATAGCAGGAATGATAACAGAGATTTCCTCGCAAACTCATCTACTGGCATTGAATGCGGCCATTGAGGCAGCTCGAGCGGGGGAGAATGGTCGAGGGTTTACGGTGGTCGCCGATGAAGTAAAAAAGTTGGCTGAACAATCTGAAAGTTCTTCACATGAAATTCGATCTTTAATTGATGCTGTTCAAACGAAAACAAGTGACGCTGCAGAAAGGGTAAAGCTGGGACTCGAGCAGCTTGATCGTGGAATAAAAGTCCTTCAAGAAGCAGGACAAGCATTCAACAAAATTGTCAACTCTGCTGAAGTTGTAGCTAAGCAAAATCAGGAAATATCTATGGCAACTCAGGAAATATCTGCAGGAACTGAAGAAATTGCCGCCTCATTTCAGACGGTATCTTCAATCGCCAACGACACTGTAAAAAATGTACAATACATCATGGAAGCGAGCCATTCACAAGTGAAAAGAACAGAGGATATATCCAAAACTTCAGCCCAAATGTTGGAAACGATCGAAAAAATGAGAAAGGAGGTTAATCAATTTCAGGTATAATTTGGAGAAAGGACGAGCCAGTGAGTTATTTTTCACTGGCTCGTTATGCTATTTCAACACACTTCCCCCAAAAAGAAAGCGTTTTTCCCATTGAGTGCCCTCAATATTATCGATACGAACGCCGCCCGATTCTTTGGAATAAGTTTGTAGGATTTTCCCGTTTCCAAGATAAATCCCGTTATGGGTGATACGGGCAGTGCTTTTATTAATTCCTCGGTAGTCAGAAGCTTTGCTGCCTTTGTATGACATGAAGAACATAATGTCTCCACGCTTGAGGTTTTTCCAGTTTGTTGTATAGGTACCGTTTTTCTTGATATAAGCTCCTTGAGTCCTCGAGTTAGAAGGCAACTTGATTCCTGCTCCTTCCAAATAGGCTTGTCTTACAAAGTCGGAACAGTCGAACGTTTTAGTGTTGCTTCTGCTGGACCCGAACTCGTAAGGAGTTCCTAAATATTTCATCCCTTTTGCGATAACATTTTCCCGCACACTGCTTACAGTTGCTTTAGCTTGTGTAGGAATGTCGCTTGATGCATGAGTCGTCGGAGCTCCAAACGGACTCATTACGAGAGAAGCAGATACCATTAAAATTGCTAAAGATTTCTTCATGCTGAATTTCCTCCTGATGTTTTTTTGTGAAACTGACGTCATCCTAACACAGGATTTCAGGGTTTGTTTAGGCGTAATATTTGGAAGCGGAAAAGGTAATAATTAAACGGGATCTCCACGAAAACCACATACTTTCCACAAGCTTTTTGTTTAAAATGGATATCACCTAATAACTCTATTTAGAAAATAATGAGAATTTACAGGAGGCGCTTATGAAGAAACCAGTCCAACTCGGAGTAGCTTTATTAGTTACGGTGTTCATTTTATCGGCCTGCACCAATTCGGGAAACGACAATGCTGCTAAAGCTGAGAATACGGTTCAACCATCAAGTAATACAACTGTTTCCGAAGTAAAAGTCGTGACTCCATGGATTTCCTCAAAAAATACGACGCGGATAAACACGGATAATCCCGTGGAAGCGGCGGTGTCGGTATCGCGAACGTTATGGATGGCAACCAGTGATGATAACCGTCCAGGGAGTATTATTCTTACATCTGCTGATGATTGGCAGAATGCAGTTGTTAGTGCCGACTTGATCCATCATCCAAGCAATGGCCCGATTTTGTTTGTCAATCAGGATGGTATTCCTGAAGCTACTGCAAATGAGATGAAAAGATTAAAGCCGAAAGGCGTGGAGAGTAACGAGGGAATTCAAGCGATCTTGGTTGGTGATCTTGATCAAAAAGTTGAGGATCAGGCAAAGGAACTCGGGTTCAAAACGGACAAACTTGCAGCCGATAATCCTGCAGCTTTGGCTAAAGCCATTGATGCTTATTACGCTAAAGTAGCGGGTGAAAATCCTTCTTCCGTCATCATTGGATCGATGGAAAGTCTTGAGTATACAATGCCGGCCATCAACTGGATCGCTCATATGCCTGAGCCCCTGTTGTATGTCATGAAAGATGAGATACCGCAGGAAACCAAAGAAGCGTTACAAACCCGGGGAGGAAAGGCCAATATTTATATTTTAGGGCCTGAATCTGTCATTTCACAGAATGTAGCCAATCAAATAAAGCAATATGGCAAAGTGGTACGTATTGCTGGCGATGATCCATATGCTAACGCTGTTGCCTTTGCTCAATATAAGGACAAAGCAACCGGATTTGGTTGGGGAATTACAACACCTGGGCATAACTTTTCGTTTGTAAATCCAGAAAATCCGGGACTGGCTATTGCGGGTGCGCCTTTTTCTCACTTAGGCAAGCATGCACCGCTTCTATGGACAACAAAGGACAGTATGCCGGATTCGGTGATGTCTTACGTGATGTCTGTCCAACCCAAATATGAGAAATCTCCAACAGAGGGACCGTATAACCATGCCTGGCTAACCGGCTCTCAGGCATCCATTTCTGCTGAAGCTCAGGGGCAAATCGACACCATGCTGGAGATTGTATCGGCATCAGGGATGGATCATGGAAGTATGGGTGGAATGAACGGCAATACGGAGGATATGCCCGGGATGAACGACTAACCCGAAGAAAAGGCAAAAAGGCTGTATAGGATTGTTTAATATGATCCATGCAGCCTTTTTATTAAAAAAATGATGTTAGTATTAGGGAGCGAATCCGGCAATGTTACAGGCAGAAGATGTTGCAGAATGGTTGGCAGGCTGGGGGATAGGATCGTACGTCCTTAGCATCGTCCTCAATGTGGTCATCAGCATCTTAGGGGTAATTCCTTCCGTTTTTCTCACGATGGCCAATGTGTTAGTGTTTGGGGGAATCCCAGGTTTTTTCGTATCCTGGCTCGGTGAAATGGCCGGTGCGATTGTTTCCTATATGTTATACCGAAAAGGGGCACTCAAACTAGAGGAGAAGTATCTTTCAAAGAACAGAAGATTGTGGTTCCATCGTATACAACGGATGAGTACTCTTAGGCAGTTTCTCACGGTTTTGATCGCCAGAATCATTCCATATATGCCGTCCGCCCTGGTTACAGTCATGAGTGTAATAGCACAAGTACGTATCCCGATCTATCTCCTCGCTACAGGCATCGGAAAAGCCCCGTCCATTCTTTTAGAGTCTATGGCTGGCTATGGGTTTAAGATGATTGAAGACCAACGCGTCAAGACGGGTATTTCAATATTGCTACTATTTTCATTCTTTTTCATTCTCTTTATACCCGGAAAGTTCAGATCTAGGAAGTCGGATATTTAAACATTCGCCAAAGAAAGGATCGAAGGGGCTGAATTATTGACATGCCTAGTTTGGATACAGTACCGTCCACGCCTTACCACGACCATAATATCGGGTCGTGTTTTTTTATAAGTCCATAGAAATTGCACGCTTTCCACACGGTTTCTACACAATCACTCTTTACAATGAACATATCAAGTTATTGAAATGATAAAGGAGGAATACAAATGGATTGGTCTTGGCTGCTATTGTTGGCTTGTCCGTTAATGATGGTGTTTATGATGTTTGGAATGAAGGGGCATGGTCATGGACACGGCTCTCATTCGGAGCATTCAAATGACCGTGCGATGCAAGTACAGCTTGACGAACTAAAAGCGCAAAATGAGCAAATGAAGCAAGAAATTCAAAAATTATCCCGGTAAACCAATCCGAAATTCAAATTAACAAAGGAGGAACTAACATGAGTTGCTGTGGTAATCACAACCATGACGGAAATAATCATGCTGGCGGGGAGCATTCCGGCCATTCCAAAAAACATAATTGGATGATGATCTTGTGCTGTGTTTTGCCGATCGTTCTATTCGCTGCAATGCTACTTTTTAACGGAATAACAGGCTCAACGGGAAACATTATTCCATTCCTGCTTCTGCTGATTTGCCCATTGTCACACCTGGTTTTGATGCCGATGATGAGTAAGAAACGACACTAACAAACCCAATGACGAGAACATGGAGTGGATGAGTTCATGAAAAATATCTATCGATGGGGGGGAGTTTTGCTTTTCCTTTTGCTCGTTGCCGGTACTTGGCTTTTCGTAAAACAGCCAGAAGGGAAAGCAGCTCCTGCTTCAGTTTTTTATGTACCAAACGCTGGAGACGGAACCATCTCCGTTGTTGATTATGAACAAGGAAAAGCAGTGGACACGATTAAACTGGGAACAGACCAAGCTTCCCATGGTATTGCACTAAGCTTAGACCAAAAAGTACTTTACGCCGGCACCGGCTTTGACGGCAAAACGCTGATAGCGATCGATACGAAAACCAAAAAGAAAATAAAGGAACTTGCTTTTGACGAAGGCGTTCATGGCATCGATATAAGCCCGGACGGTCAAAACTTATACGTATCCCTTAATCCGGGGCTTGGTAAAACGGGCGGGAAATTAGCCATTGTGGATACGGCGAATCTCAATCTAAAATCCATGGTTGAGACGGGAGAAGGCCCGGCGCATGTGGCAGTTACTGCGGATGGTTCCCAAGTTTGGACAGCTAATGTGAATGATGATACGATTTCCATCGTAGACGCAACAACGGCAAAAGTCGTCAAAACCATCGCTGTCGGGAAAGTACCTAACGAGGTGGCGGTTATGCCGGATTCGCGATATGCTTTTGCTGCCAATGTAGAGTCGAATACGGTGTCTGTCATCGATATGAAAACCATGCAAGTGATCAAGGATATTGAAGCGGGAGAGGCTCCTCATGGGGTAACTGTCTCCCCAGACGGAAAAGAATTGTGGGTCAGCAATAACAAATCGAACGATGTCACAGTGATCAATACGGACAACTTTCGTGTTTTAGCGACGATTTCAACGGGTTCCTATGCAAATCACGTAGGCTTTTCACCTGATGGGGTATGGGCTTTTGTCTCAAATCGGCAATCGAACGATATCGTAAAGATCAACCGAGAAGACAGAAAGGTCGTAGCCATAATTCCGGTAGGTTCCGAACCGCATGAAATATCGCTGGAAGATATCATTGTTCCTGTCCAAGCTTCGAACGTAACCGCCCCTGACATTAGTCCGGATCCATCCGTTCAGGAGGGAACGCTTGGCTCGGCTCAAATCACGGTGCAAAGGTTAAAGGCAACTGACCTTGGGAATGATCCGAATTTTACGGATATCAAAGCGGAGGATTTTCAACAAAATGATATCTATGGAATTTCATTAGCTGCTCATTCTGGCGATATTTCTGATTTGTTAAATGAGCAGAGGATTAGCCTGCAAGGCTTAAATGGTAAATATGTGTCTCCTTCTCGGTTGGTTTCCGTAAGCAACGACTCACACCATCCTTTTTATTTGGCCTGGTTTCCAAAAACAGAGCAAGCCTCTCAGGTCGAAATGAAAATTGACGGACCCAATGGAGAAACGGTTTCTTTATCCTGGAGTGAGTAACTGAATCGAGAAATATAGTGAGCACGCTCACTATATTTTTTGGGGATAAATATAAAAATGAGAATAAATAAATTTAGGGGGATAAATAACATGAAAAGAAACTGGATGATAACGCTCTCTGTAGCGGTTTTAGCCATTGGTATTACTGCCTGTGGTACTGCACAACAGAATAACAATGCTGCACAACAGAATAACAATGCTGCACAACCAAATCAAACCACGAATAACTCTGAAAACAAAGCTGAAGCCCCAATTTCACAAAATGTTGCGCCGGCGTTTTTTTACACTGCCGATGAAGGGGGAAGTGTTACTAAGATAGATGCAACTTCAAATCAAGTCCTGCAGACCATTAAGGTTGAAGGGGCCGTTCATAATGTCCAGGTCTCTCCCGACGGGAAATTGGTAGGAGCTACGGTTGTTCCATCAATGTCGGACATGGAAGGAATGTCGGAGGCGGAAGATCAAGAGGGCGGACATGGCGAAGATGGCGATCATGAAATGAGCGGTTATGCCTATTTTTATGACACGGTTTCAGACGAACTCGTCAAGAAAGTCGAAGTAGGTATCCACCCGGCTCATCTCGTTTTTACGATGGATGGGAAAAATGTTCTGGTTACCAATAATGAAGGAAATAATGTAACGGTACTGGATGCCAAGACGTTTCAAACGGTGGGAACGATTCCAGCAGGAAAAGGCCCTCATGGTTTTAGAGTGTCGGCGGACAGTAAATTTGCCTATGTGGCAAATATGAGCGAAGACACCGTTAGTGTGTTGAACTTGCAGACCATGGTTGAGGAGAAAAAGATCAAGGTCGGTAGCACGCCTGTAACGACTGGCGTAACGAGTGACGGTAAAACCCTGGTCGTTCCTTTAAACGCAGAGAATGCAGCCGTAATTGTGGACTTAGCTACCGAGAAAATGATCAAAGTACCTGTCGGTAACGGTCCTGCGCAGGTGTATATTCCATCCGACAACAAGTATGCGATTATTGCGAATCAAGGTACCGAACAAAATCCATCAAATAGTATCTCGAAAATTGACCTGGCTACAAATCAGGTCATTGCCACGATCGAGACGGGCAAAGGGGCGCATGGCGTGGTAGTGAGCCCGGATAACAGTAAAATATATGTGACAAACATGTTCGATAACACTGTAACCGTGATCGACAATGAAACCAATAAAGTGATTACAACGATTAAAGTAGGCACAACGCCAAATGGAATTAGTGTTACTCCATAATAATAAGGGGATAGTGACGTGAGAGTAATTTTATTTGAAATCGGGGGATTCTCCCTTAGATCCTATGGCGTCGTAGTGGGTTTGGCTGTATTGCTTGCCGTGGGCATGGCGTATTATTTAGCTAGAGGGACGCAATATCAAAAACATATCTTTAATCTGGTGTTCTATGTACTTCTTGGTGCCATTCTAGGAGCCAGAATATGGCATGTGTTCTTTTTTCAATGGGGATACTACTCGAACCATTTATCTGAGATTTTTGCCATCTGGAATGGCGGAATCGCCATACAGGGAGCATTGGTTGGCGGATTCCTGACAACGGCTGTTTATACCTGGAAAAATAAAATTTCGTTTTGGGAACTCGCCGATATTGTGGCTCCTGCCATCATATTAGGTCAGGCCGTAGGCCGGATTGCCTGCTTCCTAAATGGTGATGCGTTTGGAGCTCCGACTGGGACAGGCTTTGGGGTTGTTTACCCTGAAGGTACCATCGCTTTTGAACGGTATGGTTCCGTTCCGCTATGGCCGGCCGAAGTTTGGGAGGGTCAGCTCGATTTGATCGTATTTGGAGTTCTCATAGCCATGAAGAATATCAAGCTTCCCGTAGGGGTGCTGTTTTTAAGTTATAATATGATGTATGCACTGGTCCGGTTTTCTTTGGAATTCCTTCGTGGGGATTCACCACGGTACGCCTTGGATTGGACTGCCGGACAATGGACCAGTATGAGTATCTTCCTGATCTCTATGGCCTTGATGGTGTATTTCTTCTTTAAGCGCAACCAAGAGACAAAGGTAATCACTATGTAAAAATGAGTCAATCGGTAAAGGCGGGTGGCGGCGTGCCAAAACTACAGGTTCTTGTTGTAGATGATGAATGGAATATGCGCAATCTCTTGCGGATTTATTTAACGCGAGAAGGGTTCGAGGTCAAGGAAGCTACAAACGGCAATGAAGCCTTGGAAATGGCGGCTAACCATCATTTCGACATTATTCTGCTGGACCTTATGCTGCCGGATATGGACGGGTGGCAAGTATGCAAAAAGATCCGGGAGAAGGATCATGTAGCTATTTTGATGCTCACCGCGCGTTCGGAGACGAAAGATAAAGTGTACGGGCTTGGCATCGGCGCGGACGATTATTTGACCAAGCCATTTGAACCTGAGGAATTGCTTGCCCGGGTCTATTCCTTAATCCGCCGTTCGGCGATTACACAATCCATCAGGCGGCAAGAGGCTGCGTTAGAGTTTCCCCATCTGAGAATATTACCGGAAGGTAGAGAAGTTATTATCCATGACCATTCCGTTGAATTCACACAGAAAGAGTTTGATTTATTCATCTCGCTCGCGAAAAGCGAACAACGTGCGTTCAGCCGCGAAGAGTTGGTGAATCTAATCTGGGGAGACGAATACGAGGGAGAAGTTCGCGTCGTAGATACTCATATCAAAAATATTCGGGAAAAGACTCAAAAGGCAGGGCTTGGCTATAATCCGATTCAAACGGTGTGGGGAGTAGGGTATAAGTTCAACGGAGCGGGTACTTCCAATGAGAAGGAATAAAATTGGCTTCAGGCTTGGTTTGATGATTCTCGTCGCTTTTGTTGTCGTGATTCTCTCTTTAGGATTGACGATTGATCGAATGTTCACGAATTTCTATAACTCGGAAATGAGAACAGAGGTAAATGAACTCACGACTCACTTCACAGCGATGAGCCAATCGCCTGAGATGTTGTCCGAAGAGACGCTGCTCAAGTTTGCCGATTTTTCAAACGTCAGTATTTTATTTGTTTCTGAACAAGGAGACATATTGGCAAATTCCGGAACCTATGAAATATCGGACCGAACATTCATTAAACCCAAGGACCTGAAGCTTCTTTTTACCGGGAAAGCCGTAAAGCTTGAACATACCGATGCTAATGGAGAACGTTACTTCGTGGCGGCCAGACCCGTATTGGATGCCACGGGGGTAAATATTAAAGCCGCGGTTTATGTCCTTTCTTCAACCGGGCATATGGATGAATCCATCACGGCCGTTCGTAGCGTATTGGTACTGTCAGGCCTAGGGGCATTTCTACTGGCACTGGGAATCACCTGGATCATCGCCAAAATCCTATCCCGACCCATGCTGCAAATGCAAGCGGCAACCCGGAAAATTGCCGCGGGTGAGCTGGAAACTCGATTAACGATTCAGCGAGATGATGAAATTGGTGTTTTGGCGGATTCCATCAATCATCTGGCCATCGAGCTACAGCGATATAGGGATACCCGGCAGGAATTTTTTGCGAATATATCTCATGAGCTGCGAACTCCGATCACGTACTTGGAAGGATATGCACAAGTCCTCAAGAAGCGTCTATATGAAACAGAGGAGGAGAAGGATAAATATTTAGATATTATTCATGAAGAGGCCATGCGTTTACAGCACCTCGTTGATGATCTATTCGATTTGGCTAAGATGGAAGAAGGAAAAGTCAGCCTGTCGCTGGAGTGGATTGACTTAGCGGAAATTACGGATAACGCGGTTCAAAAAATTAAGCTTAAAGCCGGCGAGAAGAACTTATCTCTCCAAACGAAGATCAACAGCAACATTCCATTGAT
This sequence comes from Paenibacillus phoenicis, assembly GCF_034718895.1. NCBI lineage: Bacteria > Bacillati > Bacillota > Bacilli > Caryophanales > Paenibacillaceae > Paenibacillus > Paenibacillus phoenicis. The sequence goes on along the minus strand of NZ_JAYERP010000001.1, from coordinate 2,534,116 downwards.
TTACGGTGACGGTTTGAGAACGGAGCAGGTTCTTCTTAACTTGTTGGAAAATGCTGTACGCTATACGGAGAAGGGCAGCATCGTCGTTGAACTGGACCAAAACCGCTCCTTTATTTATATAGCAGTGGAAGATACCGGTATGGGTATCCCTGAGGATGAGATTCCGTACATCTTTGACCGTTTTTATCGTGTGGAGAAGTCCCGCTCACGGCAATATGGTGGTACAGGGCTCGGTTTGCCAATCGCTAAAAAGTTGGTGGAGCTGCAAGGCGGGGAACTCAAGGTCTTTAGTAAGTTAGGCCACGGAACTAGGTTTGAGATCCGCTTTGTGCCTGAACACCAGGAGGAACGAATATGAAGAAGGCGGATTGGGTTATAGTCATTGTTCTCATAACTATGGGGCTGGCATGTTTAATCGTATCGGCTTTCTCATTCCGTGGCATGTCATTTACTCAGATGGGACTTTCCATCGGGCAGGCTTGCTTATCGATGATTGTGATAGCTACGATCTTTGGTATCGTATATTGGTTCACGCAAAGAAACAAACCTTAACTCCTATCGGTTCCCTAAGTTCAAATCCGAGGTGAAAATATTGAATAAGGTCCAAACCGAAAAAATAAAAAGGCGATACAATCGCGTAGCCCCTCTGTTCCACAAAATGGACAGTAAAATGATGAAAACTTGGAGAAGCAGCTTATTATCAGGATTAAGCGGCAATATTCTGGAGGTTGGCATTGGTACGGGAGCTAATCTTCCCTACTATCCTTCTTCCGTTTCATTAACGGGAATAGATTTTAGTCCCAGTATGCTGAATTACGCCAAGCTAAGCGCTGAAGAACTCGGCATGAAGGTAGATTTGATTGAAATGGATGCAGAGCACATGGATTTTGCGGACCATACCTTTGATTATGTAATAGCTACCTGCGTGTTTTGCTCTGTTCCAGACCCTATACAAGGGATGAAAGAAATGGCTCGTGTATGTAAGCCGGAAGGACAAATTCGTTTATTGGAGCATATGCGTAGCGATAACCCGGTTGTGGGAAAAATCATGGATCTGCTTAATCCAATCACTGTGAGGTTGTCTGGGGCGAACATCAATCGAAGAACGATGGAAAATGTGGAAAAAGCGGGACTCGCTATTGAACAAAACGAGCAGTTGTTTTCTACAATCGTCAGAAGTCTAACCTTAAATACAATGGTTTGATCTTTATAACTTCTTCACAATGTATAAATTAGTTCTTCATATTTATCGTTTATATTATATTCAAAAGGAGGAGATACTAATGAAAAAACTATGGATTGGAATCGCAACGATGGCTTTGGTTATGGGAATTGGAACGGCAGGTGTCTATGCGGCTACAGCCGAAAACGGTACCGAAGACAGTGGTAAAGTAAATAACCAAAGCACCTTTGAACAAATGTTGCCGCATGCCAAACAAATGCACCCGGATCTTTCCGAGGAACAAATTCGGGAGATGTATAATAGCTGCCATGGTGGCAGTGGCTCAGGTGCGAAAGGTATGATGAACAATACTCAGATGGGCAGCAATATGATGAACTTCTAATCACGAATTTAGACAGGCCTCGCGAGTTACGTGAGGTCTTGTCTTATTTAATGAAAGGATTTGTATGGAACGGACAAAAATTTTAATTATCGATGATGAGCCAAGCCTTCTACACGTCATTAAAGCCTACCTGGAGAAACAGGATTATCTGGTTTACGAAACAGATTCGGGGTATGGGGCGCTTCGGCTTTTTGAAAATCTCCAGCCTGACTTAGTCATCTTGGACTTAATGCTTCCGGACCTTTCGGGTGAGGATGTCTGCAAAACGATTCGAAAGAAATCGGATATACCTATCCTCATGTTGACCGCAAAAAGCAGTGAAGATGACCTTGTTCACGGTCTATTGATAGGAGCTGATGACTATCTTGTCAAGCCGTTCAGCCCTCGGGAACTGATGGCCAGAGTGATCAGCTTGCTAAGAAGATCGAAGTCCGCCGGATATACGACTCAGGAAAAAAAGATTTCTTTCGGTGGGAACCGCCTCTCCATCGATTCAGAACGGCATGAAGTAATAGTTAAAGGCGAAACCGTCCAGCTTACCCCCATTGAATTCAAATTGCTTGAAACTTTAGCCAAACATCCTAAAAGAGCATTTACCCGTTTCGAACTGGTTAATCTGATCCAAGGTGATGATTTTGAAGGCATGGAACGCACGATCGATGTCCATATCAAGAACATCCGCCAAAAAATCGGTGATGATCCGAAAAATCCATCGTTTATTATTACGGTCTATGGGGTGGGTTATAAATTTCAGGGGGTACCCGATGAATAGCGGAGGACTGCGTAAAAGACTGTTAATTTCGCATCTAGGCGTAAGCCTCGGTTCACTGCTGCTCATCATGGTCATCGTTTATCTCGTCATGTCTTTCTCATTTGGAAGGTATACGCAAACCCAGCAGCAGGCAGAGGCAGATACGATTGTTGAAGATTTGGAAGGATCCTATGATGAAAGTTCAAGGGGATGGTCTGAGGATTCTTTAATGTCTATCTCCCATCAAGCTATGCTCCGGAACTATAACGTGAGCATTTATAACGCCGGAGGCAATTTGATCTGGGATACGAAATCCATGGGGAGAATGATGCATGCCTCTACACTGACTGAAAAAGGTACTATAAATACGAAAGTAATAACGCGAGAGATTACAAAGAATCATGTGAAGATTGGCAGGATCGAAATTGAGGGACTTGCAAGCAATTTTGAAATACAAAACCGACAGTTTTTGAACCTGTTTAACACGTTACTTTGGGTGGCGTTTATTTTAGCCATTGCCGGTGTAACGATATTTAGCGTAATTATGTCAAATAGCCTAAGCAGGCCTTTATTACGCATTAAACAAATAGCTACTCAAATGAAGGAAGGGAACTTGTCTTCCCGTGTTGTACTGGCGCATCGTCAAACGGAAATCGAGGAGGTGGGACTCGCTTTAAACCATCTAGCGGATGCACTGGAGCAACAAGATCAGTTGCGCAAAAATTTAACGGCCGATATCGCCCATGAATTACGCACACCGCTGGCCACGATCCAAAGCCATATTGAAGCTTTTCAAGATGGTGTATGGGAAGCAACGCCCGATAAATTGGAGGTTTGTCATGGGCAAGTTATCCGGTTAGTAAAGCTTATTCATGATTTGGAGAACTTGTCAGCGGTCGAAAATCCGATGCTCAAGCTAAAACAAGAACCGGTTAGACTGCTTGAGGTAATCAGAGAATCCGAAAAAACGGTAAAAGCTCAGTTCAGCGAGAAACCGATCGATCTCATCATTCAGGAAGAAACTCCTGTTGTTATCACCGGCGATGCTGGACGACTGATTCAAGTTTTTGTGAACCTGTTGAATAACGCTTATAAATTTACTGGCGAAGGTTCAATTTATGTTAGAATTTTTGAAGCTGCAGATCAAGTGAACGTAACCGTTTCGGATACGGGTTCGGGCATAGCGTCCGATGAGCTGCCACATATTTTCGAGCGTTTCTATCGTGGAGATAAATCGCGGAATCGCAAAACAGGCGGTGCCGGAATCGGTTTGGCTATCGTAAAGGCCATCGTAGAAGCGCACGGCGGCAGTATTCATGTCGAGAGTAAAATCAATCAAGGCACCAGGTTTACATTACACTTTCCAAAAAAGTTAAAATAAAAGATGAATTGTCTCTTAAAAGAGAAACTCATCTTTAAATTCCACTTTTTTCATAAGAATTGTTGCTAATGAGAAGACAAGAGATTAGCTTTTGTCAAGACTTCGAATAAACGTCGTGACATTGCCTAAACAACAAGAACCTTGAGGATTATTAACCTCACATCCACAACGATTTGCCTGAACTTGTTCCCGTATACGGTCAATTGGTTGCTGGTTTTCTTTAACCGCTTGTACTATACGTTCTCTTGTCCACCCAAAACAGTAGCAAACAGGAACAGCCATTGAATCGTCTTTTTGATATACCGAAACTTTTAGCATATCTCTTTCAAAGGTCTGCAATTCGCAAAAATATATAACTTCACAAGATGAATTAATACAAAAAAAGTAATCACATTCTGGATGGATGATTTCTAATGCAATTGGTTGAAGCATAGCCTTGAGTGTAATCAATTGAATACCCTTCCCCTTTTGATGACATACGGGGCATTGAGTAGGTATTGTCGACTGGTCAGTGGATGATTGACAACAACTATCCATTTTTTTTATCACTCCTTATGTAAATTTGATGGGGTGTTCAGGTAGGACCCTTTTAATTCATTTTAATTTGTCGAATCATGAACGCTGGCACCTTTTGTTTTTAAGGTTGTCACCCATCCCACGGTTAATGGTTGAATTTCAACCTCATCACCAGGGGAGAAACAGGCGAAGTTTTGCATATTATGGATGTTAACAACCGTTACTGTTTTTTTATTCTCCAATTCGATTTGATTATGGCATCTGCTAATTCCAGTTTCGTCTGCTTCGCAATCCGTATCTGTTTTAACGGTGCCCTTCAATAAAGTATCCACATTACCCTCGAGTAATTGAGTAATGTACCGTTTTTCTTTACCGTTATTTTGCCAATCATAAGTTTTTTCATCAAAGGAAAAGGAATTTGAATTATTAGAAGATCTATTCGTAAAAATGCTGCCAACTCCTAAAACAACAATAATGATGAATAACGATCCTACTGCCCAAACCGTCTTTTTTCTCAATATCAAGCACTCCCCGTTTATAGATCAGCTTATTTTACATAAGCATCGATCTCGTTTTCGGCATTATTTTTTTCTGATCCATCGACCTCTATAAACATTCGTAATGGCAAACAAATGATGGCTTCTTTGGGTTTGGAAATCAGTCCGAAAGTGAAGCAAATCTTCTGCGGACAATCGGATTCGATGACTTCAATGCCTTTGTCATGGATCTTCAGGATATCATAACCTCTTTCTGTTTTCACTTCGATAATTTGGGGTTCATCAGTAAGCTTCACCGTCTTGAAGATCTTATTATCCACTCTAATCGTCGCGTAATAATCCTCGTTCATGTTCGTTACGGCATCATTTGTAAGCCATCTGGCTCCCAATATAAATGTGGCCAGTAGTATAATGCAAACAATTAAGATTAAATCACCCTTTTTAAGCTTATGGTTCATCAGCTTATGGTTCATCTGTTGGTCATCCCCAAAATAATATCTCTTTAAATTGTATCTGAAAAATATGTGTTTTCTTTGTAGAAATGATGTGATATCCTGAACAATTTCTAATCATCGAATTTCTGAATAAAAAAACTACACTGGAGCATAATACCTCATGTATTTCAACTAATTGGAATGGAAGGTGAAAAGTTACAAATGTCTCACGAACAGTTTCAACATTGCATCGATGAGTGTCTGCGCTGCATGGTGGCATGTAACCATTGTTACACATCCTGTTTAGAAGAAGACAATATCGGGATGATGAAAGAATGTATACGATTGGATCGGGAGTGTGCTGATATTTGCGCCTTCTCTGCGCAAGCGATGTCCATGAACAGTTCTTATGCGAAACAGATCTGTAAGATCTGTGCGGATGTTTGTGAAGCATGCGGAAACGAATGCAAAAAGCATGGTCCAGAACATTGCCAACAATGTGCCGAAGCATGTTTTAGATGTGCCGAAGCATGCCGTAAAATGGCCGCATAATCATCAAACCCTAAAACCCGTTTCTGTCGGGCTTTAGGGTTTGATCTGTCTGGAATGTTATTCGAATTACATGATAAAAAAATCTGCAGCCAGAAAAAGACAAATCGTCGTAAACATCCAAATGGGGTTAGATAGAAGGAACGATTTTTTGTTAAGATCTCCAGGGGCTATTTCACCTTGTAACAAAATAAAGACTAGGAACAGGATTGCGATTGTAAACAAAGCAATAATATTCAACATGGTATGGGTTGAAGATGGAGGGATCATAACCAAAAGCATTGTTCCCATCATTCCACCCATGACTCCGGATAATAATCCGTCTATCACCGCCATAAGACCTTTTGGCCATCCAATAAATGTACCAGTAAGGCCACCTGCTAACATACTAAGCAAAGTTGTTTTGAAAAAGTCCTCTGCAATTATGACTGTCAGAAGGCTGCCCATTCCCAAACCGACAGACATTCCCACAGCCATCGCCGTCATCATGCCTGCCATACTACTTAACTGAGTTCGAAAAGAAATAATAAATAAATATACCCATGCCGTTAGAAGAAAAAACAATGCAATTATTGGGAAGAAGATCAATGCTTATACCCCCTAGGTCTATATTATACTTCATGAATATGGCTTGTTCCGTTAGAATATGCGCTTCACTTATATAATTGCAATAAATAGGGGGAGGGAGTATATTATTTATAATAATGTGGAGGTGAGCAATATGAATTCGGCGACAAATATTATGAATCAAGCAACGGAGAATGACAATAAAGATTGTTGCTCAAATACAGATCGAAAAAGTCATCATTCAGAGGGTACAAAAAACGATTTAACCAACCGTTTGAATCGGATCGAAGGTCAGATTAGAGGAATAAAAGGAATGATTGATCGGGATACCTATTGTGATGATGTACTAAACCAAATCGCTTCGGTACAATCTGCTCTAAACGGTGTTGCAAAATTGTTATTAGAGCATCATATGAAGAGTTGTGTTATTGAGCGGATCCAGGAGGGAGATACTAATGTAGTGAAGGAACTTATGGTGACAGTGAACAAATTAATGAAGTGATGAGTTGGTTGAAGAATAAATCTAACTGAATAAAATAATGGCAATTGATCACACTGTAATCGTATCTATTTCACGAGGAGTATTGATCGATGTATCGATTACAACCACGAACAATTGTCCAAGATATGACGGAAGTTTTTTTCTCTTCCTTAGCAATGATTATCTCGAGATATTTCTTTCCCGATTCTTTTCTGTCATTTTGGATTATAATTATGTTTTTTTAATTATTTCTTTAGCTACATTAGGGATAGGCGTTGGTGGTTACCTGGCTTATAAATGGAATGAACGATTTCTTGAAATGAACACTTCGATTTTGGGGATATTTTCAGTTTCAATGATACTCGTGGTTTTGGCCATGTATGCATTACCATATCGGGGCATTGTTTTTTATGCATTATGCGCCATATTGCCTTTTATTTTAGGTGGGCTTATTCTGGCTGGCACCATGCAATCCAGCAAGAATCAGGTCCATATTTTATATTTTGTTGATTTAGTTGCTGCAGGAATAGGATCTGCGGGAGCCATATTCTTGATGAATGCAATTAACCCTATTCAAACTATAGTTCTAATAACATTTGTATTGATTCTTGTTTATTTAGTTGTAAGCTATCGTAAAACAGGAAGATGGTCAAAGCTCGTTTACACTATCGTTTTGATGGGGCTCGGCCTTAATTTGGTGTATCCCTTTTTGGACCTCATCGAATTTAAAGCATATCGAACCAGTCCATTTACCGTTTTTTCAAAGAGACCGGATGCAGAAATTGTTTATACACATTGGGATGCGTTTTCCAGAACGGATGTTTACGACACTAAAGATGAACTGCTTTATATGACGATTGATGGAAGTGCGTTGTCACCAATTTCTAAGTATTCCAAAGAACTCAAAGAAGTGGACTACTTACTAACTACAACCGGTGCACTTGCATTTCAGCATGGTCCTAAGAGAAGTGTATTGATTATCGGGGCAGGAGGAGGTCAGGAAGTATTGACTGCTCAAATATCCGGCTTTCAAGAAATCGATGCAGTCGATATTAATAAGGGGAGTTTTGATGCGGTTCATGCTCTAGCAGGGCTTTCAGGTGATATTTTTCGTCAAAACGGCGTTAAGGAGATTATTTCTGATGGGCGAAGCTACATAAAAGAAACCACCAAAAAATATGACCTCATTTATTTATCTCTGGTTAAAAAGCAATCCGAAAATGGGCTTGGTCTGGCTTTAACTGAAAACTTCATCTATACGCAAGAAGCATTAAAGGATTATATGAATAGACTGAATAGCGATGGCAGACTTGCCTTCTTGCTTCATGATGACACGGAATTGAATAAAATGATGTATGCTGCGCGGAAATATTATCAGGGGCAGGGTATGTATGAAAAATCTTTTAAAAACTATATTGCTGTGGTGGGAACTTACCAGCATTTAGGCCATGTTCTTGTTGGCATGAAAGGGCCTGTCATAAATCGGCCGTTACTTATACTCCAGAAACAGCCTATGGATAGAGAAATGGGTCAGTCGCTATTGGATTCAACTTTACATATTCAACAAATTCCGATTCATATCCCTTATGTAAACGATCAATACGGGACACTACAAGCATTATTTAACACACAACATGTCAACGTGAATTCTAATCGGGACAACAGGCCCTTCTTTTATAATAAAACTAATCACTTCCCTATGGGACTTGTCGTTGCGATTATGATTGCCACATTAGTGGCAGCGTTTTTACTGCGTAGACGGGTATTATCTTCGGGACAAGCCATTTATTTTTCCGGTATTGCTATTGGGTTTATGTTACTTGAAGTTACATTTATCCAAAAACTAAGCTTGCCATTAGGCCATCCAACTCGATCCTTTGTCACTGTTCTAGGAGTTCTTTTGGTAGCCGGCGGAATAGGAAGTTATTGCTCAAAGCGAGGGAAAACCATTTATAGACGGTATTCCCCATTATTAATCATTGGATTTTTAGCTTTATTGGCAAACACGCTGGTTGGTTAATCGATCATTCTTTGGAAATCCCGGAAACTTACCGCATGTTCATAATTGTCGTACTGCTTTTCCCGCTAGGTTTCTTTATGGGGATGCCTTTTCCCCATGGACTTTCTCATTTGAAACGTGAACAAGTTGCAATGAGTTGGGGGGTTAATGGAGTCATGACCGTAGTCGGCTCATTACTTGCCGCAGCGGTATCACTAACCTTTGGGTTTACAGTCACCATATGGATAGGAGCAGCCATATATATCCTTTTGTTCATATTCCAGCCTACAGTAAAGTCGGTATAACAACTTTACACAGTCTTGGCGATTTTTCCCAATATACTCAAATCTGAACCGAACATGCACATTGCATCACAATTCTGACGTAGTTCAGAAAAAAAGATATAAGAAATCGGGAAATGCACTCCTTGTTGGAAAGATGGTCTTAATAGTTGGGCCTTTATTTCCTTTTCCCTTTTTTCAGGGGCAACAAGATATAGGCGGCTTTCATGACTTGTTATAGATATGGAGAGGTCATGTAGTCTAAGAATTCCGGAATAAATTGATGTACTTTTCTCCACTTCAAACGCACTTACTATTTGATTTCTTTCATTTATCCATAAGACATCGATAAGGGAGATCGTTTGTGCCGTTTGTTTTGGCATAGCGGGCAGATCCAATATAGGGATCGAAAATTCACCAAGCTTTATACCATTCCACTCCCTTTTATGATCATTTTGAGCAATCCAAACTTTATAACCCAATGCCGAACCAACTTTAGCTAAATGTGCTTGCATTTCAGAATGTTCATTTTCTTCTAGGATGTTCTGAACTACTTCTTGGTGTCTTTTAGTCCAATTATCGTTTTGGGCATTCTCCAAAGATGCAACAAATTTTACGGCATCCTGCTCAAAAATGTAACGACCAGAGCCAATTTCAAACAAAAGACCACTAATAGCTCCCAAATCCTTAGAAAAATGTATTCGGTATTTCTCATTTATTGAGATAATAGTCTCCCTCATTTGCAAATAAGCACTCCAGGATCCTAACTTTATTTTCATGTCAAAAAGAGTGTTAAACCCATTAACAATGGCAGTATTAAATGGAGGGAAGAGAGCGGGGTGCAAGAAATAAAGGATATTAGCTACAGCAGGACCAAGTCCTTTAATTTGAAGTTGATCAAGTTTCACAATCTCCTGAAGAATTTGTCTTTCATTGGTGGCTGAAATGCAAGCTTTCAAAAAACGCCCGAATGCTAACTGATTATTTTCATTTTCATAAATGTCGGGTATACGAAGTTTTGGTTTCCAATAAAAAGCATGGGCTGCTCCAGTAAATACTTGTTTTTGCTCAGAAATTGCTGTAATAACTGTTTCTAAAAGCGAGCCTTTAAAATCATTTCCGAAAGTTCTATTCTCTATGGCGTTAATCACTTCGAATAACCCATTTCTAATCGTGCGAAATGCTTTTAATCTTTCTTCATTATTCAGAAACCATATTTGGTAAACGGATTCTTTATCTTGCTTATATTCATTAGCTAATTTTGTAATCAATTCTTTCATAACACCCTCCGATGGTAATACAAACTTCTCCCATTATACTTCTCCTCTTCAAAAGTGGGCAATACTAAGGAATGTCGATAAAAGGAACACCAACAAAATCAAAATAATGCATTGACATAGGGTACCCCTGTAGGGTATATTTTGATTAAGCAAGTTACTTGAAAAAAACGAGGTGGGTCGGACATGGCAAGCAAACAGGTTTCTTTGCAGATCTCAGGTATGACATGTGCTGCTTGTGCTACAAGGATTGAAAAAGGATTAAACAAAGTGAACGGTGTCGAATCGGCTAATGTCAATTTAGCATTAGAGAAAGCAACGATACATTTTGATTCGGATAAAACCGACGTTGAGGCTTTTGAAAAAAAAATTTCTGATCTTGGATATGGCACTGTGAAGTCTGCGGCTGATTTCCAAATTGGGGGAATGACATGCGCTGCATGTGCTACACGAATCGAAAAGGGGCTTAATAAGCTACCGGGAGTAACGAAGGCTAACGTAAATTTGGCCATGGAATCGGCTCACGTGGAATACACACCATCCGAGGTTACAGTGGAGGATATGATCCAACGGGTACAGAAGTTGGGTTATCAGGCCACGCCGAAAAGCGAATCAAAGCAAGAGGACCATAGGGCCAAGGCGATCCGGAAACAAAAAGTGAAACTAATTATCTCCGCAGCACTTTCCTTGCCTTTGCTATGGGCAATGATCGCGCATTTCCAATGGACTTCCTCTATGTGGATTCCAGGGTTTCTTTTAAACCCTTGGGTTCAATTGGTATTAGCCGCTCCTGTGCAATTTTGGATCGGGAAAGAGTTTTATACGGGAGCGTATAAAGCGCTTAGAAATAAAAGTGCTAACATGGATGTTCTAATTGCCCTTGGCACATCAGCGGCTTATTTCTATAGCGTATATAAGACCTTTGAATGGCAGTTTATGGGGGGGCATCATGGAACGGCTGAGCTTTATTTTGAAACAAGTTCCGTCCTCATCACTTTGGTCATCCTGGGTAAATTGTTTGAAATGCTTGCCAAGGGGCGTACTTCTGAAGCGATTAAAACTCTAATGGGATTACAGGCCAAGACGGCTTTGGTTATACGTGACGGTCAAGAAGTATCTCTTCCCGTAGAGCAGGTCATCGTAGGCGACTTGATCGTTGTCAAACCGGGGGAGAAGGTGCCGGTTGATGGAGTAGTTGTTGAAGGCACTTCGTCGGTTGACGAGTCCATGATCACGGGTGAAAGCATACCGGTTGAGAAAAATCCCGGTGAAGGCGTCATTGGAGCCACAATCAATAAAAATGGTTCTTTGAAGATTAAGGCCACCAAGGTTGGCAAAGAAACTGCCCTGGCTCAAATTATTAAGGTGGTTGAAGAAGCCCAAGGCTCGAAGGCGCCTATTCAAAGAGTGGCCGACCGGATTTCAGGCGTGTTCGTGCCAATCGTCGTAGCTATTGCTGTAGTAACGTTTCTAGTATGGTATTTCTTTGTAGCGCCAGGCAATTTTGCGGAGGCGCTGGAAAAATTGATTGCCGTTCTTGTAATCGCCTGCCCTTGCGCCCTCGGGTTGGCGACGCCAACCTCGATTATGGCCGGCTCCGGACGCGCCGCTGAGGCGGGGATATTATTCAAAGGGGGTGAACATTTAGAATCGACGCATAAAATTAATGCCATTATTCTGGATAAAACAGGAACGGTTACAAAAGGGAAACCTGAGCTTACGGATGTTATAACAGACGCATTAAACGAAGATGAGTTCTTGCGTTTGGTTGCGGCTGCCGAGAAAAAGTCGGAGCATCCGCTGGCCGAAGCTATCGTAAACGGTGCAGTTTCCAAAGGAATCAACATTCCGGAAACAGAGCAATTTGAAGCGATACCCGGACATGGAATTCGTGCCATTGTAGATGGCCGCGAGCTGCTGGTTGGAACCCGAAAACTTTTAGCTTCTCGGAATATCGCTTATGCTGAGGCGATTTCCAATATGGAGGACCTGGAGACGGGAGGAAAGACGGCAATGCTGGTAGCCATTGATGGTGCCTATGCTGGGCTGGTTGCGGTTGCCGATACAATTAAAGAAACCTCAAAAGCAGCTGTCTCGAGATTAAAACAACTGGGTATTGAAGTTGTCATGATTACAGGGGATAACCAAAGAACGGCTAACGCCATCGCCAAAGAAGTAGGTATTGAACACGTATTAGCGGAGGTTTTGCCTGAAGGTAAGGCAGAAGAAGTCAAGAAGCTGCAAGCTCAAGGCAAAAAAGTGGCGATGGTAGGTGACGGCATTAATGATGCCCCTGCTCTTGCTACTGCGGACATAGGTATGGCTATTGGTACAGGTACCGATGTGGCCATGGAAGCAGCGGATGTTACCTTAATGCGGGGAGATCTAAACAGCATTCCGGATGCGATCTATATGAGTCGTAAAACCATGAGCAATATTAGACAAAACTTCTTTTGGGCCTTGGCTTATAACTCGTTGGGAATTCCGATTGCGGCTCTGGGGTTCTTAGCCCCATGGCTTGCGGGGGCAGCGATGGCCTTTAGTTCTGTATCCGTCGTGCTTAATTCGCTTCGTCTGCAAAGAGTAAAATTATAAAAAGTGAATTCAAAAACGAAATCAAAATATGGAGGTAACAAACATGAAAGCAAATTTAATCGTTGAAGGTATGCACTGTGGAGGCTGCGCTAAAAAGGTGGAAACATCAGTAGAGAATGTTGGTGCATCGTGTGAAGTTGATTTAGCTTCCAAATCCGTTGCAGTTGAGTTCGACGATAATAAAGTTTCTTTGGATGAGATTAAAGAAGCCATTAACAAGACAGGCTATAAAGTAAATTAAATGATTAGTTCAATATTTCTTTGAATGCCAGTTACGAACAAGCACTCAATTGAGTGCTTGTTTTTTGCGGTAGTGATATCATGGTAGGTTGGCTTGAGCCGAAATTACTTCTTATTTATTTCTCAGGTTAATCTCATAACAAACTTATCTTTGTTGATTATAATAACTGGCATAAAGATGAAATTTTTGAAAGCGGGGAACTCCATGAGCATTTATCAATGGGGAGGTACTTTATTAATTCTACTGTTTATTGTCGGGAGTATCGGTTTCTTATTTAGGAAAAAAAAGAAACACCACATTATTCTCAGCCCATCAGGTTATCAAGAAGTAAAGATCCGCGTGAATGGAAAGTACATGCCGAATACGATTGTTGTACAACGTGGTAAACCTGTCCGCATGGAATTTATCAGGGAGGAAAAGACGGCTTATTCAGAATTGGTCATGTTCCCTCATTATCATAAAAGTATCGTGCTGCCGTACGGACAAAAGGCCATAGTTGAGCTGTTTCCTAATGAAGCAGGGAGCTACCGGTTTACTAGCCAAATGGGAAGGTACCAAGGGACAATGGTTGTTCGAGACACAACAGAAAAGTATAAATAAAAACCTTCGGCCTACAATAAATAATGCAGGCAGTCATGGGGCAGTGGAGAGGTGAAACGTTAGTGGGTGCCAAAATTCTTATAATAGATGACGATAAGACGATATCCACCATGATTCGAAGGGGATTTACATATGAAGGATACGAGGTCACTGTTGCGAACGGAGGGAAAGAAGGCCTTAATTTGGTGCTGGAAGATGAGCCGGATTTAATCATTCTGGATATCATGATGCCTGATCTTGATGGGTTGGAAGTTTGCAAAAGGTTACGGAAAGATGCGGGCATTCCAATTCTTATGGTTACCGGTATGGATTCCATTGCAGATCGGGTCCATGGCCTTGAGACAGGCGCTGACGATTATTTGGTTAAACCTTTTGCGTTTGAAGAGTTAGTTGCAAGGGTTAAAGCTTTGTTACGGCGACTTGATCATCAGAAGAAGGAAGACGAAAAACTGATCTTTTCTGATCTGGTACTCGATCTTTCAACGCGTCAGGCATTTCGAGGATCGCGTACGATTGAATTTTCCACAACCGAGTTTAATCTCCTCTGTTTTTTCATGAAACATCCTCAGCAAGTTTTGACCCGGGAGCTGCTTATGGAAAGAGTATGGGGATTCGATTTTCGAGGGGAGTCAAACGTTTTGGAGGTATATGTAGGCTATTTGCGGAGTAAGCTGGAAGCGCAGAATGAACCTCGCCTTATTCATACTGTCAGAGGCGCCGGTTATGTATTGAGGGAATAATGCGATGCCGATAAGAATGCGCTTAACCCTCTGGAGTACCCTTATTTTTGGAATATTGTTGATCGGAATTACATCATCCATCTTTTTTATGCATCACGCTTCATATTATAGAGACCAGGATCGTTTGCTTACCAGTGTGTCCTTGCATATTCGGGAGGAACTGGAGAAAGGATTAGTTGAAGGAACCCCTTTAACCGAAGCGAATTTTTCCTTCGAGGAGTTTTCTTTAAATGGCGTTTATGTCATCGTTAGGGACCGAACAGGAAAAAATATTGCGAAGAGCGCCAATCCTTATCGAGCTCCAGATACTCCATTCACGGATTTCAACAAGACGCAAGATCGTTTGCTAACTTATACAGATCAAGAAAATAATCGTTTCCGTGTGATGGTGACGCCGATACGCTATCGGCAAAATATTGTCGGCTATATACAAGCTGAGGTTTCTCTACAGCAAGTTGATGCCTCCTTGGTACGTTTGGGGTGGTCAATCTTTGGCGTAACGTTTACAGGATTACTTCTGGCAGCCATCGCCAGTTGGTTCATGGCCCGCAAATCATTAAGTGGAGTAGAGATCATTAGCCAAACGGCGCAGGCTATAACGGAATCACAAAGTTTTAACCAAAGGGTTGTATATTCGGGGGCCAAAGATGAGTTAGGCCACCTGGCGGAAACTTTTAATGAAATGTTAGATAGTTTGGAAAAAGCGTTTGTCGGCCAACGTAGATTTATTTCTTACGCATCGCATGAGCTTAGGGCTCCTTTGACAGCGATACGCGGAAATTTGGATATTCTGCAGAAGAATGCGAATATTCCTTCAGAAGAAAAAGCCGATATTTTGAGCGACGTATCTAAAGAAGCTAAACGGATGTCAAAGCTTGTAGGCGATTTGCTATCTCTGGCTCGGGCGGATGCCGGACATGAGATTCAAAAAAGAATCGTTGATGTATCCAATATTTTAAAGGAATTGGAATCACGAATTCTATCCTCGAATCCTAAAGTGGAAATCACTTTTAAATATCAACCCTCAGTAATGACTTGGGGCAATGAAGATCTCCTCAAACAATTGATCCTTATATTACTTGAAAATGCGATAAGATATACGCCGGAAAGCGGGCAAATTACCCTATCGATTTTTCAGGATTCAGATTATTGTGGTGTTGAGATTGACGATACAGGTATTGGGATCGAGCCGGATGATATCCCCCATATATTTGACCGCTTTTACCGAAGCAAACCGGCAAGAATGTACACATCCGAAGGTACAGGCTTGGGCTTAGCACTTGCGAAGAGTATCGTTGATATCCATGATGGTTCTATCAAGGTGACAAGCTCACCAGGCCAAGGAAGTCTATTCAAAGTCTGTTTACCCAAAATCATAACTTGAAAGTAACTAATGCTCTATCTGTATTTTGGATAGAGCATTAGTTCGTGAGAAAATTCTTATCAAATTCTAAGGATAATCTCAGGGTTATCTTAGTTATTTCTAGTAATCTATTGCTAGAAAGTAAAAAGATATGAAAATTCATTAAGGAGTGAGAAAAAATGAGCAAAAGTTCGGATACTTTGGCCTTGGGGAAAGGACTACCTGGAACGACAACCAGCTTTCTATTTACACGATTACTCCATCAAATCCGGCTGCGCGAACGACAACCGCGAAATTTGGGTTCGATCGGTTCTTTCACTCCCAGTGAAATCCATGTCATTCAAACTATCGGTACTGGCAGAGGAATGATTATGGGACAATTAGCTAACCGAATTGGTGTAACGAATGGAGCTATTACTCAGATCATTGATCGAATGGAGAACAAAGGTTTAGTTCAGCGTTTCCTAATGCGTGGTTCTAATAAGGTGACTGTAATTTTAACCGATAAAGGAGAATCAGTATATTTTGCCAATGAGGAATTTTTTGTTAAGCCATTTGACCAATGGATTCGAGATGAGCTTAATGAAAATGAGCTTAAGTCGTTTGAAAAGGGCGTAAAAAAGCTAATAGAATTTTTGAATGAGTAGCTTCAATAATAAGTTATTTCTTCGTACTTTCTACATTCTTTCTCTATATTTCTTAATTACAATACTAATATGAAATGAGAAATAAAAAACATAAGAAAATGGGGAAGTGTAGTTGAACTTGAGAAAATGGTTATCTGCGACCGTATTTGTGATTTTAATCACATTCTTATTCCGCCCTTTGGATCATATTTATGCCAAAACCGTTAGCCAATTAGACAACGAACTGAAACAACTTCAAGAACGGGCGAAAATAGCTGAGCAAAAGCAAAAAGCTGCAGAAAAACAGCAACAGGAAGCCGAGCATTATGTCAATAAAAATAAAAACTATATCAAACAAATATTGATTGAGATCGACTCCGTAAGCGAAGAATTGACTAAAATCGCCATTGATACTGAGCAAGCAGAGGCAGAATTACTCCAGACTAACGAAAAGTTGGACAAAACCAAGCAAAGAGTCAAGGAGCGCTCCAAATGGCTGGATTCTCGAATACGGTTGATGTATACAGACGGAAATGTTTCTTACTTGGACGTATTGTTGTCCTCGACAAGTTTTATTGACTTTTTAGAACGTGCCGAAGTATTGCAAGCTATAGCCAATCAGGATCGAATGTTATTAGATGAATATAATAAGGACAAGGAGCTTCTATTAGAGCAGCAACGGAAATTGAAGGAGGATTATGAGGAAATAAAGACCTTGTATGTTGAAGCGGAGTCGCGGAAAAGCGTTTTGGAAAATAAAGAGGATGAGAAGCAGCAACTGATTGCCCGATACAGCGAGGAGATTGAAGAATCTGAAGATATTTCGGAAGAGCAGGAGACTTTATTGATCGAACTCGCTACAAAAAGAGCAATACTTGAAAAAGAAAAAAACAAGCTGAAGTCGGAGCAAGTTTACACATATAAAAGTACAAACTCTAATTTTTCATCAGAAAAAGTGAAAAGTGGTTCGGGAGCCATGTCCCTACCGATTCCGGGGGCTCGTTTATCTTCAAAGTACGGAACTCGAGTACATCCGGTCACCGGGGAAGTTAAAATGCACAAAGGTGTTGACTATGCAGCCCCTCAGGGAACGGAAATTCAGGCTGCCGAAAGTGGCGTTGTCATTGTTGCAGAATGGTGGAGTGGTTATGGCAACACGGTTATTGTCGACCATGGAGACAGCGTTTGGACGCTTTACGCCCATATTCGCAATAATGGAATTAAAGTGAAAAAAGGGGACACGGTAAAACGAGGACAAAAAATTGCTGAGGTCGGAAGTACAGGAACTGCAACGGGGAATAACTTGCATTTTGAGGTGCGAATTGACGGGAAACCAGTGGATCCGTTACCTTATTTAAACTAGAAAGTCGCTTATTAAGTCAAAAACAGACCTTCATAAGGATTGAGGACGCTAGCGGTAGCCTTGCGAGGCTACTGTTTTTTGTTTAGGCGATCTCAAGGAATATTCGGTTTAAAAAAATGAAGATTCTAATATCGGGAGGTATGTATGATGATGAATGGTTCCGTAATGGTCTTAATGTGCACTATCATGGGAATCTGGTTACTTATTCTAATCATTGCTGTTGGCGCAACAATTTATGTAGTAACACGATTACTCATAAGGAAATATAGAGTTGAAGACGGTCCCCTTAAGATTGTAAAAGAACGTTATGCCAAAGGCGAAATCAATGATGAAGAATTTATTCATAAACGTGAATTATTGAACAACCAAGGTCGGAATATTAAGTAGGGGCTGATAAAGGTACATGCTCAGCTTGAAACACCTATAAGGCATTAGCAACTGAAACGTTATAGTAGTGACATTACGGGTTATGTCAGCTCCCCAGGTGGCAGCCATTAATGTGACTATGGTCGGGTCGAGTACAGGGAAGGAGAAGAGAAAGACCATCACAATGCCCAAACGTTGTCCGGTCGCTAATACGTTACTGAGGTTAGGGAGCGCCACAAATCAATCACGATATAAAGACTTTTTGCAAATTATATATTATAATACAATTATATAAATATGTGTTTTTGAAAAATAGCGCCATCTCTGGAGGGGAACACTCATGGATAAATTAGATACAATGGCCGAGACCTTTAAATTGTTAGGAGATAAATCCAGACTCACGATCCTGGGACTATTGAAAGAAAGGGAGCTTTGTGTTTGCAACATTGTGGATATCCTTCAGATGTCACAACCAAGCATAAGCCAACATTTGCGTAAAATGAAGGCAGGGGGATTGGTAAGCGAAATCAGAAGAGGGAAGTGGACCTATTACTCCTTGACGATTGAGGATAAGCCTTATGTTAAAGACGTTTTGAATCATATTCCTTCCCAAGCCGCGATGATTGATTGGCTGGACCAACAAACGGCCGCTTCGGTTTGTGACTAATTGCGGTTCAATAAAACCAGTTTATAACCGATACCTTGGACGCGTTTAATTTGTATCGTGTTTTGATGCGGTTCAAGTTTTTTGCGCAGTGAGCTGATATAAACATTTACGATTCGTGGACTACCCTTGTACTCCGTTCCCCATATGGAGTCGAGAAGAACTTTACGCGATAAGGGCAAGTCGGCTCGTTGGGAAAGAAAATTCAAGAGCTGAAATTCTTTCGGGTTTAGCTCAATGATTTGTCCGCTTGATTCAACCTCATATTTATCCGGGGAAATCGTTAATTCTCCGATTTGATAATAACGTCTGGAGTAGGCTGATTGCTCCGGACGTTTATTTTTATGGGTTCTTCGGATCACGGTTTCGACTCGAGCCATAAACTCAGCCATTCCAAACGGCTTCTTTACAAACTCGTCAGCCCCACTCTCCAAAGCTTCAACGATATCCTTTTCCTGATTCTGATCCGACAAAATAATAACGGGAACGCGATTGTTCTTTTGTCTTATCGTTCGCAAAATCTGAAATCCGCTTTTTTCACCATTTACGATAAGGTCAAGAATAACAATATCGAACGGAGCGGTCAACGCGGCGTGTAGGCCGAGTTCTCCACTAGGAATAACTTCAGGCACATAATTTTTCTCGGATAGTTTCTTTGCGATGAACTCACCGGTAAGTGTTTCAGCCTGGATAATAAGGGCTCTATGAGTCACGGGGTTCCCTCCTTTTTCATATAACGCTTCTCCAATCATCTTCATTTAGCAGTTTATTTCTTCAACATGTTATGTCATAATTATATAAACATTATCTTATATGAAATTCAAGACGAATTTAGAAAATATTTTAGGAAATCGAACAAAAACTATCTATTTTACATAGAGATTACAAAACGAGAACATTCTTCAAACATTCAAGATATACGATCACATCGTAACATAATTATATTTGAATGGGAGAGGGTCTTGTTGTTGAAGAAAGGGTTAATGATTTTGCTGATCACTGCCACCGTGAGTATGCTTGCGGCATGCGGTCAATCCAATGATCAGGCTAATCAAGGAGCCGGTAACACGGAAACGAATGGACAAAGTTCAGCGGCACCATCGAATTCTGCAGGAGAGACAAAACTGTCGGGTCAAATTGAAATCGACGGTTCCAGCACCGTGTTTCCATTAACAGAAGCTGTAGCCGAAGAATTTAGTAAAGAGCACAGCGACGTGCGGGTTCCGGTTGGTGTTTCGGGAACCGGCGGCGGTTTTAAACGATTTATTGCCGGTGAGACCGATATCAGTAATGCCTCAAGACCGATTAAGGACGAGGAAGCGGAAGCGGCTAAGGCTGCCGGAATTGAATATATCGAATTGATGGTTGCTTATGATGGTTTGGCTGTCATCGTCAATCCGCAAAATGATTGGGTAGACCAAGTGACCGTGGAAGAATTGAATGCGATTTTCAAACCGGAAAGTACGGTGGTTAACTGGTCCGATGTTCGACCGGGGTGGCCGAATGAAAAGATCAACATTTTCTCTCCAGGTGCGGATTCCGGAACATTCGATTATTTTACGGAAGCTGTAAATGGTGAAGCCCAGGCAAGCCGTAATGACGACCAGGTTTCATTTAGTGAGGATGATAACGCCCTGGTTCAAGGGATTGCCGGAAACAAGAATGGTTTAGGTTATTTCGGTTTGGCTTATTATGAGGAAAACCAGGATAAACTGCGTACGGTTGCCATCGTTAATGAGGATGGTACCGCTGTAGAACCTACTGTAGAGACAGTTCGAGATGGATCTTACACGCCTTTGAGCCGTCCACTTTTCATCTATGTTAAAACGAGCTCTTATGAACGCCCTGAAGTTAAAGAGTTCGTGAATTTCTTTGTTGATCATGCGGGTGAATTAGCGACTGAGGTGGGGTATGTACCGCTTCCTGACGATAAGTTAGCTGAATCAAAAGCTAAATTGAAATAATTATTAAGCCAATAGTCATTACGGGACATCCCCCTTCATTTTTATGTTTATCCTTTGAAGGGGGATTTATTTTCATCCCTATCCCAAAGGAATTTTTATAAGTGAGGAGAGTAATCCATTTGGGCGCTGAACATGAACCAAAAACCGCAAACCCAATCGTATCCTTTAGAAATGAACGAAAATCACTTATGAATTGGTTTATACCCAAGTTGTTATTTCTATTTGCATCTGTATCCGTGTTGACGACCATCGGTATTGTCTACACGCTTTTGTCAGAAACCATCAATTTTTTTCGGCTTGTATCGCCTATAGAATTTTTCACTTCTACGAAATGGGCCCCTTTAATTGAACCCAAATCATTCGGTGTGTTGCCTTTATTAAGCGGTACGCTGCTGATTACAGTTATTGCCTGCCTCGTAGCGATGCCTATCGGTTTGGCGAGTGCGATTTATCTCAGCGAATACGCCCCAAGCAAGGTTCGAAAGATCGTCAAGCCCATTTTGGAAGTTCTGGCGGGGGTACCCACCATTGTTTATGGATACTTTGCGCTTAGCTTTGTTACACCCATGATTCAGTGGGTGTTTCGCGAAACCGTTGGCCAGGATGTCCCTGTATTCAACGCATTAAGTGCGGGTATCGTGGTAGGGATCATGATCATTCCCATGATTGCTTCGCTTAGCGAAGACGCTATGTTGGCTGTTCCGCGTTCACTTAGGGATGGAGCCTATGCTCTAGGGTCAACAAAGCTTGAAGTCGCTCTTAGAGTTGTCGTGCCTGCTTCGTTATCCGGTATCGTGGCTTCGTTTGTACTGGCCTTCTCCAGAGCGATTGGCGAAACGATGATCGTTACTGTGGCAGCCGGATCCACCCCAACATTAACCGGAAATCCGCTGGACAGCATTCAAACCATGACGGCCTATATCGTACAGGTGAGTCTTGGAGATACGCCGCACGGATCTGTCGAGTATGGAACCATTTTTGCGGTCGGGATGACGTTATTCGCGATCACGTTCCTGCTTAATATTTTTGCCCACTATATGGCTAAACGCTTTAAGGAGGAGTATTAGTCATGCTTGAGCTGGAGAATCAAAGACTTAACCGGGCTCGTCGAAAAACTGACCTTTACTTGCATTTGCTGTTCATCGTCTGCACCTCATTTGGCATTGTCTGCTTGACGGCCTTGATCGTTGACGTTGTGATCGATGGCATTCATGCCTTATCGCCGCAATTTTTCACGAATTTTCCTTCACGGCGTCCTAAGGAAGCCGGACTCTTATCCGCGCTTGTAGGAACCGCCTACATGGTTGCCATTATGGCTCCGGTCGCACTGATTTTTGGAGTAGGGGCAGCAATTTATCTCGAGGAATATGCGCCGAAGAATCGTTTGACTAGACTGATTCAAATCAATATCAGTACCTTGGCCGGCGTGCCTTCCATCGTTTATGGCATTCTTGGCTTGACTCTATTCGTCCGGGCCGGCGGATTTGAACCTCTGGCGATGGGGCGTAGTATTTTGTCCGGAGCGCTAACGATGGCCTTATTAGTATTGCCTATTATCATTGTGTCTGCACAGGAAGCTATTCGCGCCGTACCGAGATCCAGAAGAGACGCCTCTTATGCCCTGGGAGCGAACAAGTGGCAGACGGTGCAGAGGGCTGTGCTACCTTCGGCTATTCCAGGGATACTGACCGGCGTCATCTTATCTCTTTCAAGAGCGATTGGCGAGACGGCACCGCTTGTAATGATTGGTGCGTTAACCTTCGTGGCGTTTCTTCCGGATAATCCGCTGGATCAATTCACCGTGATACCAATCCAAATTTATAATTGGATCGCAAGGCCCCAAGTTGAATTCCACGAGTTGGCTGCTGCCGGTATTATGGTGCTGCTTGCTCTTCTGATTTTGATGAATTTATCCGCAGTATTGATTCGTAATAAATACCAAAATAAAAATTAACCGGGGGAAACATGTATGAGTGGCATTATAGACATCCAAAGCCTTGATCTGCACTATGGGACCTATCACGCGCTAAAGGACATTAACTTGCCTATTCAGGCCAATACAATAACAGCTTTCATCGGCCCATCCGGCTGCGGCAAATCCACATTGCTTCGTACGTTAAACCGGATGAACGATATGATTGCTGATGTGAAAATAGAGGGCTCGGTCAGGATCGGAGGAGTGGATCTGTATCAAGGGGACCTTGATGCCGAAGCGCTTCGCAAGAAGGTAGGGATGGTGTTCCAGCAACCAAATCCATTTCCGAAAACAGTGTATGATAACGTGGCTTACGGTCCAAGAATTCACGGGATCACCAAAAAAGCGGAACTGGATGGTATTGTGGAACAAAGTCTTCGCGGAGCCGCGTTGTGGGATGAGGTCAAAGATCACCTGAAACGTTCCGCATATAGTCTGTCAGGAGGACAACAGCAACGGCTTTGTATAGCCAGAGCTCTTGCGGTAAACCCGGCCATTCTGCTCATGGACGAAGCAACGTCCGCACTGGACCCCGTTTCAACCTTGAAAATTGAAGAACTGGTCAATGAACTGAAGGAAAAGTATACGATTGTGATGGTGACTCACAATATGCATCAGGCTGCCAGAGTATCTGATCAAACGGTGTTCTTTCTGAACGGTGAAGTGGTTGAATATGATGAAACGGAACGATTGTTTTCAAGCCCCAAAATGCAGAGAACGGAGGAGTACATCTCGGGAAGATTCGGCTGATGCCAAGATTATCATTATAGGGGAGAGATCAAGCAATGACGAGGCGCAAAGAGTTTGATCAAGGACTTGCGGAGCTTCAAACCTTGCTGGTAACAATGGGGGAACAAACAGAAACCGTTTTAAATGACGCGATTCAGGCGTTGGATCAGCAGGATATAAGCAGCGCCGACCAGATTATCAAAAACGATCTCGATATCAATGAGCTGGAAGAGAAAATCATGAAGATAGGGACCAAACTGATCGCAACCCAGCAACCCGTAGCTAAGGATCTGCGTAAAATCCTCGTTGCGTTTAAAATATCAAGTGATTTGGAACGTATGGCTGATCTTGCGGTAGATATCGCGGAAGTTGTACTGCAAATGGAAGAGCAAAAACTAATGCAAGTTTCCCGCGCCGATATATTACGATTAGGTGAAATTACGAAGAAGATGATTCATGACTCTATCCAGGCCTATCTTCATGAGAATGTGGATTTAGCCTATAAAATGGCCAGGGACGATGATCAAGTTGATCATCTATACAGTCAAATTATTCGGGAGCTTGTTTCTTATATCGTAGAAAAACCTTATGAAATGAACCAAATTTTGATGTTGGCTTTTGTTTGCCGCTACATTGAAAGGATTGCTGATCATGCAACCAATATAGGCGAGAATGTAGTTTTTCTGGTAAACGGCCATCGTCCTGAACTGAATCCTTAATGATGAGTTTTCGCATTCTTTTAATCGATGAGGATCTCACCGTTGGAAGGCTCCTTAGATATAGTTTGACGAGGCAAGGAAACAGAGTAGAGTGGTCTCAAAATATAAAGGAAGCGCCCCGGGCGGCTTTATCCATTTCCTTCGAAATCGTGATTTTCAATGTCGGCGGTCCGCTTCATAACGGGTTGGAGACATTGGCGCAGCTGAGTAAGATAGGGGATTTTCCTGTCATTCTTCTTAGTGATTGGAGTCAGGAAGAGGAAGTTGTTCGTGCTCTTTCGATGGGAGCGGAGGATGTGATTTTTAAACCTTTTGGCTACTCCGAACTGATGGCTCGGATCAATGCCATTATGCGGCGGGTAACCGAGAATGTACTTTATCCTCTTTCCAACGTTCAAGAAGATGAGGTGTTTCGTTTTGGTGTAATCGAAGTTTACCCTAAACGATGGGAAATAACCTATTTGGATCATCGAATCGCCTTCCGTAAGGATGAATTTTCGCTGCTCTTTCATCTGTTAAAAAAACCGGGGACGGTATTTTCCACTCGGCAATTACAGGAAGTTGTTTTTGGAACTTACGTTTACAAAACAAATCGAATCATTTTTCTGGTTTCGGCCATTCGTAAGAAGCTGCAAGCTGCGGTTCCGTTTATTGAAATCCAGACGATTCCTTCCGTCGGTTATAAGTTGACTTTAAAGTAACATGCTGGAGATAATATAATTAAGTAATAATATTATTATTTCATGATGCATGTGTCTGAAGGGAATATAAGAGGAGGGGAATCATGGACACTTATCAAGAAGCATCCGACGTATACAAATTGTTGAGTGATCGAAACCGGTTAATGATCTTGGCTCTTTTGAAAGAAAAAGATCTCTGCGTTTGTGAAATTGTTGAGCTGTTGCAGATGTCCCAGCCTAATGTGAGTCAGCACATGCGAAAACTAAAGGCTGGGGGGCTTGTTTCCGAGACCAAAAAAGGACAATGGGTTTTTTATTCTCTGCGTATTGAAAATAAACCTTCTGTTGCTTATGCATTAAAGCAATTACCAAGCGTACAGAATAAAGTCGAGAAATTAGAACTAAAAGAGCGCCGGGAACCTTGTGAACAATCATAAACATATTATTATTTACTTATATAATAATAAGTGTATAATTATATTATATGAAGGGTTTCTTAAGGCAGAAATAAAGGAGAGGTACTTGAAATGAGTCAAGGCGCAACAAAAAGATTGTCCTTTCTCGACCGTTATTTGACCTTTTGGATTTTTGGGGCGATGGGAGTTGGACTGATCCTCGGAACGTTGATTCCTAATTTTGCGGATATATTGTCGCGGATGCAAGTGGGAACCACCTCGATTCCGATTGCGGTCGGCCTGATCGTTATGATGTATCCGCCGTTAGCCAAAGTGAAATACGAGAAGCTGGGCCGAGTCTTCAAAGATTGGAAGGTATTGCTGCTTTCTTTGGTGCAAAACTGGATCATCGGTCCGATTTTAATGTTTTTCTTGGCCTTCCTGTTTTTGAGCGATTTGCCGGAATACATGATTGGACTCATCATGATTGGCCTGGCTAGATGTATCGCTATGGTTCTAGTCTGGAGTGATTTAGCTAAAGGAGATCCGGAGTACACCGCAGGGTTAGTCGCTTTCAACTCCATCTTTCAAATTCTGTTCTACTCGGTATTTAGCTATGTGTTTATCACGGTCTTGCCCGGCTGGTTTGGGGTCCAAGGGGCTGAAGTGAATATTTCCATGGGGCAAATTGCCGAAAGCGTCCTGATTTATTTGGGAATTCCCTTTCTGGCCGGATTATTGACGCGCGTGATTGGGATCCGATTAAAGGGTTCGGAATGGTACGAAAAAGTGCTAATTCCCAAGATCAGCCCGCTTGCCCTGCTCGCTTTATTGTTCACGATTATTCTCATGTTCTCATTAAAAGCGGATCTGATCGTAACGCTGCCTCTGGACGTTGTACGCATTGCGATTCCGATGATCATCTATTTTGTGGTGATGTTCGTAGTGTCCTTCTTCTTTTCCAAAAAATCAGGGACATCCTATCCCGTTGCTACGTCACTGTCGTTTACGGCAGCCAGTAACAATTTCGAACTTGCCATTGCGGTGGCGATCGGCGTATTCGGCCTTGATTCGGGTGTAGCCTTTGCGGCCGTTATTGGACCGCTAGTGGAAGTGCCGGTATTAATCGCATTAGTGAATGTGGCTTTACGCTTCAAACGCAAGTATTTTGATGCTGAACTAACCCAACCATAAAGGAGAAATGAATCATGGAAAAGAAAACGATCTATTTCTTGTGCACAGGGAACTCTTGCCGCAGTCAAATGGCTGAAGGATGGGCCAAAAAATATTTGGGTGATCAATGGAACGTATATAGCGCAGGCATTGAGGCCCATGGACTGAATCCTAATGCCGTTAAAGCCATGCAGGAAGTAGGCATCGACATTTCCGCACAAACGTCGGATATCATTAATATGGAACTGCTTAACAATGCCGATATGGTCGTCACTTTGTGCGGCGACGCTGCAGATCGCTGCCCGATGACCCCTCCGCATGTAAAACGCGAGCATTGGGGATTTGACGACCCGGCAAAAGCGCAAGGCACGGACGAAGAGAAATGGGCCGTGTTCCAAAGAGTACGCGATGAAGTTGGCGCGCGTATCAAACAGTTTGCCGAAACTGGCGAGTAATAAACAAAACAGCCGAGAGGACTCTCGGCTATTTTCTATGGGAAAGGAAGCGTGCTTTTTCATGAGAAATATGGAAATCTATGATCCGGCGATGTGTTGCTCAACGGGAGTTTGCGGCCCTGGTGTAGATCCTGAGTTGATCCGCATTTCCATCGCGGTAAACAATTTGAACAAAAAAGGATTTACCGTGACTCGTTATAATTTGGCAAGTGAACCTGCAGCTTTTGTGGCTAACTCGTTGGTGGAGCAGTTGCTTTCCGACAAAGGTCCGGATGTGTTACCGATTGTCATCGTGGACGGACAAGTGGTTAAGGAACGAAACTATCCAAGCAATGAAGAGTTGTGTGCTTGGACGGGACTATCCGAAGATGAACTCATCAAGAAACCAAAGGTTCGTCTGGAAATCAAAGTACAACCGTAAAGGAAAGAAGGATTTGAAGATGCCAACTCGGTTTGATCCACTGTCGATACCACTAACTCCTTACCTGTTCTTTACTGGTAAAGGCGGGGTAGGGAAAACTTCGACGGCTTGCGCAACGGCTATTTCTTTAGCCGATTCCGGTAAGCGGGTGTTATTGGTCGGCACGGACCCAGCTTCGAATTTGCAGGACGTATTTGGCATGGCGTTTACGAATCATCCTGTCCAAGTAGATGGAGTGGATAACCTGTATGCCGCAAATTTGGATCCCGAAACCGCGGCAGCGGAATACAAAGCGTCCATGGTCGATCCGTATCGGGGTAAACTGCCCGACACGGTGATTGCAACGATGGAGGAGCAGTTATCGGGTGCTTGTACTGTTGAAATTGCTGCCTTTAATGAATTTTCGGCTCTGTTGACGGATCAAGAGCTTAAGGATCGATTCGATTATATTCTGTTTGATACTGCACCGACGGGCCATACGTTGCGGCTGCTGCAGCTTCCCACGGCCTGGAGCGGATTTCTTAATGAGAGCACACATGGTGCTTCTTGTTTAGGCCCGCTTGCCGGCTTGCAAAATCAAAAGAAAGTTTATGAGCAAGCGGTCCAAACTTTAACGGATGAGAAACAAACCATGCTGGTGATCGTCACCAGACCGGACGAATCCCCGCTTACCGAGGCAGCCCGGGCGTCTGTTGAATTAAAAGGGATCGGTATTCATCACCAGAATCTCGTGATCAACGGTGTTCTGAATCAATATAAACCGGGCGACCCCGTATCTAAAGGGGTTTACGAAAGACAGTTGAAAGCGATGGAGCGAATTCCGCCGGTGATCCAAGCGCTTCCGACTTACCAAATTCCTATGGCTCCTTTTAATGTAACCGGGCTGCAAAATTTACGCGATTTCTTTGAGCCCAATGTCTCAGAAACGGTTCCAGGGGTACATCAAAAGATATCTATACCGTCCTTTCAAAAACTCATTCAAGACTTGGATTCGGCCGGAACCCGCGTGGTCTTCACCATGGGAAAAGGCGGGGTAGGCAAAACGACGGTCGCTTCAGCGATTGCCGTCGGGCTGGCTGAACGTGGTCACCGGGTGCATCTGAGTACGACAGATCCTGCCGCACATCTTGATTTTGTCATTCAGGAGTCTGAATATATCACGGTGAGCCGGATTGATCCCAAGGTGGAAGTGCAAAAATACCAGGAGGAAATCATTGATCAAAACAAGGATTTGCTTGATGAGGATGGACTCGCATACTTGGAAGAGGATTTAAGGTCACCGTGCACGGAGGAAATCGCGGTTTTCAGAGCCTTTGCTGAATTGGTAGACCGAAGCGGGGAGGAAATCGTGGTGATCGATACAGCTCCAACCGGTCATACCTTGTTGCTGCTCGATGCCACTCAGGAATATCATAAGGAAATTGAGCGTTCATCCGGTCAGATACCGCCATCCGTTCAAAAGTTGTTACCTCGTTTGAGGGATTCGAAAGAAACCAGTGTGGTCATCGTCACTTTGGCTGAAGCTACTCCTTATTATGAGGCCGTTCGATTGAATGATGATTTGAAACGCGCCGGCATACCGACAAAATGGTGGGTCATTAATCAAAGCTTTGCCGCTGTTGGAACGACTGACCCTGTCCTGCAAAGTCGCGCACGGTCCGAACAATCCTGGATCCAGGAAATTAATGAAACGTCAAACCACCATACGGTGATTATTCCATGGGAGCCTGAGGAAATTAAAGGGTATACGCAGTTGAAAAAACTGATTGCGGAGCCTACTTAGCTGGATGAGGAATCTAATTAGATTGGAAAGGTTGATATGTCATGGTTATTACAGATGGAGCCAAAAGTTATATTGAAGAAATGATGAAGGAAGCCGGAGTCACGACGCTGCGATTTGTTCTTGCTAGCGGTTGCTGCGGTCCGAGCTTTCAATTGGCGCTCGAAAACGCTCAGGAAACGGATATTGTAAAAAGCATCAATAATATTGAGGTAGCGATCGATCCTCAAGTTGAAGAATTGGTAAGCCAAGTGACATTGGATC
This sequence comes from Paenibacillus phoenicis, assembly GCF_034718895.1. Lineage (NCBI taxonomy): Bacteria > Bacillati > Bacillota > Bacilli > Caryophanales > Paenibacillaceae > Paenibacillus > Paenibacillus phoenicis. The sequence goes on along the minus strand of NZ_JAYERP010000001.1, from coordinate 2,504,705 downwards.
TTGAACAAGATGAAGAAGGTGCAGGCTTAGTGATTAGCGGCGGAAGCAACTGCTGCTAAGCTTGATATATGGAGAGGAGAGAAAACATGGCTCATTACCATGAACTGGTTAAAGGCAAAGTATTTATTGGTGGAATTGATGGATTGCAGGAAGCGCTGCGGAATGAGGACATTACCGATGTGTATGACTTAAGGGATGATGGTAAGGAGCCAAATGATTTTCCAAAAAGTGTTATGCGGCATCATTATCCTATTGTCGAAGATACATGCGGACAAGAAACTTCGATCGCAGAAGCCATTCAAGCGATTAAACAAGGATTGGACCATGATCAGAAAGTGTATTTTCATTGCTCAGGCGGCCGCAATCGGACAGGGACTGTAGCTACCGGATTGATGCTTGAACTCGGCCAAGCATCCAGTGTTGCAGAAGCAGAAAGCTTGGTCAAGTCCATTCGTTCTGAAATTGCGATAAAACCGGAAATGCGTGATGCTCTTAGAACGTTATACCCGAATCGGAACTAATCATTCAATAAAAGAAGCCTGATATATTGGAGGCTTCTTTTTTTGTTAAAAGATACTCATACAAAATAAAATAAAAGTTGCATATTGCAAATTTATGAAGTATATATAATACATAGTCCCTACACTTATTAAGCGAGTATTTTGGACTTATCGCAATAATGAAGAGGTATTTTTATCTATTTTAAGTTGTAGAATGCAAATATAATGGAGGTGCTTTACATCATGGATGTACTGGACACGATCGTGATTGGAGGAGGTCAGGCGGGGTTGGCCACAGGATATCATTTGCAAAAGAAAAGGCTACGTTTTCTGATACTAGAGGCAAATAACCAAGCAACCGGTTCATGGCCGCACTATTATGACAGCCTAAAATTATTCTCGCCAGCTCGATTTTCATCCATGCCCGGGATGAAGTTCCCCGGAGATCCAAATCATTACCCTGCCAGAGATGAAGTTATTCGTTATCTGCAGAGTTATCAGAAGGAATTTCAGTTACCGATAAGAACGAATCAACGCGTGGAATCGGTTAAAAAGGATGAGCATGGATTTACCATACAAACAACTTCAGGAGATACGTTTCAAGCTCGTACTATCATTAATGCAAACGGCTCATTTCATAATCCGTACAAGCCGGTAATACCTGGTCAGGAGATGTTTCGAGGACGAACACTTCACTCCTCGGAATACCAAAATCCGGGCTCATTTCGAAATCAGCGAGTAGTCGTGGTAGGACGAGGGAATTCGGCGGTACAAATTGGTGTTGAACTGGCTGAGGTGAGTAAAACGTCTCTCGCTGTTTTGCAGCCGGTTCAATTTATGAATCAAAAGGTTTGGGGGAAGGATATTCATTTTTGGGTTAGAATTATTGGTTTTGATACTTTCCCATTTTGGAGATTCGGGAAATCGGCACCAAGTTCAAGTGCGGTGAACGATACGGGACGGTATAAGGAGCGTATCCTTGCAGGAAAACCAGATCAACAGCCGATGTTTACCTCTTTTTATGAAGATGGAGTTGTATGGCCAAACGGGACAAAAGAACCGGTGGATTCAGTCATCTTCGCGACAGGTTATCGGCCGCGATTCCCCTACCTACGAGCGATAGGCGCTCTGGATGGAGAAGGAAGGCCAATCCATAAAGCCGGTATCAGTAAGATCCCTGGACTTTATTATGTGGGACTCGAGGGACAACGCTCTTTCTCTTCCGCAACATTAAGAGGAGTCGGACCGGATGCGAAGTTTGTTGTGAAACGGCTTTCGCATCATCTTAACAGTCGATAAACAATATATTTGAAAAACACAAGTAGTATAAAGTATAAATAAAATTGAGGTGAGTGGAATGGAAAACGTTCGAGAACTATTTCAAATCATGACACGCCGTTTTGGTTTTTTGAATAAAAACTGTTGTTCAGCTGGTGGTTGCGACATAACTTTAGTTCAAAGTCACATTCTTTACGAAATAGATCGTCAGCATAATCCGTCCATTCAGCAAGTAGCGGAAGCTTTAGGTACGGATATTACGACATTTAGTCGTCAAATACAAACGTTAATTAAAATGAATCTTGTAAAGAAGACTCCCGATCCAGGGGATCGAAGAATTTTTGTTCTTTCACTTACAACAGAAGGTAAATACGTAGCTGCTACCATTGATCAACAAATGAATGACTATTTGAATGAAATTTTTTCGCAGATGAGCGATTTTGAAAAAGATACTGTAATTCACTCTATTAAGTTGTTGAATGAAGCAATGTTGAAATCCAACAAATGTTGTTCCGTCCCAATCGGGTGACCGGTTATGAATCCGAACTACCTGCGATAAAAATAATATTTATAATATGGCTAAATAAGTAGTGGAGGGAATATGATGCTCTTAACTCGTCTCGTTTCCAGTGAAGACTGGGAAGCCATTAAATCTATCTATGAAGAAGCCATAATGACAGGTAACGCAACCTTCGAAATGAACGCACCTTCTAAAGAACAGTGGTACTCCAGCCATGACCTGGAGTGCAGTATTGTTTGTCTTGACGGTGACAAGATCGTCGGATGGGCAGCATTGAGCCCTGTATCCTCAAGATGTGTGTATTCGGGTGTCGGAGAGAATAGTATCTATGTCAAGCAGGATGCACGCGGTAAAGGCGTGGGGAATATTCTTCTTGGTCGATTGATAGAAATCGCCGAAGATAGAGGGTTCTGGACTATTCAAACCGGAATATTTCCTGAAAATTCGGCAAGTTTAGCTCTTCATTTGAAGCATGGTTTTCGTAAGGTAGGTCGTCGGGAAAAGATCGGCAAAATGAATGGTGTTTGGAGAGATGTTCTATTTATGGAGAGACGAAGCGAAGTTGTGGGGATAAATTAATAAAAAAAGCTCTATTCACGTCTCGCATCAAATCCCCAGTGCCGTTTGATGACGTTAAGATTCAATAAAGTTACGTTGCAGTAGTGCTTATCGAGACCATCACGATATTAAATCAATTATTTTTGATTTAATCTTGATTTTACCAGCTCTGCATGCTACGATTTATTCATCAAGAAATTTTGATGAATGGAGGTTCGTCCGATGATGAACCATTACGTGATGGAACAACTGATGAAATTTCAGCAAAAAGAAATCGAAGAGCGGGCGCGACAGGCGTGGAAGTGGTTGGATACCAATAGCCTTAAGGGAAGTAAAAACAATTCGACGTCGGTGGTCTTGCAGCCGATCGCGGCTTGTTGCGCCGCTTGCTGCTAAGGAGAGGTAGAGGGCATGATGATACAACTTCCCATCCTTGAACAAGACGGAGAGACGATCGATTTTGCCAAGTTTGAAGCCAAATTCAAAGCGCTCGCGGATCAAAAGCGTCTGCAAATTATGTATGAACTTACACAAAAGGGCAGCATATGCGTGTGTGATCTAGTAGAAATCGTGGATATGCCGCAATCTAAATTGTCGTATCACTTGAAAATCTTGCTTGATGCCGGCTTGATCTTCCGAGAAATGAAAGGAACTTGGAGCTATTATGAGTTAAATCACGCGGAGGTTAACCGACTGCTATCTCCCGAGTTGTGCTGTATATTCCGCAAACTGGACGATTCAAGCGGATGCTGTTCATAAGCCCACATGGTGGGTTTTTAATCCGTACATTTAATCAAAAAAAATTGATATATTAAAAAAGGAGCGATGTTCCATGAGCCAAGTAAAGAATGATGATGTACGCCAGCATGTACGAAACCGATACAAGCAAATTGCGATCCAAAGCAATTCCAATGCAAGTTGTTGCCAGGCTAGCACATCGGCATCCGGATACTCCGGTACGGCCGATGAAGTTTCAGCGAAATTGGGGTATTCCAATGAAGAACTATCAGCGGCTCCGGAAGGGGCAAACCTTGGTCTAGGCTGCGGGAATCCTCAAGCGATCGCATCGCTTCAGCCTGGGGAAGTCGTTCTGGATTTGGGAAGCGGAGCAGGCTTTGATTGTTTTCTGGCTACCCGGCAAGTGGGAGAGACCGGCAAAGTTTACGGTGTTGATATGACACCAGAGATGGTAAGCCGTGCCCGCAACAATGCGCAAAAGAACGGCTACCGGAATGTTGAATTCCGGCTTGGCGAAATCGAGCATCTCCCGATAGCTGATAACTCGATCGATGTCATCATCTCTAATTGTGTCATAAATCTTTCTCCCGATAAGGAGCAAGTCTTTCGTGAAGCTTTCCGGGTATTAAAACCAGGAGGGCGCTTAGCCATCTCGGATATCGTGACGACAGCGGAATTACCGGCAGAGATCCGGGGTGATCTTGATTCATTAGCAAACTGCATATCCGGCGCGTCCACCGTGGCTGAAGTCAGGGAAATGCTTCAATCGAGCGGATTTAACGATATTGTTGTTGAGCCGAAAGATGAGTCCCGCGAATTCATTCAGGACTGGGTTCCTGGGGCGAGCATGGAGGATTACATTCAATCGGCCGTTATCAAAGCTGTTAAACTTTAAGTAGGATTAAGAAACTGCACAAAAGCCATGAATAGCACCTTCAACCACGTTGGCAGGTGCTATTTTTGTTTGATATTCTTATGCATATACCCCATGGGGGTTCCAGGAAAATATACAACCTTTTGTAAAAAGGTTGTACAAAAAGAGTCGCCTTACCGAAACGTGACCTTCCCCGTACAATAAGGTCAAGCGCGCGCCCATTCATGAATTTGAAGGGAGCAAAAATGATGGGGAAGCACGAAGTCGTTAATGCGGGGCAGTCTTTCAGGGAAGTTTCTCTTTCCGAGACGGATAAACCGAATTTGCCGGCGCAATGTCAATCAAACAAGCCTGAAAAGCGGAGTGGAGCCAGCTATTCGCAAGCCTTTTACGCCCAATTGATGCGTCACGATTGGTATGGTAGAGTTCGTCATCGTATCCGGCAACGGGGGTGGGGGCAGTGAGCCGACCGATCCCGTTCACTCGCGTCGAAAACTGGTTATTCACTTTACCGGTTTGGAAATCGCAGTTGGAGTCCATGCGGGAACAGTTGTCACGTATCCCGGGGCTTACACAAAAATTCGATTTGGTCCCGATCTACGGCAAGGGTCAAAAAAACGAAGCAATATTAAACGAGATAATCCGCCGTTTACAATTGCAAAATGTAGAAATCCCTTTAATGGAACTGAGGATTGATGTGCTGGAAGCCGCGATTCACTCCTTGCAAGAGGAAGATCAGCAATTTGTGGAAGAGCGTTACATGCGCCGTCTGCCTTCCATGCTTGTCATGGAAAAGCTGGGCTTAACGCACCGCATGTTCTATAAGCGGCGGAAACGATTGCTCAGTCACATTTACCGCTTTGTAGGCGGAGAGGCTTCCATTTTATTCGTGGATGATAAAGAAGCGAATTCGGATGTGGATTCATCGGACGATTCCGCGGAATAAGGTCAGGTCAATCGAAGGTCACAAAATGATTAGGAACCTTGTTCTCCTTGAATTATGGTAGCGGTTGGCAATCCGGTGGTAAGTTCAATACTGGTGCTCTTCAGACGAACGGTTAGGCTTTCCGCTTGTGGTGGATCAGGGCTCTGTCGTCCGTTGGAACTTGCTAAATGATTGCCATGAGTCGGGTCAATCTTCACCCGATTTGCCTATTTTCTCAGAAAGAGTTAAACTCACTAGAATTAACATATTATATAACTTATCACTATCTAGATGTTTTTATGAAATATATTCTATATTTGGATAATGACATAGAATATTCGAAATAATTGTATTTATGTTATAACAAAACTTGATATATTGGGATATAATGGAATTGTTACAAAATAATAATTGATCGCTGGCCAGCCTTCAAAAAATGGGAGGGTTTCGAATCTAAATGAAGAAGATATTCTCGTCTGCTTTGTTTTGTATTATGCTCGTAGTATCTATTGCGACAAGCGCATATGGTATGGGTGAAACCACTCAAGTTGCCGGTACAGTTTATGAAGAGCAAGTGGCTGGTAAAGAGGCAAAGATAACAACAGTACCATTACAAGAAATGCTTCCTGCCCAATTTCAGGAAGATGGAGTTGTCCTGCAACGTGATGCAAACGGCAACTTCCATGCAACTATTCCTTTAGTAAAACCTAATAGCTCAATTACCGCTAGTGATGTTGTCTTTGGAGGATTAACTATGAGTTTGTACAACTATGTTGGTACAAACAAATATGAATTGTTTTATACGATGGTTGTAACAGGTGATTGGTTGAAAGGGTTAAAAGGGAATTTTACTGTTACAAATACTTCTGTACTTTCACCTGCCACATACCTCGATAAAGATGTAAATTCAACTTTTACGGCAACAAGACTACGTACAGCAAAAGTTGGTGACGATTTTGTTATACCTTCAGATGTTGAAAAGGTTCGAGTAAGGGCCAGTGATTTAACGGTCTCCTTTTTAGAGACAGACCCTTTATCGCCCGCACCTCTATCTATTATTTTTGAAACTGCTAATGCTAATTAATTAGGGAGGACTTGGGTGAATTAACTACTAAGTAGTTAGTTCACCTATTTCCATTTTTAAAGAAAATGGTGAGGATATGAAAAAGATTAGTTTTAACGAAATGAAAGAAAACCACACTTCCTTTTTTTCTCCAAACCAGCTCGTTGTTCGTAAACTGCCTGTTATTTCAACGACTGATGAAGAGCAAATAAGAGAAATCCTGATCAACATGATCAATATTCAAGGGATTCTGGCTAGGCATTATTTTTATCAAAGAGAACTAGGAAGCTCCAGTATAGAAGATTACTCCTTCTTTATCACTAATAAAGTGGATGATGAAGCTTTAATGTTTAGCATGATTTTTGATTCTGTTACTGTAACAAAGACCAAATACGGGGAACCATGCGGTCTTCAAGTTAATGACGCCAAAGATATAGCTTATAAAGTTTTTGAAAGAATGATTAAAGAAAAACTGGTTAACAATGAAATTGGCCACTTTATTCTAGGTAGAAAATTTCAGAATGATTATCGCCAGCTAGGGTGTTTTGAAATAGAAGGTGATGAAAGGGAGGTTATTGAAAATGAGTTTTTTACCTATTTGATCAAGAGTTCATCTTTGTCCACGGCTGTATATCCTGCATATCTCGATGTTAGTGGTTTGAAAATGGGAGAAATAGAAAAAGACCAGCTAATAATTCAGTTAGCAAATCAAGTTAGTAAACTCTATTTAATGGTTTATGATTATGAAAATACGGAAGGGGTTCCTTTCTTTCGAAAAGAATTAAGATGGTTTATTTGAGTCGGATAAGTGAGTCAATATCATAATTCGACTCGAGTAGAGGGCTAAAGCTACCAAAAATCAAAGGTCAATCCAAGGTCACAAAATGATCAGGAAAAGGGACAAGACAAGGTCACGTAATCCTGTTAATCTGATAGTGTCAAAAAGGTGTGGACAGGCTCCCGGGCATCCCGGACGGCCTGTCTTTTTCATTTTCAGGGCTGATCGGGCTCACCGGTCGTTCCTGAAGGGAAAGGAGTGATGGATCCATCCAATATCTCGACAATTGAGGAGCGGAAGATCGAGGGGAGGGGAGCAGCGATGCTCTCTTTTTTATTTCCAAGCTGGTGCGAGCCCGGCCAAGGTCAGCACAAGCGAACGCTATGGTTCGAAATTCAATCCTCCCTTAATGCCACGCCTATGGAGTTTGCCAATGCAACGCGATTTGCCCGGCATATCAGCGGACTTGGGCTTCCCCGATTCCAGCGTCTTCGGTATGGACAACTCTATTTTCGTTTCCTGATCCAGTGTGCAGGACCTGCTGGACGGGTACGGATCTACGTTTCTGTCCCCGACATTCGCTGGATGGGATTTCGTACCGGGTTCCACACACAGGTGTACGGAATGTATTTGCTTCCGGTCGAGACACCCGTGTTTACCGCTGGTTCGGGCAAAAACGTGATCGTTGCCGAAGGCCGTCCGGCGTATAAGGGCGCTCTTTCCGTTGCAAGTATCCATCCGACCGGCAAAGATCCGCTGAACGAAATGATCGCCGCGATGGGTGCAGGCGAACTGGCGGAAGGTGAGGAGGTGTGGCTGGAGCTGGCATTTGCGCCAGCGGGCAAGCGGCTCCTTCAGCGCCGTGTCCGCAGAGCCGAGAACTGGCTGCGTTCCCCGGCCAATGAGCCGGTGTCCATACAGTCCATTTGGCGGGAGATGAACACGAACCAAAAGGCTAAATCACGGCCGCGGGAATTGACCGCCTACCAGCAAAACGTGATGCGGACGCTGCAAAGCAAACAGGATGAGGATGAAATCGGGCTGTGGACCGGATTTCGCGTGCTGATTCGTTCCTCTTCGGCCAAAGCGCGACTGCAAACGATGAACGATATGCTGCAATCGATGCGAAGCGGTAATGGCATCGTCCTGCGGCCGGTAAAAGGCAAAAAGCAGGTATTCGCACCGGGAACGCCATCCAAGCAGTTATTGCTCGCTTCGGAGGAACTGGGCTACTGGCTGCGCATTCCTGCTTTTGGCGATCCGGCCGCCGCGCATATGGAGAAGATGCATGCAAAAATTGTACCGGCTCCCACTGGGCTCGACCACGGCCTCTACATCGGGAAAAGCAACGTACCGGGCCAGGAACGGGAACTTCGTATGCCGCTGGGTCAAATGCTCAAGCATGCGTTTCTCGCCGGCACGACCGGTTCCGGGAAAACGTCTACGCTGCTCTCGATCATGACCCGTATGGTTGAAGATCTGGAGCGGAAGTCGGACCAAGCGCCCGGTTTTACGTTTCTCGACCCGCACGGCGGGGCAATTGAAACGTTGCTGAGTTATATCCCGAAAAAGTTGTATCCGAAGCTGCACCTGATTCCGCTCGGGGCTACCGAACGACCGCGCGGCTTCAACTTGTTTCAAGACGCGCATGCGGATGTACGGGAGTCGTTGACCGGGGAGTTTGTGACCACCTTGCAGCAATTGTTCCCGGGTTCGCGCCCGCGGGCGGAGCATTATTTACGGAATGCCGTGTTGAGTCTGTTATCGGTGCCGCCGCAAACGATACTGGGCATTATGGATATTTTCTATAACGAGAACTACCGGAGAAAATTGCTGCCGAAACTCGACGTGCATCTGCGCCATTTTTGGTTGGACGAGTTCGCGCAAATCAAAAATCTGGGCGATCATCTCGGTCCCATCATGAACAAGCTTGGTGCCTTAACGACGTACCCGACCGCGCGGCGGATGCTGGGGCAAGAGCGCAGCAGCATCGACACCCGGCGGGCGATGGACGAGGGCCATATCGTGCTCATCGACGGCAGCGGCTGCGTCCCGGATTTACTGAAGATTCTGGCCAGCCTGTTTTTCATAGATTATCATTTCACCTGCCGCAAGCGGCCACAGCACAAGTCCAAAGCGCATTTTTTCTTTGCCGACGAAGTCCATTTGTTTGCGACGGACATTTTAACGAAAATACTGGCCGAAGACCGCAAGTTCGGCTTGTCGCTCTTTCTGGCCACCCAGTATTTGACCCAATTATCCGATCGCATTCTGGAGGCGATTCTCGGCAATGTCGGAACGCTAATGTTGCTGCAACTCGGCGGGCCGGACGCGGACAAATTGTCGCGTTGGCTGAAACCCCAGGTGACAAATACCGATTTGATGAACCTGGCCGAGCTGCACGCCATTGTGCGCACGAAAGGACACGAAGGGCGTCTTGAGCTGTTTACGGTGAAAAACGAGATCGTGCCTATGAAGCACGAAGCCTGGATTCGGGAAGCGTGGGCGCATTCGGACAAACAGGATGGCCGATCGATTGAGACGGTCGAGCGGGAAATGAACATCGGAGAAGGACCGCAGTCCCCGCTTAACGGTTGGCGGCGCGACGATCCGGAGTAAGGCTCATGCCTAATAAAGTCAGAGATCAAGACTGAGATCAAGACTGAGATCAAGTCTGAGATAAAGATGGAGATAACCGGTTAGATGGAAACATCGCCGCAAGACCGCAACCGACGCATGAGCCGGCGGTCGTGCTGAACCGGACTTACTCTCATCTGCGCGGAAAGGAGAGAGACATGTACGAAGCGGCAAAAAAGGAGCTGCTTGCACTGGTTTACCGATACGGACCGATGACCGCCAAACAGGCGGCGATCGTTCTGAATTACCGGTTGCCTACGCTTTACGCGATGGCCAGTCAATTGAACCGGCAAGGGTTAATTCGCAGCATTCCACTTCCCTTCCTTCGGCTCAACCATGTAGGATACGGTCTGACCGCCCAAGGGGCGAAAACCGCCGCGCTGCTTGCCGGCGAAGAAGACGGTTTCCGTTCCAAAGCTTGGGAGAAGCTGCCGATGCAACTGGAGCATGTGTACGGCACCAACGCCTTTTTTGTTTCTCTCATTGAGCACAGTTTGCACCATAAAGGTGAAGGTATAACGGAGTGGCAGTCGACCCGGGAAGCCGCGGAACAATACGCTCATTTCAAAGAGTCCGGCAAAAAAACGATGCTGCTGCGTCCGGACGGATTATGCACCTATGTGCTTCCGGGACGGGGACGGCTTGTGCTGCATGTGGAGTACGATACCGGCAGCGAAAACCAATGGAAGCTACAGGACAAGTTGTGGCTGTATGGACGGGTGTTGTCCTCTGCGTGGCGGTCCGTTGCGGCAGTGCATGTCATGTTCGTGACCAAGATCGAGTCGCGTCCGAAGCGTTTGTTGCGTCTTTGGGCTGCGCTCGGCGAAGGGCCGCTGCTTGGTCGTCCGTTGCCGAACGTCTGGGCAATCAGCGAGAGCGAATGGAAGCGAAAAGGCGTAGAGGAAGCACTTTGGTGGGGAGTGGGAGAGTCGCGCATCCGGTTGAAAGAGATGCCGCTGCTGCCGCCCGCAGAGGCAGATTTGCCGCTTCTCGGCAAACAGCCGCGTGAGCCGTCCCCGATTGCAGGGAGGTGAATGGACTTGGAATTTCGTTGGCTGCCGAAGCTGCTCCTGTGGAGCATGCTAATGTTTTCCTGTTTGGGGGCGGTTTCTACGCTGTTTCGCACGGAAACCGATCCAGTCCCCGCCTTGCTCACACGAACGGCCGAGCAGCAGATGGCGATCCAAACGGCGCTCGGGTTTGCCCGGGAATGGATGTTCTGGGACGGCGGGGAATTGCCGGAAGAGCGAGTGCAGCGGCTGCAGCCCTATGTCAATCCGGATGCGCTTGCCCGTGTCGCTGCCTTACAGGCCGAATCAAACACTCGAAGTCAACAGGTGATGGCATCGGAGTTTTTGACCATCGCCGCTAGCGGCGGATCGTCCTATCGGGTCCGGGTTCGCGTTATTGCCGCCAATCCGGAGCGGGTGATGTGGGAGGTTGAAGTGCCGGTTTGGGTTCAAGCAACAAAAGGAGCAGCGGTCACCGATCCGCCGATCATTCGATCATTACAGGAACCACCAGTTGTTCCGAAGATTCCGCAAGCAGCAGCGGCATCCGCCGCGGTGAAAGAGCGGATGCGTCCGGCCATGGAAAGTTTCCTGAAAGCGATATGCGAAAGCAAGGATGCTGGCAGCCTGCTCAATTATGTAACGGCAGACGCCAAAATGGTTCCGCTAAACGGCCGGTTGCGTTTTGTAGCGTTAGATCGTTTGGAAGCGACCGGAGAAGGACCTTATGACGTTAAGGTTTCATTTACCGTCGAGGACGCATCGACCGGCTTTCGTTTGGCGCAGGTGTGGCGAATGAAGGTAACGGAAGAAAATCAAAAGTTTTTTGTGGCGGCTATGCAGTAATAACTTACCGAAATCCGAGCCATCAACATGATCGCGTGGACCACGATTCATTGGTTAGACCTGGAGGTGAGGGATATGGATGGGGATTTTGTCCAAACCGGTTTGCTCGTGTTGAAACGATTGCTGCAGGCGATTTTCTTGACGATCGCTATCTACCGTGGTGTGAAAATGTACGCCAACGGAGAAACGAATCGGCTTTGGTCGCACATTATGCTTTCAATCATCCTTGGTATTTTTGTTTTTGCACCCGGCATCGCCAAATATTTAGCTTTCTATGTACTCAAAACGCTGGGCATTTCGGTAGACGGGCTGACGGATACGACGGGGGGCTGACACGATGAACGAGCAGGAGAAAGCGGAATCGTATCGTGCCTTATATCGGGTTCGTCCGCTCATCTACCATATTGGGGATATAAGGTTATGGATGCCGATCCGGCAAGATGGCGTCGTCATGTGGCTTGTCTTCCTTATCGTCTTTTTCATTTTTTGTTACATCTTGCCCGTACTTACAGTGCTTCCGTTCGATCGGGTGATCACAATGACGGTCGGTCCGGTCGCCGCGGCTTATTATACGGTCAAACTGGATCCGGCGGGCAAAACGGTGCCCCGCTATTTGCGGGACATTGTTCATTTTCTGGTTCGGCCCAAATGGGTGGTCCGTTGGCAGGCGGTCCGCCAACCTGGCGGTACCCATCGGGTTCGGTTTATCGGGTACTGCCGTCCTTATGAACGGCTGCCGCTTCAACAAGGAGGCGAGGAGTGGTGCGGCCGCAAGGGAGTGTTGGTTGGAACGGTGGAAGGTTTTCGGGTTCTCTTCCTTCCCGCACTTGTACGCATGCGCTGGGTGGTAAGATCAGGCCGCTTGTCGATCATGCCGCTCAAACGGCAGCCGAAACAGGCCATTGTACCGCCTGCCTGGCTCGAGGGACATCGTGTGTTGTACGGGACCACCCCGCTCCAATTGGAGCGGGAGTTCAAAGAGAATGGCAAAGAACAATGGAAGGCTCAAGTAAGAGCCGACATCCATGCGAGGTGAAACCGGATATGGGGAATTGGCGTCATCATGTGTCGATCGGCATCGATGATATTTTGGAGGACGAGTCGATAAGTGTGGAGCAAAAAGGGCGGATGATTGCGGATCGGCTCAGCCGTGAAGTCTGTTTCCGTTCGTTCCCGTATGTAGCGAGTTTTCGCACGGCGCAGACAGCGGACGAACTGGATCAATGGCTCGAGCGCATGTACGATTTTGCCGACCGTCACCGCATCTGGATCCGGTAAGTGCCCTCCTTTTATGACAGGAGGTGAAGTAAGTTGAAATGCCCCGTGTTGTACTGGGAGCAAAACCTGCTGTTCGATTCGCTTCTGAAACCGTGGGCGGTGTATCGCATACCGCTGAAGCCGTATGCCTACCAGTCTGCGGAGAAAAAGCGCGGCACGGTCAGCCAGATGCAGCAGTTTTTGCATAGCTATCATGGCTATGGACAGTTGTTGTCGGTAACCCGGATGATGGATGCCGAACACTGGCGACGGCGGCGAATAGGGCAGGGCGTGGAGCACGAACGATATGTGAAGGCGGTCATGCAACGGTTTGACGCACGTCGACCGTGGCAGCGATCGCTTTATTTGATTGTGCAGCTTTCCGACGTGCAAAAACAGTTTCCCGAAGTTGATTTGTCCGGGTTTCGAAAAACGGGCCAAACGTTAAAGGAACTGGCCGCCGCTTTTCTGAGCCAAATTCAGGAGCAGTTCTGGTACCGTCAGCGCGGCGAACTGGAGGAAGAGCGCCTGCATATGGCCAAATCCGCTGAGAGCCTGCAGTTTAATCACGTTTACCATCATTTAAACGGCGAACGATGCGGTCCGCAAGAAATTGAATGGTTGCTTCGCCGGGGCTTCTTCCGAGGACTTTCCCAGGAGCCGGAACTGATCTTGACGCCGGAAGCGATGCGTGAAGTGCGGGTAAGAGGCGACAGAGTGCTGCTCCGCCCGAAAAAATCGCTGCCGATTTTGCTCGCTTCCGATTTGGTCAGTGAAGAGAAGATGAAGACGCTGGTTGTCCATCATGACGATCAGGACGAAGAAAGCTTAAGAAGTTATCAAGCGTTCTTTTCGGTTGTCGATGTGCCGGAAGAGATTTTGGCAATTGGCGACGAGTGGCTGTATGCGCTCGAGGACCTGCCGTTTCCCGCCGAAGTCAGCCTACACTTTCAGGTGCAAACGCCGCACGAGGCGGCCGGCGGTCTGCAGCGCAACCGGAAGGTGCTGAAAGACCAGCGCCGGGAATATGCCGAAGCGTCCGAAGAGACGCCGATCACGTTGGAATGGGCAGGCAAACGCGGACGTGTGTTGGAGAACAAATTGCAAAAAGGGATGCCGCTCGTCTGGTCTTCCGCATGGCTTAATGTGTCGGGAGGCTCTCGTAAGGAACTGGAGGAGCGCGCAGCGCAGTTGCTGCAGCTGTACGCGACCAAGCAAATTCGCATCGTTCGTTCTCCGGCGGATCAGGCGCGGGCGTTTCAACTTTTTTTGCCAGGAGCGGCGATGGACAAGCAAAACCGCATCCCGATGGACCCGAAGTTTTTGGCGGTGGGCATGCTGCACGGATCCCGGGAAATCGGCGATCCGGACGGGGACTATATCGGACGGACATTGCACAGTATCCCGGTGCTGCTCGACCTGAAGCGTCCGATGTCCAAGGAATTGAACCGTTCCGGGGCAATCGTCATCGTCGGTACGCTCGGCTCGGGAAAGTCGGTGTTGAAGAAGACGTTGTTCTATCACGGGTACAATCAAGGCGGCATCGTCTTTTCCATCGACCCCAAGGATGAGGATAGCTGTTTTGCGCTCATCCCGGATATTCAAAAAAACATGGTGCGGCTCAACTTTTCGGCGGAATCGACAACAAAATTCAATCCGTTCCGAATGTCGAAAAGCGAAGAACGTGCGCACAGCATCGTGTTGGATTTCCTCAGCCTGCTGTTGGAGGGCACTCGGAACGACGAGCGGGCCGACGCCATTATGGAGGCCGTGGAGCGTACGTTCGAGCAAGACAAGAGGGACTTACATGTCTTCATACGGGAAATGGAGCGGATTGCGAACGATTCGCCGGTTGATGCGATCCGGGTGGAAGCGCGGCGCTGTGTGAACCGGCTGTTGTCCTATTCGCGAAGTCCGTTCGGCAAATTTATTTTCGCCCATGACGGGGAAGAAAACGCGAATATGAGCGGCGCGCGGTTTATCGTCATCACGCTTGCCGGGTTACCTTTGCCGAAGAAACGAACCGAACGGCTGCAGCAGGCGTTGACGCCGAACGAGCGGTTCGGCATTGGTATCATGTATTTGGTTGCGGCACTAGGGCGTGAATATATGTTTTACCGTCCAAGCGATCAACTTAAAATCTTCGGTATTGATGAGAGCTGGATACTCCGCGCCTTTCCGGAAGGCGCGTTGCTTATCGATGAAATCATCCGGATGGGTCGTTCCTTTCAGGTCGTGCCCTTACTTGCGACCCAAAACCCCGGCGATGTGGCGGACGAGGAGACGAGAAATAATCTCGGCTCCATTTTTTGTTTCCGGACGGAAGATCCGCGTGCGATTGCGGATAATTTGACGCTGCTCGGTTTGGATCGGGGGGACGAGGACATGATCCAGGCATTCCGGGAGCTTAAAGCCGGCGATTGCTATATGAAGGATATTACAGGTCGAATCGGACGGGTGCATATTGAGCCGACGCCGGATGATTTGCTCACCATTTTTAATACAACGCCGAAAGCCGGCGAAATGGAAGGGAGGGAGAACCGTTGAGACGACGATGCTGCATTGGGCTATTGACGGTGCTGCTCATTGCTGGCCTGATTGTGTTTCTGAGCTCCATTCCTGCCTATGCCGATGCACCCGAGGATATGTTCGATCAACTGCTGCCCGGCGAACGCGAAATGGGCATCGAACCGGGAGATCGAACATTAGATTACCGCCAGTATCCGGTCGACAGCTATATCTGGGACTTAGGTTACGATTTGATTGAGTGGTCCGGATGGAAAATGAAGCTGAATGATCCTTTTTCGTTGCTGCTCAACTGGATAGCAAACGGACTGTTTATGCTCAATGCGTTCATTACGCGATTGTGTATTTTTCTTATGCAACTGGGGTTTCATACGGATTTGGTCAATGAACAATTGTCGCTGATTTTGCCGGTGATGGACGGCATGCGCACCGGACTGTTCAGCAAGTTTTTACCGTGGGCGCTTGTGCTGCTGGCTGCCTGGATGGTGAAAGTGGGCTACTGGAACAACCAGACGACAAGATTGACGTCCGGCGTAATCGGCTCGATTGTCGTGCTGGTCGGCAGTTACTGGTTTTTCACCAACGCGGGACAAAGCATTCGCGCGGTATCACAAACGCTGGACCAACTGACGCAGGTGACGATGGGGGCGCTTGCCGCACCGTATCAGCGTGTGACCGGGGAGGAGCTGAAGGCGGGACTTGCCGGCGCAGCGGACCAGCAACTGTTGGCCACATCCAACCGGCTTTGGCAGCTGTTTGTTGACCGTCCCTGGTTGATCGGTCAATTCAATCGTCAGGACTCGGACGACGTTCGCATGACTGCCGAGGAAGTCGAAGCCGTTCAGGACCTGGCGGAAGAAGAAGAGGTGACGATCGATGCACAGGTCGGGGATGAATGGGCGCACTTGATGCGTCAGTATGCACCTGGTATGGATCAACGGAACATTTTGCGGAAAGTCATGGGCGACGAAAACGTGGATCATGGCGACCATGCGGATACGGCGCTCTTATTTATGGGCGGTTCGGCGGCCATCCGGTGTTTGGTTGCGATACTTGCCCTTGTCGCTACGCTGACCCTGCTGCTTTTTGTCGGAACCGTATCTTTCATTCTGGTCTTGGCACAGGAAATGGCGCTGGCCATTCTCATCCTCGCACCGGTGGTGTTGCTCCTCGGCTTGTTTCCGGAGCGCGGCTTTGCTTTTGTCCGCCGTTGGGTAGGTTGGCTGATCGGGACGCTTGGCACGAAAGTGATTTACGGCTTCTATATGGGGTTCACGCTGCTTGTCGCCGATGTGGTGGCGCGCGGCTCCGGCATTTTGATCCTGCAGCAAATCTTTGTGGCGCTACTCTTTTTCTGCGCCTTCCTGTTCCGCAAAAAGATATTAAAACAAATGCTTAGTATCTTCCAGGCCCCAACACCGCATGAGATGTATGACGTTTCAAAACGCGAGATTGTTTACCATGTTGGAGAAGTGAAGCAATCGTGGAAAAAAACCAAGGATCGCGCCAAAAAAATCATAAAAAAATTGAAATAAAGGAAAGGGGAGCGGACGATGGAACGACTGGCCGATTGGTTGAAGCGGGAGCTGAAGCTGGATACGGTTCGTTATGGAACGGCAAACGCATGGGCATTTGCTCAGAGGAAACGTACAAGGGCGGGACATTGATCTATTGGTCATATCCTCAGGCCATGTATGGGTGAAGCATCCAACTGCTCGCTCTTGGAGCACTACGGGGATTTACGTACCCGAGCGGGTTGGATTTTGAAAGGAGGAAGACCGTATGCGTACGGATTTTGACCCGGTGAAGATGGAACGGCTCACCCGCCGAGATGCGATGATTCGCTTTGTCGTGGAGGATTTGGAGAAGCGAGGGCATAGCCGAAAAAAGGCCTTGGAGCTTGCATTTAATGGCTATGTGCTCGACGATTCGGCCATGATCCGAGAGTACGAGAAAGATTAATCTAACTATGTGCCAAAGGTGAAACGGATGGAAACGGGGAGCTTACTTAGAAAGCGAGTCATCTGGTGGATCGTCGGCAGCTTGGGCGTGACCGGCGTCGCGGCCCTATTGCTTGGTTTCATTCTTGTTTTTGCTTTGCTCGGGTCGCTGGTCACGACATCGGATGCCTCGAAAATGGCGGGCATTGAGGTACCGGACACTCCCGAATTCGATATTCCTTTATTCCTGCTGCCAATTTACATCCAGGCCGAACAAGAGCACGCCTCCTGGGCGCGGCTTGCGGCCATTCATCAGGTGACAACCGATTTTGGGGTGAAGAAAGCCAAACGAAGCGACACGATCGGAGCCTTAGGATTTCCGCGTTCATTGTGGGAGGGTTATCGCGTGGATGGGGACAGCGACGGGAAGATCGATCCGGATAATCCCTACGATGCGATTTTTTCATTGGCAAATTATTTGCAATTGACCGCCCAGAACCCGGATGAAGCGCTCGCTGTTTGGTTCGGAAGCAGCGAAGAGGTGGCGTTGGTGTATCGGAAAGAAGAGGAATATGCGGCCATGCTGTCCAGATCGGGAACGTGGCTATGGCCGGTGGCAGGGTACACGACGATTTCCAGTCCATTTGGTTATCGGGTAGATCCGGTTACGGGAGAGCAGGGAGCATTTCATGCAGGAGTCGATATTCCCGCGCCGCGGGGTACACCGGTGTTAGCCGTGCAAAGCGGAACGGTGACGCAAGTCATCCGCGGCAGCACCGGATACGGCAACGCGATTCTGTTGCAACATGCAAACGGTTTGGTCAGTTTGTATGGGCATTTGACGGACATTGGCGTACGTCAACGGCAACAGGTGCTGCAAGGCGAAGTGATTGGATGGGTGGGCAGTACGGGAAAATCAACCGGTCCTCACCTACATTTGGAAATTCGGGTGAACAGGCAAAAAGTGGATCCACTACCTTACTTCCGGCAATTGGATGAGCCATGAATAAAGAAAGAAGGGGATGACGTGCGAAACATTGAGATCTATGTGATTGAAATGCGTGGTGTGATTCAGATCATCGGTTTGCTGCCGGGCGTCAATTTGTTTGATCTTGGATGCCGGAAAGAGCGGCAACAGGCGGTCCGGCACGCGCTGGATCTGGCACAGTTGCTCGAGGTTCCGGATTATCGGCTGCATATTTTTGGTCAAACGGCAACCACGTTGCTGGCAACAGGCATGGAGGCGTTGCTTTCCTCTGGTTAAAGCCGGGAAGGATCGATGTTTGGTGAATATTGAAGGGAGCGTGAAGCTGTGCTGAAAAGTCCCATCAGGTGGCAAGGCGGCAAATACAGGCTGCGTGAAGATATTATCCAGCGCTTTCCACCGCATGTCGTTTATGCGGAAGTATTCGGGGGCGGGGGCTGGGTGCTCTTTGGCAAGGAACGATCCAAAGTGGAAGTTTATTCCGATATCAACGCGGAACTGGTCAATTTTTTTCGGGTGATTCAAGAAGATTGGGAAGGGCTTGCCCAACGGTTTGAGTGGGCACTCTATGCCCGTGATGAATTTGAACGTATCATGAAACGACGGGATCAGGAACGCGACCCGGTTACCCGAGCGTATGATTTTTACTACCGTGTCTACTCGCATTTTGGCGGGAAGTACAACGACGCCGACGATTGGGGGTACACACGAAGCAAGCCGGCATACGATATGTCCAACGTCAAACAAAAATTTAAAGTTGCTCATGAACGGCTGATTGGTGTTTATATCGAAAACCGATCTTTTGAAGAGGTACTCGCCCGGTACGATTCGGCGGATACCTTTTTTTATTGCGATCCCCCTTACTTGGGACTCTCCGGCTATCTGTACAAATTCGACGAATCCGATCACCGGAAGCTACGTGAGCTCTTGGGCGGCATTAAGGGCAAATTTTTGCTGAGTATTAACGACCATCCGACCATTCGGGAGTGGTACGCCCCTTTTGTAATTGAGGGCGTTGAAACCCGCTATTCCATTGCGAAGCAAACGAAAGGACGGCAGCCTGTGAAGGAACTGTTCATTATGAACTATACGCCTAATTTGCAAACGGAGGGATGAACTTGAGAGTTGATGTCCGCGTTTTTAATCGATACCGTAAGCAACCTTTTCTTCCTCATTACGAGATGAATGCGGAAAGACCGCACGAGACTTACGTTTCCGCACCCGTTTTTGTGATTACCGAACAACGACTGGAGAATATCATTGCCCTGGAATCGGATGAACTGATCCGGCAGCATTGCCGTGAGCCTATTCTTATCTTTACAGATCGTAAACGGGTACTTGCCGTTGACCCTCAGGGGTACGATTACGCCCGCTATGTTTGTGTCATCGACTATCGTACCGTGGAATCAATTCTTAAACGGATATAATCCTATGGACAAGATTCAAATTGCAGATCAAGGAAGTACCTTTGCCGTCTTGTTTGTTCAAGACGGGAATCCGCATGAGATGGACAGGCGCAACACATTTGCGGATGCGGAAGAATTTGCGTTCTATTTGGCTGCACGCCTGAAAGTGGACGTCTATTATCGAGACAAAAGACTGGAGCCGCGGAGGAAATGGTGATCGATATGGCAAGGAGGTGCTGGAGTTGCGGGTCGCACTATTTCGTCTAAGTCAACGACAGATGTGGGTGGATCGGATTCGCCGGTCGGGCTACGAAGTCAAGTTTGTTCATGATCCCGAACGGATCACGTCGGAAATGAGCGTTGTCGTGGTAGATGCCATGGTCGGGAAATGGAAGGACTACGTACGGCTTGTCCAGGGAAGAGAAGTGCCGGTCGTGTTGCTAGTAGAAGACCATAGTGACTGGGGAGAGCAACAAACCAAATCGTTGGGGATTGCCGGAACGGTGACAGCGGAAGAAGAAACGAACGGGCTGTTTTCCCGGTTTATACCAGCGTGTGAAACCGAGCGGGATGCCACGGCTGCCCTTTCGAGCTTAGGAAGAACGCTTGTTTTTCAGACGGAAGAAGCGCCTTTCCTGCCACTTACGGAAATGGAGACGGCTGAATCGCAATCTGTATCCATTGATGTTCCGCTCTCGCAGCGAAAGGCGCGGCAACGGTTCGAAGTGGAACCATCTCGACCGAAAGCTTTATCCGCCAGGGTTGTTCCCGCCCCTGCTTTTCTGGAGATGCCGGAGAACGGCAGTTTTCCGTATGAGCTGCCACAGACGGACAACCAATCAAAACCAGCGGATACATCAATGGGGAAGAAGAACGGGCTTGAAACGGAGAACATTGGAAACGAACCGGAACCGGCCTTCACCCTAAACGAACCTGAATTGACGCCGCACATATCCCGAACACCTCCGGACCTGCCATCGGTTGTTGCTGTTTATGCTGCGAAAGGCGGCGTGGGAAAAACGACGCTTTTGCTCCATTTGGCCGCTCGATTATCGAAGGAAGGGCTTCGAGCTTGTATTTTCGACTTGGATCCGAACGGCACGGTCGCTACTTTCATGCGCATACAGCCGAAAAAAACGGTCGTCGACCTTGTACGCCGGATCGACGATCCGAAAGCCAGACGGGCCTGTCTTCTTCAAACGAAGGCGGGCTTTTCCATTGTCGCAGCGCCGCTCTTGCCAGGGCAATTCCTACTGCAACCGGAAGAGCTGCAGGCCATCCTCCACTTTTTGAAGGAAGAAACGAATGTTGTGCTGCTTGACCTGCCTGTTTCGTTGGACAGGCTGACCCGACTGGCCTTGGAGCAGGCAGACCAGTTGATGTTGATCACGACGGACGAGCCGGCCAGCCTGTTCAATTTGGATCGGGTGAAGCCGTTCCTAACCGGCCTTCGCCCGACACCGGAGTTGTATCTGGTATGGAACCGGCTGAAGGAGCCTGCTCCCAAACTAGATTGGAAAGGACGGCTGCCGTGGCCGATAGTACTGGAGTTGCCGGAAGATCCAACCGTTTACCGGTCCGTGCGAAGCGGGGAGTGGACCTTATCTTCCCCGAGCAGCCCTTATCATGTACAGGTGGGCCGGCTTGTGGATCGGTGGATGGGACGGGAAACGGCGTCGCTTCGTGAAAAACGAGGATGGTTACCTCGGTTGGCGTCACATCTCAAATCAGGAAGGTGAAGAGACGAATGAAGGTCCGAGAAACACAGGTCATTTACCCGATCAATGGTCGAGGCGGTCTGTATATCTTCATTGAAGGTACGCAAGAGGAGGTATATAAAGGTTCGGCGGATAGAATGGCCATAGAGACGGCGAACCGGAATGGGTGGAAGGGAGCTGGAGAAGCCAGTATCGGCATCCCTACACGGGTCGGCGTTCAGTTGTATACGCGTGCATACTGGTTTCACGAAAAGCAATAGGCGGTTTCACCACGTTGAATGGAGAGGAGAAGGTAGGCGATGTCTTTACTATACCGTTACCGGAAACCGATCGTCATCATTGCGATCGGTTTTAGTTTTGTTTTGCTCCTAGTTTCCACCATATTTGTTCTCCAGCATCAAGCGCAGCAGAAACGGCTGCAACAACAGATCCGGGCTCATTACGAACAACAAATCGAGCAATTGAAAACGAACGAACAACAAGGCAAAACGCGAATCCTGGTGGCTGCAAGGCCGATCCCTGCGGGAAAGACGCTTGGAAATGGGGATATTCAGGCGGTGGAGGTTGTCCATGCCTTGGTGCCTTCGGACAGCTTCAAGGATCCGCAGATGGTGGTCGGAAAGATCGCCAAAATCGATCTGCAGTCGAATACGCCGCTCATCGCTTCCATGCTGTATGAAGAGGGGCCGATCCCAAGGGATTTGCGGATGCAAGAGTTTAATGTCATCCAACTGCCAACCCATTTACAGAAGGATCAGGTGGTCGATGTCCGGATCAACTTTCCGACCGGCGAGGACTATATCGTGCTGTCCAAAAAGAAGGTTCGAGACCTTTCGGGGATGATCGTCCGGCTGGAAATGAACGAGCCGGAAATCTTGATGGCTTCCAGCGCCATCATCGATGCGTATTTGCAAGGGGCCAAGCTGTACGCGCTCCCTTATATCGAACCGGGTCTGCAGGAAGCGTCAATCGCCAATTACCCCGCCAACCCGAAGGTGCTTGATCTGATGGACAGGGACCCGAACGTACTGGAAAAGGCCAAGACCGAACTCGCTCGCCAGTTGCGTAGTAGGCTGGATAACAATTTGAAGGCAATGAGCGATGCGGACAAACTGCGGGTGGTCAGCGGCAGCGTCACCGTTCAGCAGCAGTTGCAAAACGATCGGATCGTTACTCAACAAGGCAATGCGATGGAGCAATCGACGGAGCAACAAACTGCTGCGTCGGAACAAACGGAGCAGGACGGTATACCATCATCAGACGATAAGCCCGCGTCTACTTCTGAGCCGACAGCGACAGAACCGGCTTCCCATCCGCAGCAGGGTACATCCGAGTCCGGTGCGACCCTGCTCCCGAAGTCGCCCGCTTCCGACGAACAGCCGACCAACTCGGACAAGCTGGACGATGTCTTCAACCAGCCGCAGGTATCCTGAAGGAGGTTGTCATGAAAAAAATCGTTTTTCTTGGTGCGCCGGATAAAAGCCATTTACTGCTCGTGCTGGGTAAACTGCTGGTTGCCGCTGGGCAAAAGGTGCTTATCGTCGATTCTACGATCGCGCAATCGATACTTGGGTTTATGCCATCTCCGGATGAACGGCAGGCTTCTTTCGTTACCGAATTTGAAGGTATGGATATCGCGGCAGGGTTTCTTACGTTCGGCCAATTGGACCGTTTTCTGAAACAAACGGAAGGGGGATGGGCGGTTTACGATGTGTTCCTGCTCGATACGGATCATACCGAATTTGTGAAAGGAAAAGATCTGCCATCCTATGACCAAAGGGTCTGGTGTAGTAATTTGGAGAAGCTGGCGATGTTGAAAAATGCGGAGTTGATGCGTCGGCTTTGTCTTAACGAATCCACCATTCGGCCGCTGCCGTTTTTTAAGTTGGTAAATCCGTTCGTACAGTCGACGATAGCGGAGTCGTACATCGATTCGCATGTGACAACGGAAGCTGTAGAGTGGCAGGAACCGGTGTTTCGTATCCCGTTCGATGAGCGGGATGTTTCGGCTCGCATCGATCACCAGCATCATAGCCGCATTGAACTAAGAAAGCTGTCGCCAGCATACCGACATACGGTCTTTTCTATGGCCAAGCATATATTCGGCCTGGATGAGCGAACGATCAAAGCCGCGTGGAAACGAGCGAGGAGGGATTTTCGTGGGTCATAACATCGTCTTCTGGAGCCCGGTACCGGGTCAAACGGGCAATACGACGAATCTGATCGCCGTCGCGGCGCTGCTCGGACTTGAATATTCCTCCCGAATCGTGTTATTCGGCCATTTGCAAAGCCGCCGTGCGGCAGTCGAGCAAGCGCTTATCAAGCGGAGATCCGAAGATATGCTTGCCTTTACAGCGGACTCCGGCATCGATGCCTTGGCACGGCTTGCACAAAACGGCAAACTCTCGCCGGAAATGATTCGCGATTACACGTTGCCACTCCTCCAAGAACGGCTTGATTTACTGCCCGGTTCGAATAAGGCGGACAAAGCATTGATCATGGGCATGAAGGATATGCTTGCCCCCCTAATCGATTCGGCCAAGCGCTATTACGACTTGACTTTGATTGACGGTGGCAGCGGTGTCGGGTCCGGTTGGACGCAGTTGCTTCTTCAAAACGCCGATCTTGTCATCGTAAGTTTGAACCAAAACCGTTTTGTATTGGAACGGTTCTTTCGTCATCGTGAGGATTGGCTCAAAGGGAAAAAGCTGTTGTTTGTTTTGGGGCAGTACGACCGTGATTCCGCGCTAACCGCCAAAAATATGGTACGGAAATATCGGGTGAAGATGCCGATTTATCCGGTCCCGCATCAGGCAGGGTTCATGGACGCAGCGCAGGAAGGCCGGGCGATCGATTTTCTGTTTAGAAACCGTAATGTACCGCGCGATCATGCCCATCATGCATTCATGCAGTGCGTACGGGCGCTAGCCCAGGCGATCATCGAACAAGCCGAGTTAAACAAACCGTTTTTCGGCGGCAAGGGGGTGTGAACGATGATCGTTTGGATCAACGGCATCATGATCGTTCTGTTGCTTGGGCTGACCACTGCGCTGATCTATTTTCGCATGAGCGGGCAGAAAGCGGAAAAGCCGCCGCAGGAACGAACCTTTACGATTGAGGCGCTGACCGCATTTGTAATGCAGACGTTACACGATCTAACGAGCGGCAACCTGCATGACCTCGGACTATCCGAGGAGGAGTTTCGCCGCCGGAAAAGCAAGCGAGCCGAACTGAAAAAAGCGCTGCGCGGCTGTACATCCGGAGATATCCGGGACAAAGCGTACGTCAAACAATATTTGGCGGATTTACTGGTTCAGCAGTACAGGGTTAATGAAACGAACATCGACCGGGTGATCCCGTTCGACGCCCCCTATGAACTTTCACCTCAGGACCAGTTCGAAATTTTGCTGTACCTGTACAAAAAACGATACCGGTATGATGCGCTTGGGGAGTTGATTCGCAAGTATAAACTGGACCGGCCCAAACTCGGTATTGAAGACGGCCAGACCGAATCGTATCGGATCACCGCCGAAGAAATCCACGAGATTTACAAAAAAGAAGCGCGGCGGCTGCATTTTGACGACAAGCTCAGCATTGTCGTGCAACGCATTTATCAAATGTACAAGGGCTTCAGTGTCGTGGACGAGATCCGGGATATGAAGATCGACGGCGTGTCGGGAGGCGTATCCGGTTTGCCGCCCTCCGTATGGGAAGGGGAATGGGAGTTCCAGGCCGACTCCTTATTGCGGGAAGTGCCGAAATCTCACGATAGTGTTTGGGTTTTTTACAAAGGGAAATCCATTCACTTTAGCTTCCTCTCCTTTGGTTCGGAGCAAGAACTGAAGCGTGTCTGCCAAAATATTTACAAGTACAACTATCCCGGCCAATTGTCGGAGAGCAACGGCTATAAAGTAAACGAGATGGCCGACGGCTCCCGCGTCGTCGTGCTGCGTCCCCGGTTCAGCGAATCGTGGGCGTTTTTTTTGCGCAAATTTGATGTGCAAAGCGCCACGCTGGAACAACTCATCCGGGATCAAAATGCTGAGCTGCCGATCCGGCTCATCCAGTATCTCGTTAAAGGAGCCCGAATTACCGCAATTACCGGTGCGCAGGGCAGCGGGAAAACGACGCTCTTGATGGCGATGGTCCGATACATTCCCGCTACGTACACGATTCGGGTCCAGGAGATGAACTTCGAATTGAACCTGCGGAAAATCTATAAGGACCGCAACATCCTGAGCTTCCGGGAAACCGAGACGATTTCCGGCCAGGAAGGGCTGGATATTCAGAAAAAGACGGATGGTACGGTCAACATTCTCGGCGAGGTGGCCACGGACCCGGTTGCGGCATGGATGATTCAGATGGCGCAGGTAGCCTCGCTGTTTACGCTGTTCACCCATCACGCCAAGACGCTCCGCGATCTGGTGTTTTCTTTACGGAACTCACTGCTGAAAACCGGTGTATTTCAAAACGAAAAAATCGCCGAACAGCAAGTGATCAGTGTACTTAACTTCGATATCCACTGGAAGCGCGATATGAACGGCCACCGTTACATTGAGCGCATTACCGAATGCGTACCGCTCGATCAGGAGAAGGCGTACCCCGTCCATTTTCGGCAAGGTGAGAAGTTAGAAGACAAGATGGCTGCATTTATGGAAACGGCCGTTGAGTTTTTTCAGCGTTCCACTGACCGGAAGCTGTACGAGGAGCGAAATGTGATCGAATTTCAAAACGGAGCTTATGTGGCGATTCACCCTATATCCGCTCAAAACGCAAACGAGATGCGGGAACAGATGTCGGATGCGGATCGCATAGCATTTGAGGCTTTTCTCGCGGAGAACTGGAGGGAACGGTATGGAACTTAACCAGTTGCTTTCCCTTGTCTTTGGCGGGGTGGTCGTGCTGCTTCTAGCCGCGATCCTGCTATTCCAGTGGCTGTCCCGCAAAAATACGGACGCGGGTTCGATCCGCGAATATGAGGAACTGCGGCTCCCCGGCAAACCGACGAATCGACAAGCGGTTTACAGCATCTTGCAACACATCTATTTGGCTTGCGAACGGGTTCCGTTGCTTCGTGCTTACCTGAGCACGATCCGCAAGCGACTGATGGTACTAGAGCGGTACGATGAATGGAAGCTGCGGCTAGAGACGATCAAGATTGCGCTTGCGGCATGGGGGCTGTTGGCGTTCACTCTGATTCCGCTGATCGGCTTTGTTCGTGATCCGGTGACTTTGATCATGATGGTCACAGGCATTTGGGCCATACATGGCATGCTTGCGGATCTGTTCGTGCATCGTGCGGAAAACCGGCTGCTTCACCAGCTTCGCCACTTTATGGCCGATGTTCGGCATCATTACCATCGGCATGAAATGGTGGAGGAAGCGGTCTACGATGCGACGGAAACTGCGCCCTATGAGATGGCGTTGCACGGGCAGGAAGTCTATGAGGTGCTGACCGCCCACGAACCGGACGAGAGGCTGGAACGTTACGAGGAAGTGGCGCCGAATCGCTTTCTGAAAGGGTTGGCCGGGATTTCGCATTTGATTAAGGAATACGGGGACAAGAAACTGCAGACCGGTTCGCTCTACTTGAAGGCGCTTGGCAAACTGACGACCGAACTGAACCTGGAAATTTTGCGGCGGGAGAAGCTTAGCTATTTGCTGCAAGGGTTGACGGCGATTGCGCTTTTTCCGATGTTGTTCACAAAGCCGATTGAAAGCTGGGCCAGCCACTATTTTCCGATGATGGACGAATTTTATGCCGGTAAGCTCGGGTGGATCACGAAAGTGGCTCTTCTACTGGTCATTCTGGTTTCCTATGTGTTGCTTCGCAACATGCGGGAGTTGGAGGGCGAAACCAGACCCCGGCGTCGCAAGCCTTGGCAGCAAAAAGCGTACGAACTTCAGTGGGTTCGCCGGCTGATTGACCGAATCGTTCCACATCCGGAAACGCGGGAAGCCACGCGCTGCAAGAGGCTGCTAGCCGAAACAAACTCGCCGCTCCGCTTGGAATGGTTTTGGGTGCAGCGCGCGACAGCCGGCATACTCGCGTTTCTGCTGACACTTGGGCTTTTTGTCACGTTGCATGCAGTCACCAAACACCAACTGTTATATGCACCGGTCAAACCGGATATGATGTTTGGCCGCTTGTCCGCCCGGGAAGAAGCGGAAAGCCGGGAGAAGTCGGTGCTGGATCGCCGGATCATGACGGAAGTGAAGGGGGTGAAAACCGGCCTTTCGGAAGCTGTGCGTGCCGCTTTGCGCAGCGACCCGCAGTTACAGCGGGAAGAAGAGGAGCTGTTCGCTGCCGCGCAGCGCATTCTGTCCAAAATGGAAGCTATGAACCACGAATACTTGAAATGGTGGGAGGTGATGCTGGCGTTGTTTGGGGGCTGGGTCGGCTACTACGCTCCGGTCGGCGTTCTACAGTTTCGCCGGCGAATGCGGCAGATGGAAATGAAACATGAAGTGGACCAGCTCCAGTCGGTGATCGCCATGCTGTCCGAAATGGACCGAATGTCGGTAGAGCACATGCTCGAATGGATGGAGCGCTTTGCCCACATCTTCAAGACACCGATTCAGCATTGCCTGCTTCATTATGAACATGGCGCGGAACAAGCGTTGGAGAATCTGAAAGCGGAAGCCCCGTTTTTGCCGTTTGTTCGCATGGTGGAAAAACTGCAAATGGCGGTCGAACGGATTCCGATCCGGGACGCGTTCGATGACCTGGAATCTGAGCAAACCTACTTGCAGGAACAGCGTAAGCAAGATTACGAACGGCTCTTGGATGCAAAAGCCGGGTGGGGGAAAATGATCGGCTTCGCACCGATGATGGTCCTTATCTTCGGTTATCTTGTTTTTCCGCTCGTCTATGTCAGTCTGTCGCAGATGACCGTCTATTACGAGCAGATTCAGAAAATTCAATAACAGCCTCTAAGGCCGTTTCCGGCTCTTGCATACCGCGAGGGCTTTTTTTCGTTCTCATCAATTTAATGTAGAAGGAGAGGGAACTCCATGTCCAACGCTCAAAAAGCGATTGTCATGGCGGCCGGCATTTTGCTTGCCGTCGCACTGATCACCTTGGCCGTTCTGCTGTTTATTTCCGCGCAGGATTCGACGAAAACGGCACAAAGCAATTTTTCCAACCTTCAGACTGAACTGTCGCAAATGCAGTTTACCGTCTACGACAACACGGTGCTGTCCGGCAGCCAAACCGTCAATGCCATTCGCAAGTTCAGCGGGGAGGACCAGTTTGGTATCCAAATCATCACCGGGAAAAATCCGGCCGGCCAATGGTACGGTAAAGTCATCAATACCGGCGTGTCGATGGATAGCATCACCTACGGAACCGTCATAGGGGCCGCCCCCGGTCAGCTTGATCACACGATGGATGAATCTAACGTCAACTATGTAAACCCAAGCGGCAAGTTCAGGGCACAACTGATCAAGGACAAAAGCAACGTGATCCGCGGCATCATCTTCCGGCAACAGTAAGAACGGACCGGCGAACGGCATGCCTTTGACCTGAAAGCGCAAAGGCATGTCCGCTTCGCTTTGCGGAAAGGAGGACTGCTTATGGGGCACTCCGTACGAACCATGATGGATATGAGCTTTGCATGTCTTATATTTGTGATGGCAGCCACCGCCGGGCTGCTCCTGTTTCAAGGCGGGGCGGCCGCGCTGAATGCGGCCGTTGTTTCAGAGCGAATACAGGAACGAAATGTCCACCAAACGTTTTTCCCGATAGCCGGGGACGGCAGTGTATCCGGCGCGGAAGTACTGCAATCGCTTGTCCAAATCGGGGACATTGGGGTGGAAATCGTTGTGAATGGCGTTGAATATGCAACGACGATGGAGCGGGATGATATCTCAGCATCAAGCATTCGGTTGGATAGCCGGTATGAACCCTCGTACGAACGCGGTCCGGACGGGCAGTTGCGGCGGATTGCCTATGTTTTGCGAGGTGAAGGATGAACAGTCTGCTCAAAGTGTTTGCTGTCCTGATCGCAGTTCTTCTATTATATATCTTTCCGGTTTCCGCCGCTTTTGATCAGCAGGATGATGTATCCGAACTGGTGGTCTTGCGGGCGACAACTGCGTTTGTCGATGCGGTCCGGGACAAGGGCTACATTTCCCCGACCATGTATAACGATTTTATTCAGGCGATCCATGCGACGGGAAATACCTTCGACGTTCAGATGGAGCACGGACAAAAGCGGTACAACCCGGTTTATGACGATCCTACGCTTCCGGAAACGTTCCGTAGCGAATACGACGTGCATTACGATACATTTTACAATGCACAAATCTTGAAGATGCTTTTTCCGGACAGCGCGGCGGGCAAAGACGATCCGGCACGTCGCTACCGGCTGCATGTCGGAGATACGTTCTCCGTTGTCGTGAAAAACACGAACCGGACGAATGGAACTATCCTACATGATTTTTTGAATCATGCGATCAGTCCGAATGAGAAAATCTTCGTTCCGTATGGAGGCATTGTCCGAAATGAAGATGATTAATTGGGCGGTCGTGGGCGTTCTGATCTTATTTCCATTGTTCGTTATCAATCGTATCGAAACGGATACCCAGCGGCGGGTATTGCTCACCGAACTGCGGTACGATGCAGCGTTGGATACAGCGGTAGATGATGCGGCGCGGGCGCTTTTGATCAATGCCGACCAACAACAGGAAGCACGCTATGAATCGGTCAAACAGGTACGGGTGAACAAGGAGGAAGCGATTGATACGTTTTACCGAACCCTGTACATGAACTTCGGCATTGCCGAAGATACGGTAGCGCAAGGCGTTCTTCGCCGTTACATTCCCGCGATCATCGTGATGGACTATGACGGGTTCTGGGTATATGCAGAGGAAGAGTTTCGTAATGCGGCCGGAGAAACGGAAATTCGTCCGGTCTGGGGAGTGAAGAAGCCATATGCTTATGCCGATGGCCAGAGGAACAGTTTGTCCTTTACGTTGGACGATTACGTCCTTGCCTACGAAGCCGAAAGCGGGACATGGCGGGAAGGCTTCCGATCGGAAATACAGGTGGAGAACACGATTCCTCTCTTGCGGGATGCGGCATTGTTCGAACAGGTGCGTCGCAGAACGATCGTGGACGCCATTCAGAATGAACTGGCAAACCGAATCAATCGGCATAATCAATACGTTTCCCGCTACGGCATCTCCTACACGTTTACGCTGCCGACGATCAGTGCCGAAGAATGGAATAACACGATCGACGATATCGGCGTAATGGCGTTTGTGCAAGGGATTCCGATGGGAAGCAAAACGTACAACAATTACGCGCTCGGCGGCAGCCGGGTGCTGAAAAAGCCGGCGATTATCGGCGCAGTGAAAGACGGCAGAAAAGTGTATTACCGCGACACCTGCGATTACACTTACCTGGTTGAAGAGATGTTTGCGAGCGAAAAGGAGGCTGCGCGGAACGGATATTGGCCGCTGGAATGCAGCAATAACCATTGATGTCAAACGATTTTTATCCAAGGGTGGACAGGTTGGCACAGGGATTATAAGATGGAGACATAACGTCGATTTCTTCCTAATATTCACATTTTTTCTCGAATAAAGGAGTGAACCGGACATGAAAAAATGGGTAAGTATGAGCCTCGCGTTTATAACGTTGTTCGGCCTGGCAGCAGGCAACTCCAGCGCGGCAATCAAAACGCCGACGTTTGTCAGTGTCGTGATGGATGGCGAAAAAATCTGGTTTCCCGATGCCCAAGCGTTTTCCGATGAGAACAACCGGACGCTCGTTCCGGTTCGCTTCGTCGCTGAAAAGATGAAAGCGAAGGTAGGCTGGGAACCGCAAACCAAGACCGTCCCGATTGAACAGGGGGATCAGCGTATCCGCCTGACGATAGGCGAGAACAAGGCGACGGTTAATGGCGAAGACGTGACCTTTGATACGAAGGCGATTATGAGCGGTGGCCGAACCTTTGTCCCGTTGCGCTTTGTCAGCGAGGTACTGGGTGTAGAAGTCAATTGGGATGGGGCGACATCAACCGTTGTGATTTCCACAAAGGAGAAGGAAGCTGGTGCCAAGTACGATGAATGGGGCCGGCTCATTCGCACCACCAACCTGCCGAAAAATTCGCAGGATTACCCGTATATTTTGGCTGACGTGCCCAATGAAATGTATGAGATGAAATATCCCTTTTCCAACCCCGATCCCGAGGAACGGTCGGTCTCGGCCGATATGTATGCGAACTGGCCGGAGTTCAAGAAAGAGAACATTGACATCTGGATGGGGCGGCTTAAAACATTCGGGGCGTTATGGCTCAATGTCGACTATCGTACAATTGACGATACATGGGCCGAAAAGCTGGCCGCAGTCCAATCGGACGGCAATACCGGAAAGTTGAAGGCAGCCAAGGAATACGTGGACTGGGTGAAAAAGAACCAGATCGTTCTTGAGGGATACTTGGATCCGGAACCGTCCATAATTTATCAGGATGGATTCGGCGGGTACCATGTGCGATCCAAGTTCAGGGTTAAATTCAATCAATTTAAGCAACATAAAACACTTATTTATGATACGTGGTTCCCAGGGGAGATGAGGCTGGAGAACGATACGTGGGTTTCAAATGATATTCCTTTTAAAAAGGGAGTTTGGTATGAAGGCTATTCGGATATTGCCTTGGTAACCAATGTTGGCGGGAACTGGGGGAAGGCGTTAAAGGTCAGTGCGAATGCAAGCTTGTTCTTTAACCATATTATTCGAGAGGCTGAGTAACGGATGAATAGAGGAATAAAAATCGGTTTGTGCATGCTGCTGGCATGCACTTTTTTATTGTCTTCCTGGCCTTTGATTACTCATGCAGATGTCCCGGACGTTCAATTTAGTAAAGGAAAAATAACGTTCAACATTACCAGTACAACCGCATCATCCGGAATTCGTTTTAAAACCGTCGGTTGGACAGTGCGCCGGGAAAGTTCGCCATCGTGTACGTATGATTCGCAAGGAAAACACTGTGACCCGACCGGCCCGGGATCGGCGAGGGTCGTAGGGTTGGAACAAACGGGACAGTACCCGCCAAACCCTGCGCCCGGCACTCCCGTCACCACGTTCTTCGAAGTGCCTGAGGCGAAGGTGACAAAAGCGTTAACCGATAACGGCCTCGAAGGCATTAAACAGAACGACCAGCTCTATCTCTATGCGATCATGACCGTTACCCGGAACGGAACTCAGATCGGAGGGCCTTACTATACATTAGATGCGATCAAGAAGGCGCAGCCGTGGGCTCATCCCGACGATCTGGACAATTATTTTGGGATTCCCGTAACCTACGACAGTCCGTCCTTTCCGGTTGATATCGTCTGCAAAACCGAAGCGGGGATGGTCATCACGGACCCATCGTGCACGTTCCGGAAGGGCGAGTTTTTAGCTGGAGAAGAGATTGAGCATACGTTCGCCGAAACCTTGGAATCGAACGGGAAATCGTATGAAATCGTCCGATCGTATGTAGTCTCCAAAAATAATCCCGAGAAAAAACAATATGTTCGGGAAATCGGGCAAGACAATCTGCTTGACCGGCACATTAGCGTATTCATTAGCGGAGCTGATATTGTCGCCGAATATAGAGAGTCAACCTCCTTGGTTACCGTAACCTCTCGGATTGAAGCTCCGGCAGAGGTTGCTGGGTCGGTTAACGAAGTCGAGGGGGATTTTATCTTTGAGGCGAAATCGCCGAAGTCCTTAAAGTCATATGAAATCACCAGTATTCAGAATGCGGCGCTAACGCAACCGGCCGATAAATCAGGAACGCTTACCGGTACATCGGCTACCAAAACGCTTCCGATCAAAATCCCGTTTACTTCCGGAAACAGCGTCACGGTAAAGATAACGGTTGTCGTGAAAGATGTGGACGGCAATATGAGCGATTCCACCTCGAACCACACGGTACGCAAACCGGGAAGTGACGGTAGACCGACCCCGGGTGATTCAAAGGAAGCAAGCGTGATGGATCCGGAGGTGTCCGCCGTGATTCAGGCCGATGCGCGCGGAGCCGAAAAATTTGATGTTCTTAAGGGCATACCCACATCGGAGAGTCTGTACGTCAACGCTTTGGCGAAGTCGTATTTGTATCGAAATACGTTCTTGGAAATGATCGGGACAAAATCGTACCCGATTCAAGTGAGTAAGACGTACACGTTGCGGTGGACGGAACAGGTATCCGGTCCCCCGGATGAGAACGGGAATCCGACGACGAGGACGGTATCCCGTTCGGATACCCAAACGGTTACTAAAAATTACACGGTGCAACGTAAATACAGCTTCTGGCTGATTGATCGCCTTGAGGTTTATAGCATTCAAAAAGCCAACTTCACCAACTATGCGCTTCCTTCGGGTGGGGTCACATTGCAACCGGCTGGTTATACACCGCCGTCCGTTTCCGCAGCACACGACGCTTCGTTGAATGCGCATATAACCGATCCCGTTTATTCAAATGTGAGGCTGCCCGGAGAAACCATTTCCGGCGGAAGCAGCCGCCCGTCCGTTCCGAATGAGGATTGGAAGTCGGAAGCGGAGGAGGCCGTCGGAAAAATCAAGGTAAAGAACGATTCACTCGTCTTTAATGGAGGGACCATTATGGACAATCGAGTCGTCGAGGAAAAAGCGCCGACTCCCGGAGCGATTCCGGCTCCGACGACAATCGGGCAGTATGTGCTATACGGATCGGGATATGTGATTGATTCATCGAAAACAAACAAGGCCAACCAGCCAAGTTCGGGCAACATTTCGTACGCCTTAATCAAAGGAATCGGCGGCGGTGAAAACAAGAGCTTTCCGATCAAAGGCATCAACCCGGTGACCGTGCATACGCCGGTGGTGAACTATGCTTCCGTTTCGGATGATCAGGCGCACAACCAAAAAACAAAACCGACGGCAGGGCGTTCCGCGCTTATTTTGGATCGACCGTTTACGGTGACCGTACCGACAAGCGGACAGCACCGGGAGATCAAGGGCTACGGCAATCGGGATTACGCCAAATATACGCGGGACAAGCAGGTATGGTTCCCGTTTGATGTGTATGCTGCGGACCGGAAAACCTTTATACCGAAAGAAACGTGGACATCGATTCCGGTGGCCCAGACCAAGACGACGTTCTATTTACCGGTTTGGGTCGATGAAGGCCAATATGAGGTGCTGTTTCGCACCTTCGCGGAGAACTGCCCTTCCGGATTTACGACGCAGATGAATGCCAATTTGGACCTTTCGCATCATGTGGCTACTCAAGTGGTTCCGGTAGAAGTGATCGGACGGTTGTATGATTTCCGCATAACCGATATCGCTGATTTCCAATGGGAGACCGTATTCCGAAAGCAAAAAGGCAGTGCAACGCCAACCGGGAACGCCTATTGGGTCGGGATGAAGGATATAGATGGTGCGGCTCGCGGCAATAAGCAGCCGTTCACGCTGCCTGTTCGGCAGGGCAGCCATCCGGAGACAGGGAAGAAGAATGTGGCCGTCAAGACGGGATATCATGTAAAGTTCGAAGTCATGACGAAAGGAAATATGTTCGGCTCAGGCGACGGGATTCGAATTACGCCGACGTTCTATTTTGTAGACCGGCAAGGAAAGAAACGTCAAGAAGTAGACTTGTACTATCACTCTGACACAAAAAAATTTGTCCGGGTTGGTTCGAGCGAGGATGTTGAGCGGCGCAATATCACATTGGATACCCGGTTGCGAAATGTAGCCAAGCAGGAGTTGATGGACACAGCCGGCTCATTGTGGGCTTTAAACGGCAGTAGCGGAACGAAACAATCCTTCATCAATCAATATCTGAAAAGCGCTCAAAAGCCAACCTATGTTGGCGGGTACGATATTATGCTGCTGCCTTCACAGCTCCGGACGTTTGTCGGCAACATGAACGTACCATCCGGTGTCAACGCAGCGCGCGCGAATGCTTCGGTACAGCACTGGTTCGGCGAGTACAGTATTCCGGCCGCGGCATATGCCGTACCGAAAGGATTCAATCTGGCTGAGTACGGACGTAAAAACGGGTTGAACGACAAGTCTTCGATTTTCCTGCGGGACGGATATATTATCGTAAATTTCAACCTAGAAACGATTCGTAACAAGGACCTGAACAACCCGCATCTGCAATACATTCATGGCCCACTCAACAACCAGTGGCAAATGGAAGGCTTCCAGCGCAGCTTTACCGATCCGTACGGCGTGACGTTCCAACTGAAGGATGGCGACGCGGTGTTTTATCATGCCAATTTATCATCCTATGACGATTATGGAACGGGTGGTACCCATTAACCGACAAGGAGGTGCTGCGATGCAAAAACAGGAATGGGAGGT
The DNA here is from genome assembly GCF_034718895.1 of Paenibacillus phoenicis. Lineage (NCBI taxonomy): Bacteria > Bacillati > Bacillota > Bacilli > Caryophanales > Paenibacillaceae > Paenibacillus > Paenibacillus phoenicis. The sequence goes on along the minus strand of NZ_JAYERP010000001.1, from coordinate 2,468,808 downwards.
CACCATTAAGTGGAAGGATGGGACTCAATCCTGTTATGTCTACGAAGGGAAAAAGGAAGATGCGCGCCGCGATGCGTATCTCAGTTCACCCCAAGGAGATATTCGAAACGTGATTGTAAAGCCGTATCGTCTTGATTAAATCATGATCAGGAAAAACGGTTCAGGTCTATTTCTTATTAGTACAAGGAGGAAACCGATGTTTCGTGAAAAGGGAAGCGTTTGGATGGGACGACGATTTGTCGGAGAGGTGGACGGCTATTATGTGGAGGCACAAGTATTTGACGAGCCGTCCACTTACGGGATTGCATTTGGGCGAATAAGTCGGTTGGACGTGTATCCGGATCGCTCATCCGGATTTCGAAGTAGAATAGCTTGTTACGAGCGAGGCTGGGACGGCGGCCCGCCGCAAGATCGCCGCATACGCCGGGTAGTTGAGAAGACGGTGGAACACTTTGATCGGAAACAAGTGGACTGGGCGGTAGAAGAGAAACGGTATCGGGAAAGTCGGGAGTGAATCTCTAAAAGAGCGACTTGCCAACCGAGGCGCGTCAGAGTTAAGATCGACACCAGCCTAATGATTAGGAAGGAGAGGTTGGTGTGGAAACATTGCCGGGTTGGCTAATGGCGGTATTTCAAAAGCGCATGGATGTTCTGGATCACCGATTCGCGCAGCAGAATCGTCAGACAGATGAATATAAGCGGATTGCGGAACTCCGCGATCAACTTTGTCAGACTTTGCCGAAAGAGCAATTTCAAATTCTGTCCGAGTGGGAAGATTATAAGAACGAACGTGCTTCGGCTGAACGGGAAGCGTGGTACCTTTGCGGTCTTTCCGACGGGCTGGGGATGTTCATAAGCATGGAAGAGCTTCCGCCGTTTAACAGACGGACTTAGCCCGTATATTCTTCACTTATCCCGCCAGCGTTCTGGCGGGTATTTTCATGTAATGAAGAGGAACTGCTTGATTTGTTCCGATTTCAAACGAAAGGTTACCTGAACTTATCCCATCGAAAGCATGGATTGAAACTTATCAAACAACTCAGATGCCTGAATGCGTAATTGGCAAAATTCAAAGAAAACTTCGATCGATTCATAATACGTTTAATCGGAAAGCCCGCCGTTTGGCGGGTTTTTCATTTTTTTTATTTTTTTGGTCGTTTGCGTAATGCGACAAGCAAGCTTCAGCCGTTCCGTACGGCCACGGCCATATGCCATCAAAGTCTCTTTTGAAAAAGCGATTTCCCTTTTATAATGAAAGGAGAGATGGAGTTTTGCGCAGTGCAGAAATCTTAAGGTATTTAGAAAAAGTCAATGAACAACTAAAACAACAGCAGTTACACGGCGAAATTTGCTTGTTTGGCGGAGCGGTGATGTGTCTAGTGCTCCAAAGCCGCGACAGTACCAAGGACGTCGATGCCATTTTCGCACCGACTCGCGAATTTTATGCGATCATCAAAAATGTGGCCGATGAGTATCGCTTGCCGGCCGATTGGTTAAACAATGCGGTAAAGGGATTTGTTTCGAGTCGGCATGATGTCCAGCTTTATCGCAGGCTGAGCCACTTGGACATTTTCGCTGCCTCGCCACAATATATGCTGGCCATGAAGTGCTTGGCTGCGCGAACATATGAAAGCAAGGATGTGGACGATATCCGCTTTCTGTTGCGGTATTTGAACATCCGAACGGCAGAACAGGCGCTTTCGGTAGTCGAACAGTTTTATCCTCAACACCGGGTGTTGCCGAGAACAGCCTATCTGTTGGAAGAACTACTAAATCATTAATCGGAAAAGAGGGATGGACATGACAGTGTGGGACATTGCCCGGGAAGCAGCAGCAGATATCGACCAATTCGCCATTCATTGCGGTAATTTTCTCGATGCTTTTTATCGGGCTACGCCTGAACAAAGAATTCGCATGGTACAGAGGGAACCGGAAGCTTATCCCGGCTTTCCAGACCACATGCTCCCGTTCCTGGCGGCCATGACACATAAGCTTTGCAACGATTATCAAGTGGAATGCCCGGCTTGGGTTCATCGGAAGCAATATACACTGAGTGAGCCGCACTTTTGGCTCAATGCAACCGGTAATCTCCGGCGTATTCTTTTGGAAGAAAGCCCGACCGAATTTAAAACCCGGAATTTGTTTGTAACGGCGAATACGCTGTCCAGAGCATAAGCGGTTTAGGCAAAATATTACTTGCTAGCTTCACTAGTAAGCCAATTACAAGTCATACGGAACAGTTGAGCCGTCCCATCGGGGCGGCTTTTCTATGTCGCGTGCCCAGAGGCACGCATTATCTAGTTGGTGAAAGTCCAACCAAGAGAGGGGCCAAGCCACTCTTGTAGCTAGGATGCTTGCGCATGGCGAAATCTGTGCGTAAAAGCGCATCGACGAAAGTACCGGCCAGAGGCCGGGCGAGCAACAACCCAGGCCGTAACATCAAGTGAATCCTGCCGCGTCGACAAAAAGGCCCTGCGAAGGGAAGAAGAGGAAGCCGAGTCCCGGACATATGGACGAAGGCCAAGGAAACTGTGCAGAACTTGGAACAATAGTGAAGAATCCTCCGGCGTAGAGGGATCGGCATGGGTTGAAAGATAATGCAGTGAACTGGGGAGACCCTCCCCCACACGGGATTTTTTTTTTTTTTTAGAAACCCGTAAAGAGACGCTCTATAAGTCCAGAAGATGAAGTGAACCGTCTGTGGGAAGGGAGTCCGAGGGGCTCATAGTACCGAAGAACCTAAGGACAACATAACCTTAGGGAGGGAAGGGGTCCTACTTTGTTTATGCTTTTGGAGGAGGTACGAGTGAGTGAATGCCAAGCGGCTAACGACACCCAAGGAAAAAGTTCAAGAACTCCAAGAAAAGCTAGGTCATGCGGCCAAGGAGAACCATAAGCGTAAATTCCATGCCTTGTACGACAAAGTCTACCGGTGGGATGTGCTATGCGAAGCCTGGAAACGGGTGAGAGCAAATAAGGGAGCTGCGGGAGTGGATGCCGTGACGCTTGCAGATATTGAAGAACAAGGAGAAACAAGTTTCCTCAAGGAATGCGAGCGAGAACTAAAGGAAGGCCATTACCATCCGCAGCCCGTGCGGCGGCACTACATCCCGAAGAAAGATGGGAAGCCAAGACCACTAGGCATCCCTACCGTGCGCGACCGAGTCCTACAGATGGCAACCAAACTAGTCATTGAACCCATCTTCGAAGCGGATTTTAAAGAAGTCTCCTTCGGATTTCGTCCGAAACGAAGTGCAAAGGGAGCGTTGGAGCGAATCCGGAAAGCCTGCAACCGTAAAGGAAATTGGGTAGTCGACGTCGATATCCAAGGCTACTTCGACAACATGAATCAAGAGAAACTCATGAAGTTGGTACAGATGCGTATCAACGACAGGAGGATCCTGAAGTTAATCCGGAAGTGGCTACAAGCGGGAGTCATGGAGGAAGGAAACGTAAGACGCTCTGATTTAGGGACACCGCAAGGTGGCGTCATTTCACCGCTTCTGGCGAATATCTACCTGAACTACTTTGACCGGCTGTGGGAGAAACACGGAAGCGGGTTGGGAGAACTGACAAGGTATGCAGACGATTTTGTAGTGGTCTGCAAAACCAGAAAGGACGCCGAGCATGCCTATGAACTCATAGGCAGAATAATGGAACGTCTGGAGCTAACCCTACACCCTACGAAAACCCGCATTGTAGGTTTATGGACAGGAGAAGAAGGATTCGACTTCTTAGGGATGCATCACCGAAAAACAAAAGCAGAAACCTCTCAAGGGAAGGTGTACTATACCACACAACAGTGGCTAACGAAGAAGGCAGAGGAACGTATACGAAGCGTGGTCAAAGACAGATTAGCCCCGCCCGGCATGCGTTCGAAATCGTTCGCGGAACAGGTGGAATGGCTTAATCCAAGGATTCAGGGATGGAGAAATTATTACTACACGAACTACAGCCAAAAGAGATTAGCGAAACTGGATTGGTATATTCTGCAGCGATTCACCCGGTGGTACGCGAAGAAGAGACAACGCAGGAATTGGAAGAGTTCAATATCTGAGGTGAAGTATATTGCCCAAATACATGGACTACAAACGCTATTGTAATCTGCATGCCCATGAATGACGAACATCGGAAAGCCGTATGAGGGAAAACCTCACGTACGGTTTGATGAGGAGGGGCTGGCGAGCCAGCCCTTTACTCTAGCAAAATCGAGGTGGCAGGTGTGGATAGAATTAAGTTTACTTGTTCGAAATGCGGAAAAACGATCCAAATTGACCCTGAGATTTTTGTTCGCATATACCAAGGTCACGATCATTGTTTGTCTTGCCGTACAAATAAATTAAGAACGGGAAGTAAACGTTGGGGTGAGGTGCAGAATGAATCAACAATATGAATGTTTATTGGAAACCAAAGGATATCGTCTTAAAATTTCAATCTATTCGGATGGTGTATTCTCGGCAGAACAGATGGCGCGGCAACGGGCGGTGCGGCTTCTCAAAGAGAATTACGGGATATGTAGAAACGAAGAGGCTTTTAAGGTCGTGGATGTACAAAAAAAGAGTTCTCCAATTTAAAAGAAATAGTGGGGTGAGCCGGATGAGCAGTAACGTCGTTCCCATGTTGCAAAGTAAAAGTCCGTTTGCCAAGCCGAAACGACGCCGAAATGCGATAACGGAGATGAAATTCGAAAAAGGGACAGAAACCACATTGTCGTGGGATGAGGCGGTTGAACTTTTCATCGCGGCTAAGCGTACGGAAACGGAAGCGGAGCGGACAGTGGAATTTGAACAGGAAAACTTGGACAGCTATCGCAAAATCATGGTAGAGCAAGGAATCGAACCACAGGTGGAGGGATTGACGGTTGATTTCCTTCGAAACCATTTCGTGGCGTATATGGTGGATGTGAAAAATTATGCGTTGAATACGATTAACAATCGAATCAAGACGATCAAGCGATTTTTTGCTTATTTACACCAGGAAGGGTGGATTCAGCAAAACCCGGCCGACTTGTTAAAAGTCCGAAGCGGACAAAAGCCGATCATCTATTCATTTACGGAAGAACAAGTCGTTACTTTACTGGCACAACCGGATCTGACGATGTTTACCGGATACCGGGATTATTGCATGCTCTATCTGATGTTGGACACGGGCCTCCGCTTAGGCGAAGTGGTTAGATTAGATCTCATTCAAATCGATCTCAAACAAAGCTATTTGATCGGTGTATTGGGCAAAAGCAAACGGCCGCGTGACGTCCCGTTTTGCGATGAAGTGCGCAAAGTATTGCTGAAATATTTGAAAATACGCGGGGAACTGCCGGAGCCTGCTTTATTTGTTACGGTAGACGGCACTCGCTTAAGCGGGAGAACTTTCCAGGAAACGCTGAAAAAATATGGGGAGCAGGCAAAAATCCAAGGGGTCAGAGTCAGTCCTCATACATTGCGTCATTCCTTTGCCAAAATGTATATCCTCAATGGCGGCGATCCTTACAGCTTGCAAGAAATCCTCGGCCACACCACACAGGACATGGTCAAAGTATATGTGAACCTGTGGAAGCCGGAAAAGAAGCTGCAGCATATGAAAGCATCTCCGATGCGGAATTTGGGACGGAGGAAATAAAATACGCGTATGGGGGTAAAGGGACTTGAGGTATCGTTTTTCGGGTCTATATTTTTCATTCACAACTTGGATTGGCGGATGGCAAGGTGGATGTGCTGGAGCTGCCGGTGGACGAAGTCTGAAAGACAACGAAAATCTAAAATGTTAAAGTATGAAGGAGAAGGAGTTGAACTCTCCTTCATACTAAATTTCAATACTCCTCGGGAATTGCTTTTTCAAATTTAAGTCTAAAGCGTATTTCTAATTCTTGGATACCTAAGCGTATAGTACTTCTAAAGTTTTTGTAAATTTGTGAGTAGTTGCTGTCCACCCAATCTCCTTGATCATTTTTATAGATAATGTGAGGCCGTTTTTTTGCGTTAAGTTCATCTGAAAATGTGTTGCAAGCATCGGTCATACTTCTCAAAATAGTCTTAGTTGCGTCTGAGAATGCACGGTCACCGAGTAAAACAACGATAAAATTTTTAATTTCTATCGTTGAGGTAGCGCAATGTTCCGGCATTTCCATTTCAATAGGATTTGTAAGAAGTCTCTTTGCCTCCAGAAAATAAAATAACTTTTCAATTCCCTGTCGTTCACTTTCAGTGATTTCCCACGATAAACCTCCAAATGGGGCACTGATTCCTGTAATTTTGATACCCAAAATTGCATCCCTCCAATAAGCAAACCAATATTTACCATTATGGTATCATCGAACACCCTAACAATTCAATAACAGGTTGAATAGTAGCAGTAATACGTAGACCGCAAGTTTTATTACGTTTTGGACACGACTCGGTTTAATCCAATAAATAGGCCCCGAGTACTATTTATGTTGTCGAGTTAGGCAGGGGAAATGGAAAAAATGTAGAAATATATCATAAGGCAAGTATTTGATTTGAAGAGGGAAAATATGAAAAGATGTCGAATGTACATCAAAGTACTTAGAAAGTAAATCAATCGGCTCATTTTTATAGAATAGGTAGGTGATAGCTGTGGCAATGCTTAGTCCAAGCGAGCCGGAAAAACAATTGATTATTGATAAAATTCATAAAATGAATCCTACACCTGAACAGATTGAGAGAGTTTGTCGTGTCGTACTTGAAGAGCATCCCAATGATGTTTATCCGCAGCGATCAACTACGTTTCAAGCTCTAAGTGCAATAGTAGATCGATCCGTACAAAAAGGGGTTACTTCAAAGTTAATTGAGGAGTTCGAGGTATCGATCCACCAAAATGGAAATAAAAGCTCAGGGATCCGACCAATCGATACAGATCTAGCCAATCAATTCGGTAAGGTGTTTACTTCGTTACTGCAAGCGCTTGAGCAGATGGATGATGCTGAATTGGAACAATATACTGCGGATATTGACAGTGCAGATATGACTGAGTTCAAAGACAAGCTTGAAAACAAAGCAAAGTTTTCTAAGGATAGGCAAGAACATGCGATGAGAAGTCGAACAGAGATTTCAGTGCTTCAACGCTTGGCAAAAAAATTAGGATATCGCAAATATAATAATCTTAAAAAAAAGGTCATGTTTTTATATTTTCGCATTTGCGATAATTACCCAGTGAGTCAGTATACAGCAGATTTTAGATTTGAGCGTTTACTTGAACATTTATATGCGCAACTGCCGCCTCAAATTCGGGAATACTACGATGAATGCCTTGAGCAGATAACGGGAGTTATTTTCGACACAACATACGATTGTTACATTTTTAATGAATGAAGGTGAAAGATTATTTTTAAGCGAAATATTGAGCAAGAGTTGGCTACATATGATATTGAAGAGAGTAGTTCAGTCAATGGATTGATATTAATTATAATACTAAATTACATGCCGAAATGCTCCATGAACCAATTGGCTTGCGCACTATACCTTGTACGCTTCTCTAAGGTACTCTCCAAGTTTTTAAGCAAGGAAGAAGAAGTTGATTTTCTAAATAAAGTCCCCGAATGGGAGCTTGGAAATTTAGATGCTATGCTGGTACCGTATATTAACCAAAAATACGATATACGTTTTATTAGGGGTATAAAAGAATTGTTTGCAAAAGGTCTTATTCAAATTGAAAATGAATTTGTTCAACTAATTTCCAAGAAAGAAATCTCATCAGGCAGCGAAACCATTATGCGGATTCAACACAAAGCTGATTATGCGAGTCGCTTGGTGATGGGAATGAACATTGAATTACTTAATAAGCAAATATCACGAATAGTAGGAGAAGAACAATGGGGAACTTTCTCTTCATCAACCGTGTCGCAATAAATCCGCCCAGAGGAAAAACAGATGTCACATTCAGGGCGGGATTAAATGTGATTCGTGCAACTTTAATGGAAGAAACCTCTAGAGAAGGACAAGATAGCCAACCGGGAATACGAAATAGTGTTGGAAAAACAACTTTTTGTCATTTGCTAAATTATGGATTGGGGAAAAGCAGCTTTTTAAATCGAGATAAAGCGTTTGGAAAAAAAACACTCGAATCACATGATTTATTGATGGAATTTAGAATTAAAGATGAAAAATATACCGTTCAACGAAATCTTGTTAAAGGTGATATTTGTATTTTGTATAAAGATTGGCGCATAAGTGATTTACTAAATGGAATACAGCTCACAGGCGAAAGATATCCAATTGAAAATTATAGAAATTTTTTGGAGGAAACAATTTTTTCTAAAGCAAACATTTTTGAAGGGGAAAGATTTATAACGTTTCGTGACATTATGCAGATTTTATTCAGGGATCAAGTTGGTGGTTTTGAAACTATAGATAAAGCGGGGAATTATTATACTAAAGCTGATGAAAAACGTAAACTGCAACAATTTCTTTCTGGATTAACTACCTCTGAAACCTTAGATGCAAACAAACAAGTAAGTGATGCTGAGGCAGCAGAAAAAGAAGCTAAGAAGGCTTTTGATATCATAAAAAAGTATGTACATCATAAGGTTAATCAAGCTGAAGAATTGATTAGATCGGAAGCAGCAACAATATTAGAGCAGATCAAAGAAAAAAATGATGAAATAGCTGGCCTCAAACAACAATTAGTCCTACTTCAACAAAGAGATGATGAACGAATCACGCAAAAGCAAGAGTTTCTTCAGCAGAAATTAAATCTTTCTAAAGAAGAAAACATAATAAAAATGAGAATTAACAGTTTTCAGGCCACGCTTAATGAAGTTCAAACGGAAAAAGAAAATTTAGAAACGGCTCATCATGCACACCAACTATTAGATCCTTATGAGTATGAGAAATGCCCTGTTTGTTTGGTAACTATTACAAATGACTCGTCCTTTAAATGTCCCCGAAGCGCAGAGGATCAAGAGGATTCTAATAAGGCTTTGGAGACTATGCAAATTATTTTGTCCAACGAAAGACAAGATTTGGTTCAATCTATTAATGAGTTAAATCATATATTAGAAGAGCTTCAACTTAGGATGTCTGAAATTGACAGCAAAATAGATGAATTGAATTTGGAAATTTCAGAAGATGCAAGTGAAATACTTTCGAAAATCGACCTAATTGAAAAGGAACAAAAAGAACTTAATGAGAAACTAACTGGATTAAGACAAGACTTAGAGTATTTTCGAGATCATGAAGAATACAAAAGGAAACATGGTTTAGCAAAGGATCAACTTGCGATTGCAAAATCAAACAGAAACCGAGTTCAACAACAAATGGAAGATAATATTGATAATTTGAAGAAGTACTTTCATGAAGTTGTTTCCTATTTATATTTTGAGAACCGAATTGGTTCATTTCAACTAAGTGAGAGGGCGAAAAATTTCGAAGTTGAAATTAGATATCTTAATTTGGGTGAGGGCAAAGATACAGGCGCGGCAGCAATTACTTTGGCAGTGATTGCTTATGACCTGGCATTATTAAAATTGGCACTAAAGGTTGATACACCCCATCCCAGATTACTTGTTCATGACTCTCCTAACATAAATGACATTGATCCAGCTGTTTATAACAGGATTTTTACTTATGTGAAAGATACCTTAGAAAAATCATTCACTGATGAAGGTTTGGAACCTGAATTCCAATATATCATTACAACTATCTTGATGCCAGAAGAACTAGCAACTGATCCTTACATTAGATTGGAGCTCAATAATAATGGAGACGAGGGAAAACTCTTTGAATTCACATTTTGAAAACAATCTGGTGAATCAACAACGCTTAATAGATTTCTTGAAACGATCATTCTCTGAAGAAGAAATTTATGCATTGGGGCGCTTGTTAAATTTAGAAAAAGAAGATTATGTTGGTAGGGGGATGACCAAGCAACAGTTATGTAGTGCTTTTGTTGAAATGCTCACTCAACGATCGTTATTCAATAGATTATTTGTATATCTTGAGTCACCTTCATATATTCGCCCAAGGATGTATCAAGAATTTGGTGACTTAGGAATAAAAGAACCTTTGTCTGATCATGGTTTAGAGCAGGCATTACAGGAATTTTATGGAAAAGTTGAAGAAGCCAAACAAAATAAATCTTTTTCGGATTGGCTTGATAATTGGAAGAAATCAATGGTCCTAGTTTTGGGGAAAGACAATACACCAGAAGCATGGGCAAAATTGGTCGCAATTTGTAATGAACTAAAACAACTAGGATATTCACCTTATTTAATTAAAGATCAGCCCGACATCGGTCATCTTACAAATGAGGAAAAAATGTTAGCGTATGCTGCCGCATCAAGATTTATTGTTATTGAAAAATCAGAGCCATCTGGACATATTGATGAAGCCCATATTTGTGCTATAAATCGCTTTGTTGGGATTTGGATTAGAGAAGAGGGAAAGGGAGACACCTGGATGCAAGGCGATTACGAGGTAAGCTTCCTTAATATCAAGAGTTTTACATATGCTACAGGAAATATAAAAAAGGCAATCAGCGATGGTGTTGATTGGGCAGAACAATACTTAGAAGAGAAAGAAAAACAATTAAATGGGTTGTATCCTTTTAGAAGGTAGGACTTCGACTCTGGTTTACATTGAGATGAAATAATAAGTAGTTACAGTATTTTCAAAAGAACAGTTTGGGTATTCCTCAAAATTGTCTTGAAAAGTAGCAAAGGGCCGCCTAATGCAGCCCTTTGTTTATTTTCTTATTGTATATTATCCACCGATCCGGAGTCGACTCATATTCTCCACCGGACTATATTTCTGATGCTGTTCCCGAATATCCTTGCTAAAAAGCTCTACATAATAGCGGACCATGTCCAGTGTGCTGTGGCCGAGAATCTGTTGTAGGGTAAAAACGTCGCCGCCGTTCAGGATGTAAAACTTCGCCATTGTATGTCTGAATGTATGAGGCGATACCCGAACGCCCGATATGCCGGCTAACTTCCCATACTCCTGAATGTTTTCCTGTATGGTTCGTGTACGAAGGGCTGTGCCCTCTACATTCACGAAGAGCCAGTCCGTCTCTACATTACCGCGTTCGGCTAAGTATTGTTTCAACACTTTAATGCACGTTTTTTGAATGGGGACGCGCCGCGCTTTTCCGCCTTTGCCCCGAACAATCCGGATCTCCATTTCTTTTAAGAAAAGATCGCCGACCTTCAAGTTCAGCAATTCTCCGATCCGCATCCCCGTTTCCAGCATAACCATCATGATCGTATAATCCCGAAATCCCGTAAAGGTTTGGCGATTGGGTTGGTTGAGCAAGGCAAGCAATTGCTCTTTGGTAAAGGTTTGGATCATTTTCTTTTCCGCTTTGATTAGCCGTAGTTCATCAGCCAGTTTGTGCTTGATATAGCCTTCCTCATATAAAAACTTGAAAAACGCTTTGCAGGTTTTGATGCGCCCGTTTACCGTATTGCTGGCCAGTCCTTTGCCTAGCATATATCCGATATAATGATGCTTGATGTCCCGGTTGGTCATGGCGAGGACGTCAAAGTCCTGGTTTTGTTCTTCGAAAGTCTTCTGCATCATGATCATATTTTCTTCATAAAACTCGATAGTTCGATCGGATAAATTTTTGGCCCGGCATTCAAACACAAATGATTGCAGCAGTTTGGGAAAACCGATTTGCGGCTTGCTCGGTGTAGCTGCCGATGTTGGGGCAACTACCTGCGTAGCAGCGGAGGTAAGTGTATTTTTACGACGTTTTACCGGCATCTCCATGTTTACTGCACCTCGCTTTCATTGAAGTTGCCTTCGTCCGCGAGGTTCTCAATCGGGCTGTACTTTTCGTGCTGTTTATGAATATCGGTGCTGAACAACTCGACGTAGTAGCGAGTCATTTCGAGGTTGGCGTGGCCGAGGAGGTATTGCAAAGTAAAGATGTCGCCGCAATTCATCAAAAACAATTTTGCCATCGTGTGTCTAAACACATGGCAGGCTCCTTCCACGCCAGTAATGCCTGCTCGATGAAAATACTCCTTCACCATTTTAATGAAGGAATTTCTCGCCATGGGTGTATTGAAAACCGTGACCCAAAGGTCGTTGAAGGGCTGATCTCCCCGTTCTGCGATATATCGTTTGAGGATCTCCGCACATGTGGCCTGAAATGGTACCAATCGGAATTTACGGACTTTCCCCATTTGAATGTGCACCGTATTTTCCTCAAAATTCACATCTGAGATTTTCAAACGGCTCATTTCGATGACGCGTATGCCGGTTTCAAGGAAAAGAAGCATAATGGCATAGTCCCGTAATCCGGTAAATGTAGTTTGATCGGGGGAGGCTAGGATTCGTTTGACTTGCTCTTCGGAAAAAGTATGAACGACTTGCCGTTTGTTCTTGAGGGGCTTTAACCCTTCGGCAATGTTAGTCGTCAGTAATCCATCCTCGAATAAAAATTTGAAAAACTGCTGAAGCGTGCGAATCTTTCCGTTGATCGTATTGGGCTTAAATTGCTGTTCGAGCATTTTGTTAATCATGCGGACGGAGAGGTCTTTAGGGGTCAGATTATCCAGGGAAAGGCACCAATCTTCAAGATCGCGTTGCAACGATTTGAGATAGACGTGGTAACCGTCTATGGTAAACTTGGAGAGATTGCGAAACTGGCAGTCCATCAAGAACAGCCGGACGGCTTCGGCGTATTGTTTTTTTGCCGAAACAGCATCGTATGCTACAGTGGATTCAGAGTTAATTTGCATGTGAAACCTCCCGAAATTTGGATCGGGAGTTTGGTGCGGTAAAAAGATTGGCGCGCCTGATGGCCTGTAACCGCGTCAATCTGTGGGTTTAGCGAGCGCACAAAACCCTGTCGGAAAACAAGCGACGTATTGGGTTAGTGGGAAAATAATCCATGTCCGACTTCCCTTGTCCCATAAGGAATCTCGATGATTGGCGAACGAGTGTTTCCCTCCTTCCATAGCGCCAATCTCAAAATCGTGAGGGAAACCGTGGGGGTTCGAGTCCCTTCACCGGCATCAAACAAGCAGATTTATTAAATCACGAATCGTGATTTAATAAATCTGCTTTTTTTGTTACAACGTGAGATGATCTTAAGTTTAATAATTACAATACCAAATGGCATCGAAGAGCTCAGGAGGAAACGATACAAAAGTCACCCAGTGAAAATTGATATAGCTGGCACAATAACTTACTTGAGTTAATGTTCGGCAGTAGCGCTGAAGCGTACGAGAAATTGTGCATTGACGGTTACTTGGTTAAGCCGTCTACTTTTGAATATACAAATGAAAAGAAATTTGGTTTCTTCAGTAATTGGCGGAGATAGCCAGGAACCAGAAATTGTAGCAGAAATTATAAATGGGTAGTATGAATTTCATAAGCAATTATTATTGCGATTTATTTGATTTAAATGGATATATTTTCTATTGATGTAATAATGTTTGACAAAAAATATTGAAATCAAATCTTAATTTGCAGTTTCTGTCTTGCGTCGATGTTGTAAGATGTTAGCTTTAATGTGCCGGCCGGATCAATAATCGGGTTGTTTATTGGTGATAACGGGGCAGGCAAATCAACGACATTCAAAGTAATCCTGGGAGTAGTATCCAAAAGATAGCGGTATAGTAAAAATATTCGGTGAAGATAATTTAGAAAAGCACGTCAAAGTCAAGGAAAGGATTGGAGTCGTTTTTGATCCAATGAATCTGCCAGCTCACCTTACAATAAGGCAGATAAATAACGTTTTTAATTAACTATGAGGAGGATCGCTTGCTCCCCGTAAGCAACGTCATACAGGTGTACGCATTTACAGGCGGACAACGCAGAGTTTCCGCTTCAAACAAGCAATGTTTAGAAGGAGCGTAAGAAAGGTATAAGTCGAAGTGTTTATATATTGAATGGTTTGATTAAATGAAGCAGCTATTGATGTTCAATAATGACTGATTGTATCAAGAATATCAGAAGGGTATCTGATATCTGGTATCTTGCTGCAATAAATAAGAGTCGATTTCCATATTGCTTTTGGAGGCGCGATGGAAATCAACTCTGCACGCTCTTTGCTATGTTCAAAGCAAACAGCCTAGTTACTATTATAAGATAAAAAAATGTTTTGTACATAGTTGATAGAGTAGGCTTTTAGAGAAGAGGGACTTAGTCTAAAAAGATAGATTTAGATTTTCTTGTAGGGTTAGATGTGTTGTTTTTTAGTTGGAATGAAAACTTTTAAAGAGGTGAAAAACAGTGATCTCAAAAAAGATGAAAGCATTAACTGTATTTAGTCTTTTGGCATCTTTATTATTTCTTAGTCTTAATTCAGGTGTTTATGCATCGGAAACGAATCTTTCAAAAAGTACATTAGATGAAATTTCTGCTGTTTATGACTCCCTACCAAAGAATTTGAAACAAAATAAGGCCAATCTTATTAATGAGAACATTATGATTTATGATGAAAGCGGCCGAATTAAAAATGAAATCCATTCTGACGGACGAATTTACGATATTCAATGGGACAATGATAGAATTATTCAAGTTACTGACACAGCAGGGTATAAAACAGTATACGACTATTCTAAGAATGGACGTTGTTGAGAATATTTTTTATAACAATCAACTGCAGACATCTTACTTTCGGGAGAAAGAGCTGTATCAAATAAATCTTGGAAAATTCAGCAATGCAGAAACAACTTTGAAAGATGAAATAGCTAAACAATATTCCCAAGGGCTAGTTGACAGTTCCACTGTTAATAGTCTCGAGAATAGTTCTGTTACTCCTTTTGCAGTTGTTGATTATTATGTTGCCGGCAAAAGGATGAATTCACTATTATCCTCAAGTGATTTTCTTTACAACAATGACGACGCAATGACTGAAAGTGAAATTCAGAGTTTCCTTACAAGTAAAAATTCTGTTTTAAGGAATAACATTAAGATTTACGTTATCAATTCTAGTGGTAATGCTTATGATACTGGTAGAACAGTAAAACCTTCAAAGGTTATTAGTGATGCAGCAAAGAATGCGGGTATTAATCCTCGAGTGATACTGGTTACCCTACAGAAAGAAAGCAGTCTAGTTACCAGTACAGATACTAACGTTAACAGAAGAGCATTTCATTACGCTATGGGCTATGGAGCGACGGATAGTGGGGATATTACCACGTACACCGGTTTTGATAAGCAGGTCGAACTTGCCAGTGCGTGGATGTATGATAAGTGGCTGCATGATTCCAAGCTAGATGTGTTTTTGACTGTTAATGGCGGTGTATCAAAAACATCTGGTGGTGTGACTTATGCTGGGAAAATACAGGTGGACACTTTTCCAGCATGGGTATTGTATACGTATACTCCACATGTAATTGACTATTCTTTATTACCGACAATAGGTGGCGGAAACTATTTATTCCTGAAAGTCTTTGAAGGCTGGTGGAGTAGCTGGTATGATTGAATATGAATAAAGAATAATTATAAGTTTCCCAGTGACGCTCTACCGATATCTAATTAGGATATCGGTAGCAGCGTTTTGTTTACAAAAAATACATGCGAGAGGATTTTTTATAATAAATGAAAAAAATTTTAATTGCTATTGTAAGTTGTCTGATTTTAATAGGCGTACTTTATTATATCAACTCTGATCCAAAGCGAGGACAAGAAGATCTTCAAGCATTATTCAACAGGTGGGATAGAGGAGAAGTAGAGGATTCAGAGAAAACAAAGATCATGAACACACTAGCCGATAGATTAAGGGAAAATCCACAGTTTTCTATTAAAGAGATAGAAGAAATATCAAATTTCTTTTCATTTTTTGAAGCTGATTCCTTAAAAGTAATTCAGTACATTGAAAATCCGGAGTTTTACGGCTCCAGTGGTAGGGAGAGTTTTCACATTGTGGTCTATAACGATCTGGTCGAGATCATCGACAGTCGAGGGAGTATGCGGATTGAAGATATAAAAAGGCGGGACGAACACCTTTATTATGTTTATGCCACTGATTATAAAATAACGAATATAACAGGTATCCACATATTTAAGATTGAGATCGAGGATGGACAAACCCTAGACTGGAGTTCTTTGATTAATAAAGAAAGGTTGACTGACAATTTTCAATATGATGAAGCAAGTGAAGTATTATATTATCACGATGGACACATCTATTATAAAGAAATAAGGGACAATGGGAATGAAGTTTTGATTACAGCAGCTGATACCGACTACTTATTACAATTGGGTGATGATGGTCTTTATTATATAGCACCTGAATAACGCTTATAAGGTATCGACTCGCAAGAAGTGACGGTACGTCTGAATGCGGCGCTGGTTAAAGAGTAATCCAGTTTATTCCAAAGAACGTTGCCATCATGAGTCACGATAATATCACCATACTCAAATGCTGCAAAGCTGATATCATTTGTACCTTCAGGGGAATAGATAATAACGAATAAAATCGAATATTAATGCTTGACTTCTATGTCGAAGTCGATATAATAGAAAGAGTGGCCCGATTTTTTAGAATCGGTAAAACACTTGATTACGGGACGTAGCTCAGCTTGGTAGAGCACCTGGTTTGGGACCAGGGGGTCGCATGTTCGAATCGTGTCGTCCCGATCCATGGAAGCAGTCATCTTAACGGATGGCTGCTTTTTTAATGTTTAAGAATGGGATGCCGCCGTTTTCGAGAATTGAATAAAGGCTCCCACTATCGGTCAAAATAGAGACAAAAGTCCGATAGAAGGGGATAACCGTGAATATCTTCCAAATCAAAAAACATCTGAAAAAACGATGGAGAAGATGGAGACGCGCCATATGGACCGCCAGCGCCTTGGCACTGATTGCGGTTATGGCCTGGATGGGGCTTCGATTATCCGATCAAATGGAGAAGTTGATGGCTCGTGAACCGATGGCGATCGAAACCCTGGGAATGTGGCAAGAAGCTGCTCCGGATGCCGATAACGAATGGTTATCGGATCTGGAAGAGGGGAAATCGAGAATCGTCCATCTGACGAAAATATACACCTGTGGTGAAGAAAGCAGTGTTCTCGGCATTATGACCCCCAATGAAATCGCTGAGTTGATGAAGGATCACCCTACATGGAAAGGCAGACTTGGCGCAGGGGGCGACGTTTGGATCGAAGAGAAAATCGATGGTCTTTCCGAAGACTGCAAAACGCAAGGATACATCGGCTTGGACAAGGATGGCAACTTAACGTTATTTGACGGTCCGCCGAAGAAGGAAAAGGCAGTTCGTACTTTTTTTCAGATCGACGTGGAAATGATGGAGAGCGCTTTGCCGGCAGAAGTAATCCAGCAGTTGCGGCAAGGGATTCGTATTCAGGATGTTGAGGAATACAATAGTGTACTGTCCACCTTCAGCGATTTCGCGATTGAACCGTCGGAGAGAGTCATGCAGCAGGAGGAACAGCCTTAAAACGCTGCTCGCTTATTTTCGCTGAATGAATAATAGAACAACCAGAAGAGGGTGTCTCATGAAGTTATCGTAGATAACGGAGGGACGTCCCTCTTTTTATTTTGCCAGCGTTAATTACACTTTTTTCACCTGCAAATAAGTTTTTCCTCAATCTTGACCGATCTTTTGCTATAATAAAGTGAATACATATGTTCGCTTTATGTAGGACAGGGCTCCATCCGAGGATCAAGGGGGAGTTATAGCAACGATAGGGGGAGATGAGCCTTGCGGATACTTGGAATTGACCCTGGCATTGCGATTGTCGGGTTCGGATTTATCGATAAACAAGGCAATAGGGTCACGCCGGTGCAGTACGGCTGCATCCAAACCGAGGCCCATACGCCCGAGGAAGAACGGCTTATGCATGTCTATGAGGCGATGGTTCAGTTGATTGACAAATATAAGCCGGATGCGGTGGCGTTCGAGAAGCTGTTTTTTAATCGGAACGTTACGACGGCGATGTCGGTCAGTCAAGCGAGGGGCGTGTTGGTGCTCGCTGCGGCACAGAAGGGGCTTCCGATTGCGGAATACACCCCGATGCAGGTGAAGCAGGCGATCGTAGGTTACGGGAAGGCGGAGAAGCGCCAGGTGCAGGAGATGACGCGCATGTTCCTGAAGCTCCAAGCGATTCCGAAGCCCGACGACGTGGCGGATGCGTTATCCGTGGCGATCTGCCATGCGCATTCGTATACTTTAAACTCTAAAATAAACGAGGTATTGCGTTCATGATCGATTTTTTGCGGGGCCAGATTGCCCATTTGGAAACAGAGTACGTCGTCTTGGATGTACAGGGGGTAGGGTATCGGGTGTTTTGTCCGAATCCGTACGCTTTTGCAGCCAAAGGACAGGAAACGGTGACGATCTACACCCATCACCATGTTCGTGAAGATGCGATTCTGCTGTTTGGATTCCCAACCCGCGAGGAGCAGAAGCTGTTCCGCAAGCTGATTGAGGTATCCGGGATCGGCCCGCGTGTGGCGCTGGGGATCTTGAGCGGCGGGAGCCCGGACCATGTTGTGGCGGCGATTCATCAGGAGAATGTCTCCTTTTTGACCAAGCTGCCCGGGATTGGGAAGAAGACGGCGCAGCGGATGATTTTGGACCTGAAGGACAAGCTGGAGGGCGTCGGAGGTACGTTGTTTGATCCGGTGCCTGCGGATGTTGGCGAGACCTTGGGGGATGACGGTAATCCGGGATGGCCGGAGGCGCGCGAAGGCCTGAAAGCACTGGGTTATACCGAAGCAGAGCTGGACAAGGTATGGCATCGCCTGAAGGACGATGTCGGGCCGGACGAGGCGGTAGATTCCGTCATGAAGAAGGCGCTCAAGCTGCTGTACGCCGGCTGAGGATGAGGACAGGAAGGGGAGCGTAGCGCATGATGGAGGACCGGATTATTTCCGCGAATTTAATGCTGGAGGACCAGGCGGTGGAGTTAAGCCTGCGGCCGCGTTATTTGGCGGAGTATATCGGACAGAACCAGATCAAGGAAAATTTAAAAATATATATCGAAGCGGCAAAAATGCGCAAAGAAGCGCTGGATCACGTGCTGCTCTATGGACCGCCAGGACTCGGCAAGACGACGCTGGCTAACATTATCGCCAACGAGCTGGGCGTGAATTTGCGCACGACCTCGGGACCGGCCATTGAGCGGCCGGGGGATTTGGCTGCGCTGCTGACCAATCTGCAGGAAGGCGACGTCCTGTTTATCGACGAGATTCACCGGCTGCATCGGACGGTGGAGGAAGTGCTATATCCGGCGATGGAGGATTTTGCGCTGGATATTATGATCGGCAAGGGGCCAAGTGCGCGGTCGGTTCGGCTGGACTTGCCGCCTTTTACGCTCGTTGGCGCTACGACGCGGGCAGGGCTCCTGTCGGCGCCGCTACGAGACCGTTTTGGGGTCGTCAGCCGCCTCGAGTTCTATAACATCGACGAACTTAGCTATATCGTGTCGCGAGGCGCGGATATTTTTGGCATCGAAATGATTGGGGATGCGGCGACGGAAATCGCGCTTCGTTCGCGGGGGACGCCGCGGATTGCAAACCGCTTGCTGAAGCGCGTACGCGACTATGCGCAGGTGCGGGGCGACGGTATGATTACCACGGAGATCGCCAAAGAAGCGCTGCAGATGCTGCAGGTTGACCCGATGGGGCTGGATTTGATCGACCACAAAATGCTGCGGGCGATGATTACGAGCTTTCGCGGCGGCCCCGTCGGGCTGGATACCATCGCCGCAACCATCGGTGAAGAGAGTCAGACGATCGAGGACGTGTATGAACCTTACCTGCTGCAGATCGGATTTCTGCAGAGGACGCCGCGAGGACGGGTGGTCACGCCGGCAGCCTATCAGCATTTAGGTCTGCCGATGCCCGAGACACCTTAGCATTTGTGAACTTGGCTCGAAGGCATCATAAAGGGGGAGAAGCAGGTTTGAAACGTACAACACGAACGAGACGAGCATTTTCGTTAGCCCGATGGGGAAAAGGAATTGTTGCGGGTTTGCTGTTAGCTGGGGCTTTTCAGCTGCCGGCAGCGGCTGACGATTCGGATACATCTCGCGTCCGCGTAGCGATGTACCTGGACTTGGGCAGCACCTATAAATCGACAACTCCAGCTGTTACTTTAAAAACGGCGGCAGCGGCAGAGGTAATCTTGGCGGGCAGTTCGGCGCCGGAGACTTGGCTGCAGCTGGGAGCGGGGGCTACGACGAGATTTAGCGTCAATGGATATAAGGTTAAAGCATTGGAATCTGCGGATTGGGCAACGGTCGCTGCTGCGGTCAAGAAGCTGCAAGCCACGTCAGACCGTCCGGTGGCTTATGCCGTAAATCAAGCGGGAAGCACAATCTACCGCGTTTATACAGGCCCTTACGCCAGTGCAGCGGAAGCGCAAAAAGCAGCGGATCGGGTCAGCCAAACGCTGTCTGCATCCTTAAAAGGCGCTAAAGCCGAAGCACGCGGCCCTCTGTACGTGTCCGCCGGTTCGTTTGCAAGTCAGGCGGAAGCCGAGAATCTTCGCCAAACGCTGTCCGCCCAGCATGCGGAGGCGGTAGTGGCGATGACCGGCCCCGGGCAATATGCGGTATGGATCGGCGGCGCGTTAAGTGCCTCCGAGCAGTCCGCGCTCCAAGCCGAGCTGGCCGGACTCCATCCGAATCTTTCCTTAGCGCCAGTTAATGAAAATGTCCCTGCATTACTCCTGCACCGGGACGTGACGCTAAATTTGGAGGCTCCGGCAGGCGTTGACCATTATGAGTTAAGCGGAGAAGGCACCAAATTGACGCTTCGGGATAACGGCAATTCGCCGATCCAGGTGGTGGAGCGTTCGGGGCGCAGCTACCGCGGAGATTTTGAGATCAGTAAAGTGAACGGCCAACTGGCGCTCGTCAACGAGCTGCCGTTAGAGCAATACCTGTATTCTGTTGTCGCCGGTGAAGTTCCATCGTCTTGGCCGCAGGAGGCGTTGAAGGCCCAGGCGGTTGCGGCACGCAGCTATGCGCTGTATAATGCAGGGCTCAATAAGTTTAAGGTAGCCGGCCTGGTGGATACGACTTTAAGCCAAGTCTACAATGGGACGGAAAAAGAGGTCGCCAGCATCGTTCAAGCGGTGGATGCTACGGCAGGAGAAGTGCTGGTATCGTCAAACGGACAAATTGTAGAAGGCATCTTTGCGTCGAACAGCGGCGGGGTGACGGCGGATTCGGTTGAGGTTTGGGGGAATGTGAATCCGATCTATTCCAGCGTTCCCAGCGACGGGGACGAATCTGCGCAAGCCTCATTAAAATCGTGGTATTATGTGCTGTTGTCGAGCGGGATCACGGGATACGTCCGTGAAGATAATACGGTGGTCAATGGGACGAATCCGGCAGGGTTGCAGAAGCTGACGGTGACGACCAGTAACGTCTTGGTCCGGAAGCTGCCGCTCATTCAATCGGATGTGGATCCCCTGGCGAAGCTGAATCCGGGCGACCAGGCCATCGTGTTGGTCAAGGTGCCTGAATCCAGCTCCTATGCGTGGATTCGCGGACCTTATACCTCGGACGAACTGGTGAAGTCCCTGAAGGGAAAAACGACATCCGACATCCCATCTTCGATATGGAATCTGGAGGTCAGCCAGCGGGGCCCATCCGGACGCGTGACGCAGGTCAAAGCCAATGGACAGCCGCTGAACGTCAAATATCCGGATACGTATCGCTCTGCTCTGAATGGCTTGCCCAGCACTTTGTTTGATATCGTGCAAACGGGACGTTATACTGTACAAGGTGCAGGAGGAACGACTGGTACCGGTACAGCTATGTCCGCAACGACGATTCAGTCGGCATCAGGCAAGACGACAGCCAGCGGCAAGCTGGTTGTGATGAGCGGCGATCGAACAGCCCGCGTGGTGGATACGTCGAACCAATTCGTCTTCGTGGGACGCGGAAACGGTCATGGTCTGGGACTTTCCCAATGGGGGGCCAAAGGATTGGCCGACGCCGGGTATGATTACCGGCAAATCTTGCAACACTACTATCAAAATGTGTCTATCGTTAAGGAATGAGAATATACCGATGAATGTAGATCTATACGACTTCGAGCTTCCGGAGGAGCTCATCGCCCAGACACCGCTAGCCGAACGCACCGCTTCGCGCTTGCTGACGCTAAATAAACAGACCGGGGAAATCCGGCATCACAAGTTTTCCGATATATTGGATTACTTACAGCCAGGCGATACGCTGGTGCTGAATGATACGCGGGTCATTCCCGCCCGATTGTTTGGGATAAAGGAAGGGACCGGTGCCAAAGCCGAAGTGCTGTTGCTCAAAAACTTGGGCGAGGACCGCTGGGAAGCCTTGGTCAAACCCGGTAAGAAATTAAAAACCGGATCGGTGATCGTGTTTGGGGACGAGCTGCGAGCCACCGTCGAGTCCGAAGGGGATATGGGCGAACGCGTACTTCGGTTCGCTTATGAAGGGATTTTTAACGAAATCCTAGATCGCTTGGGCCAAATGCCGTTGCCTCCTTATATTAAGGAGAAGCTGGATGACCGCGAACGTTATCAGACTGTGTATTCCAAGCATGAGGGTTCAGCCGCCGCACCAACGGCAGGCTTGCATTTCACCGAAGAGTTGCTGGAGCAAGTGCGGGCGAAAGGAGTGACGATCGCTTTCGTCACGCTGCACGTCGGGTTGGGCACGTTCCGGCCGATGTCGGTGGACCGGGTTGAGGATCACGTCATGCACGAAGAATATTATGTGCTGCCGCAGGAAACAGCTGACGTCTTAAATGAAACGAAAGCGAGAGGCGGCAGGGTCATTGCCGTCGGGACGACCTCGGCACGAACGTTGGAGACGGTGGCTAAGCAATGTGAGGGCGGCCCCATCGTCAAGAGCAGCGGCTGGACAGGGATCTTTATTTATCCCGGCTACCAGTTTGGACTGGTCGATGCGCTGCTTACGAACTTCCATCTCCCGAAATCAACGCTGGTGATGCTGGTCAGCGCGCTGGCGGGACGCGAGCGGATCCTCCAGGCTTACCAGGAAGCGATCAACTTGAAGTACCGGTTCTTCAGCTTCGGTGACGCCATGTTTATTTACTAAACGCATTTTTATTTGAGTAGAGGATGGTTGATCAGATTGGCAGCAGCAATTACGTATGAACATATCAAAACCTGCAAGCAGTCCGGAGCCCGGTTAGGGCGCGTGCATACGCCGCACGGCTCGTTCGAAACACCGATCTTTATGCCGGTGGGTACGCAGGCAACAGTAAAAACGATGAGTCCGGAAGAGCTGAAGGAGATGGATGCGCGAATCATCTTAAGCAATACGTACCATCTCTTCCTGCGTCCGGGACATGAAATTATTCGTGAGGCCGGCGGACTGCACAAATTTATGAATTGGGACCGCGCGATTTTGACGGACAGCGGCGGGTTTCAAGTGTTCTCGCTGAGTGAAATGCGCAAAATCACGGAGGAAGGCGTACATTTCCGCTCCCACTTGAACGGCGATAAACTATTCCTGTCTCCGGAAGTGGCAATGGAAATCCAAAATGCGCTCGGCTCGGACATCATGATGGCGTTTGACGAATGCCCACCGTATCCGGCGGATTATGAATACGTGAAAAATTCCCTGGAGCGTACGACCCGCTGGGCGGAACGCTGCTTGCAGAGCCATGCCCGTCCGCACGATCAAGGACTGTTTGCCATCGTTCAAGGCGGCATGTACGAGGATCTGCGCAAGCAAAGCGCCCGCGATTTGACTTCCCTAGATTTTCCGGGGTATGCTATTGGTGGACTGAGTGTAGGCGAGCCTAAGCCGCTCATGTACGAGGTGCTGGAATATACCGTTCCGCTGCTGCCGGCAGACAAGCCCCGTTATTTGATGGGAGTCGGATCTCCGGATGCCTTAATTGAAGGAGCGATTCGCGGCATCGACATGTTCGATTGCGTGTTGCCGACTCGGATCGCGCGCAACGGTACGACGATGACCAGCCAAGGCCGTTTAGTCGTACGCAACGCTCAGTATGCCAACGATTTCGGACCGCTGGATCCCGAGTGCGACTGCTATACCTGCCGAAATTACTCCAGGGCGTATCTCCGCCACTTGATCAAAGCCGACGAGACGTTTGGGCTGCGATTAACTACATACCATAATTTGCATTTCCTCATCAATCTGATGGGTAAAGTTCGTCAGGCGATTATGGAAGATCGGTTGTTGAGTTTCCGGGATGAATTTTTTGAGCAGTACGGTCTGTTTGGCAATGACAAAGGATTTTAAGAAAAAGCGTTAGTTCGATTTTGGAAAGGGGGAAATGACATGTTCTTTCAGTATGCCGCGCAACAAACAACTGGCGCCAACTCGCTTATCTCCATGATCATTCCATTTGTTATCATGATCGCCGTTTTCTACTTTTTATTGATTCGTCCGCAGAAGAAGAAGCAGCAGCAACGTAATTCGATGTTGAGCGCTTTGAAGAAAGGCGATAAGATCGTGACGATTGGCGGATTGCATGGAACGATTATGGAGCTGACCGACGATACGGTAGTGCTTCGCGTGAATGACGTGACAAAGCTGACGTTTGACCGCAGCGCGATCAGTCACACCATTAAAGAGTCGGAAGGTTAATCGCGTTACAGACAAACACAAATAGGAAGAGCCTGTATGCTACAGGCTCTTTTTTAAGATATCAGAAAGTATAAACTTCGGGGCATTGGCATCCTGATATCGCAAGAAAAACTTCCGCTAAACGCGGTCTGTCTACTTTGAATGTACGTCGATAGACGTTTTTCTTATGGTCTGATGCGGCTTAAGGTTTCCGGATCGCGCGGAGTTCGCCAAGCGGTTGCCCCAGGCAAGGCCGATGGTGGAGGCCAAAGCAGCCAGTACCAGCCCTCCAAGCATGTCCGTCAACCAGTGAATCCCCATATAAAAGATTGAAAACACTATAATCAATGAACAAGCTGAAGCAAACCAACCCCAGCGCCGGTTCCCTGAACGGATCGCCAAAATAGCCATCGATACGGAGACCGAAGTGTGGAGGCTAGGAAAGCAGTTATTCAGACCGGACAAGGGGCGGTAAACCTGTTCGAAATTTGGAAAAACCTCTAGCATATAAAAGATAGCCCCTGACGGCGGATACGACCATACCTCGTTCACCGGGAACAGCAAATAAAAGGGGACCGCTGCCAGATAATTGAGGATCACAGTGCAACAGGTCGCATAAAGAAACGGCAGACGATCATCGGACGCATAGATTCCCAGCGATGCAAGAATTAACGCCTGCAAGATGACTAGATAGAAGAAAGCTGTTATTACCGTTACAGTCGTTGAGTGAAACAAGCTTTGAAACGTTGAAACGAAATGTCCCTCAATTCCAAATACCCACGGTGTGAAATCGGTATGAAAAGGAAGATGATCTTCTAGGATCAGTTCAAACTTATTTATCAGCAACACGCCAACCATCAGAAGTAAAAGCCAAAGCAAATGTTTTGATTTGATCAGTTGCTGCAATAGGGAAGTAACGGCATGCCATGGCGAGCGGAGCGTGTTCACCCAGACCATGATGATGACGGAAATCCCGGTCAGCCACGAGATGCCGGACATGGAATGATCCATCGTGCGAGAACGACCTCCTCATGATGATGTCGATTGGACTAAGTCTAACTTACCATGAATGGAGGCCGCCGTAAAACCTTAAGTTATTTGCGGCCAAGATTTACGCCAATCATGCCGCCGATCGCACCGATGACAAACCCCGGCAGGATATATCCCCATTCCCGGAGCCCCAATGACGTATCTAGAGCCAAGAAGCTGATCAGCAGCAAGATGAGCACGTACAGTGCACCGGTCAGAGCGCCTTGATACCATCCCTTCTGTTTGGCACGTTTGCCGGAGACGATCCCCCCGAACAAGACGGCAACAGCATGCACCAGATACGTGTACATCGACAGTTCAAACTCTTCAACCATTTCGCCTTGCAACAATAAAGATAGAATCAATGCGCCGATCATCATCCATAAAAATCCATACCACAACCCTGCAACGGTGGGCTGGGACATACGCATCCCGAAAATTCGGCGGATCAAATGCATCGTGGTCAGCCTCCTGTTTTCCATGTCTTCGACAGACGTTTTACCACATTTTATGGTCAAGCTAACTCGGATAGACCTACTTGGCCCAATTGAGTTAGGAAGATTCATGTAAGCCTCCCGGATTTTAACCTGTGATCTTTCGCATGGAACGGGAAGGCGGCGGTCAGAATACCAATACCATGTTTTGTGCGAACTTGTAACCAGAGGAGGGATTGGCGTGGTCGAGCATGTGGCAAACCATGTTTTCCGAACCGTCCTGATGTATTTCTTGGTATTCGGAGTCATGCGGATTATGGGAAAAAGAGAAATCGGCGAGCTGTCGATCTTCGACCTGGTCATCTCGATCATGATCGCAGAGATCGCCGTTTTTGCCCTGGAAGATATCAATCGGCCGATTTATGACGGAGTCATACCGATGTTGACCCTGCTGCTGATTCAAATCGCCATCGCCATGCTGTCGCTTCGCTTCCGTAAAATAAGGCTGTGGTTTGATGGCGAGCCCAGCGTCATTATCCGAAACGGGAAAATTAACCGGGAAGAAATGAAACGCCAGCGATACAACTTAGATGATTTAATGATGCAGCTGCGCTCGCAGCAGATCGACAGCGTTGCCGACGTCGAGTTTGCCGTGTTGGAAACGAGCGGGCAGCTTAGTGTGATTCCCAAAGACAAATCCGAAGGGGGAGAGCAGCCTTCCCAAAAGAAGGATGCCAACCTCTCGGCAAAAATCAAATATGAAGCACTCCCGCTGCCGCTCATTATGGATGGCAAGGTAAACGACGAGAACTTGCGCAAAATCGGAAAAACCCGCTTTTGGCTGAAAAATCAGATTCAAATGAAAGGCTTAACGGATTTCAAGCAGGTGTTCTTTTGCAGTATCGATCATAATGGAAAGCTGTATATCAATGAGATGGACGCAAAACAATAACCTTCGTTATTTCCGAAACCATTTGCCTAGGACAGGCAGCCGCTTAAGGTCATGGAGATCAAACAATCCCATGATTCCGGCTAGAGCTAAATACAGCAATCCGGACAGGGAGGCCGCCATCAAGAACTGCCAGCCCATTTGAGAGCTCAGGACGAGGTTCTTATATAAATAGTCCGCGGCGGCGGCCATGATGATCATCGCCGCTCCAACCTTGAGGATATCCAGGTAAGGCATACGATAACGCAGTGATTTGGACACACCGACAGCATGCATGACGGTCACGATGATAAAGTTGATAATAATCGCGATAATTGCCCCGTAGATGCCTAGTGCCGGGTTCGAGGCCAGATAGAAGATTAAGGTGATTTTGATGATGGCCCCAACCAGTGTGTTAATGAGTGCGCGGCCCGGCTTATCCAACGCTTGCAGCGTGGCCTGCAGCGGCGTTTGGATATACAGCAGAAGGGCGAAGGGGGCCATGATTTTGAGCATGCCTCCGATCATGCCATCGTTGTACACAAGCCGGCAGATCGGGTCAGCCAACACGAACATGATCGCGGCGAACGGAGCGCCGGTGACCAGCGCAAGCCGCAAGGATTGATGGAGACGCAGGTGGATCGTTCTGGTGTCGCCGCGTGCCTGCGCTTCAGCCAGCGAAGGGACAAGCGAGACGGCGAGCGACGAAGTTAACGCTCCCGGCAGCAGCAACAGCGGGATGATCATCCCTTGCAGCGCCCCGTATTGGGAGGTCGCAACGCCAACTCCTACGCCGGCGATCGCCAAGCTCCGCGCGGTTGTAATCGACTCCAGCAGGTAGGAGAGCGAGCCGACCAGACGGCTGCCGGTAACCGGAATGGCGATGCGCAGAATTCGGCGCAGGTTGGCGTGGAACGGATAGGCGGAGGAGGCGGATGTTTCCTCATTCGGGTTCACAGCATTGGCAGGGCTCACTGCTAGATTGCCGGGTGTAGAGCCTCCCAGCCGCTCCCTCCGCTTCAGGCGGTGATACTGCCAGAGCAGGACCCCCATGCCTACGATCTCGCCGGCAACAACACCAAGCATGGCTCCTGCAGCCGCATAGGCGATGCCCATCGGGAGCATGAGATACGAGAACCAGAGGACGCCGATAATTCGGGCCACCGTTTCCATGATGGACGACACCGCCGAGGGAATCATATCCTGCTTCCCTTGGAAATATCCGCGGAAGACCGAAGAGACTGAGACGATGATGATCATCGGGCTCATTGCGATAAAAGTGTGATAAACCCGGGCATCGGTCAGAATGTAACGGGTCACCCATGGCGCGCCAAACAAGCAGAGAAACGTAAACAGAAAGCCGGCTGCCGTCGTAAATACTAAGCTTGTCCGTAAAATCGACACCGAGCGCCCGGGCTGACCCGAGGATTCTGCTTCGGCCACCAGCTTGGCTACAGCGAGCGGAATGCCGCCGGTAATAATCGTTACGAGCACGAGAAAAAAGGGATAACCGAGCTGATACAGCCCTACGCCTTCGGCCCCGATCACGCGGGGCAGCATGATGCGCGGAATGAAGCCCAGGAGGCGGTTTACGATCCCAGCCACAAGCAGGATCATCGTACCTTGGATAAAGGTTTGCTTATTCAATCGAAACTCCACTCCCCCGGCAGCACTTTGGTAACTTCCTACATACGCGATGCTTATAGAAATCAGCTGCCTTATAAACTCGTAAGCGAGGCGTACAACCTCTCACTTCATGGATATGACAGACCTGTCCCGGTTCATGACTTGTCTTTTTCACAAGATTCGAAAACCAAACAACTCTTGTAAGCAGGATTCGGAGATTTAGGGTAGAATGTAATAAGACGGGTTTTCGAAGGAGGCTTGAAGTATGGCTGAAGAACAAATGACGGACCAACAACTAAATGAGGCAATCGAAAGCTTGTGTCGCAGTAAGGCCGAGGAGTTCCGGCTGATCGGGTACGAGCATGTGACCGGACCTGACATTTGGGAATGTATCAGCCATAAATACGAGAAGGGGGGAATCCCTCCCTTGTACCAATTGGTGAATGACATTCTTTCTTTGAAAGTCACCCAGTTTATGAACTATATGACGATGTCCGCCTTTCGGGGATCCCGTTTGGATTAAATGGGATCTTTTTTTCGTGCCGGTCGTTAATCGAATTGACAATTTTAGATAAATTGACTGGTTTTTCGGCCATCGCTATAATAGGAATATTGAGAATTTGAAAGGGGAAAGAAGTACGGGATGAAAAGAATTATCACATTCATAACCGTCGTGGTTGTCTCGTTTGGCATCATGGCTTGGACAACCCCCGACCTATTAAAGAACGTACGTCTCGGCCTTGATCTGAAAGGCGGCTTTGAGATTCTATATGAAGCCAGTCCGTTGGAAGGCGGAGGTCAGGTCACGAAGGAATCCTTAATCCAAACGGCCAAGAGCCTGGAGGACCGGGCGAACAAGCTGGGAACCAGCGAGCCGGAAGTCACGACGGAAGGCACGAACCGGATCCGCTTGAAGGTGGCCGGCGTTACCGATGAAGAAACAGTGCGCAAGACGATGAAGGAGCCGGCTTCGCTGACGTTCCGCAGTAAGGACGGCACGGAGAAGAACGCGGACGAATACAACAAGATCGAAATGATCGGAACCGATTTCGCGGAAAATGGTGCCAAACTGGAATTCACACAGATGAATGAACCGGTTGTCAGCATTAAAGTGAAAAACAAAGAAAAGTTCGCTGAAGTCACCAAACGTTTGCTGGGACAACCCCTGGCGATTTATATGAACGATGAGCTGGTCTCCGCTCCGATCGTTCAAGCCGTTTTGACCGACGGGTCCGCACAAATCAGTGTGGGCGGCGACTTGGAGAAGGCGAAAGAGCTGCGCGACAAGATCAATCTTGGTGCCCTCCCGTTGAAGCTGACGGAGAAATATTCTCAAAGCGTCGGCGCGACGCTCGGTAAGCAGTCACTGGATCAGACGATTGAAGCCGGCCTGATTGGCTCTCTTTTCATTCTGCTGTTCATGGTCGGGATGTACCGGGTGCCTGGGCTAATTGCCTCGTTTACCCTGATTGTGCATACCTGGCTGCTCATTCTCGTGTTCGTCTGGGCAGACTTTACGTTAACTCTTCCAGGGATTGCGGCTATCATTCTCGGGATTGGGATGGCGGTGGACGCCAACATTATTACCAATGAACGGATTCATGAGGAAATACGGGCCGGCAAGAGTATCATGTCTGCGGTCAAAGCAGGGGACAAGCATTCTCTCCGTACAGTGCTTGATTCGCAGATCACGACGATTATCGTTGCGGCCGTGATGTATGCGTATGGTACGGGGGCCGTTAAAGGCTTTGCCTTGGTGCTCATCGTGGAAATCGTACTTAGTATCGCCACGAATATCTATCTCGCCCGTTTCCTGCTGAACCTGCTGCTCAAAGCCGGCAAGCTGTTGAAACCGAAGTATTTCGGTGTGAAGGAGCGTGACATTCGTGAGCTTTAAGAAGAACCTGGATTATATACATCTGAGTAAATACTTCTACACCCTTTCAATCGTCTTGACGATTGCCGGCATCATTTGCTTGGCGTTCTTCGGTTTGAACTATAGCGTAGATTTCAAAGCAGGGTCTAATGTGGATATTTCCCTGTCCAAGCCGCTGACGGCCGATCAAGTCCGCCCGATCTTGAAAAATATGGGGATCGAGGAGAATGAAGCGAGCATCAGTCCTGGACAAGACCGGATGAATATCCGATTTACGCAAGTATTAAGTGAAGAGAATGACGCGAAGCTGAAAGCGGAAATTGCCAAATTAGACGATAAAGCTTCGTTTGAAGTGAATACGGTTGACCCGGAAATGGCGAAAGAACTGGCGCGCAATGCAATTTATGCCGTGTTGATCTCCTGTATCGGGATTATTATTTACGTTGGCATCCGGTTTGAATGGCGGTTTGCTGTGGCTGCGATCATCGCGCTGCTGCATGACGCTTTTATGGTCATTTCCGTCTTCTCGATCTTCCGGCTCGAGGTTGACTTGACCTTTATCGTCGCTGTACTTACGATTATCGGCTATTCGATTAACGATACGATCGTTATCTTTGACCGGATTCGCGAAAATCTGCGATTTGCCAAAACGAAAACTCGTCAGGACCTGATCAATCTGGTGAACGTGAGCGTATCGCAAACGATTATGCGTTCCTTGTATACCGCGTTGACGGTGTTCGTGGCGGCCTTCTTCCTCCTCATTCTAGGCGGAGAGTCGATCCGGATGTTCTCGCTTGCGATGGTAATCGGCCTGTTGTTTGGGGCGTATTCGTCTATCTTTATCGCAAGCCCGCTCTGGTTCCTGCTCAAGAGTAAGCAAAAGCATAAACCGGCTAAAGCTTCCTGAACGGCCGAAATGTCTGATTGAAGCACCCATTCATTCGCTGAATTAAAGCTAGAGCCGCGTCTTCTGACGCGGCTTTCGTAACTTGTCCGCTTTTACGTGCATCAGGAGGGGGATTATGACACGAGAACAAGCTGTTATTCCGGCACCGACAGCATGGCCCGGGATCGTTGGGGATCTTGTCCTGGCCGTGTTTTTGGGGACGGTTGGTCTGCTGTACGACAGTCTGGCATTGCTGGCCGGGGCATTATATTCTGCGTACGATGTTGCGGTTGGCGTCGCCGCGAGACTGTCTGTACCGGGAAAAAGGCGTTTGCGGCTGGCCGGTTCGTCCGCAAGCAAAGCGACGCCTGAGCCGCTGCCGGCGATTTTCTTCTCCGTTTTTTTGTTGATGGGCACCGTTCAACTGTGGATTGCGTCCATCACTGACATGGTTGAGGGCGACACCACTCCACCGGAGACTTTCGTTTTGGCAGCCGTGCTCCTATCGATGGCTTTGCGGGAAACGTTGTTTCAAATCAAGTTGCGTATTTCCCGCAGGAAGTCGGATCAGGAGTTGCAGCTGATCGTCGAGAAGCACCGTCATTCGTTGTTCTCATCTGTAGTTGTTCTCGCGGGTGTGTTTGGGGCGATGGGAGGGCAAGCCTGGGATGTGCCCGTTCTGGCGTATCTTGATCCGGTTGCCGCGATCCTTGTCGCCTTACATGTGATGATCCAAGTCTATCGGCTGGTGAGACGCTCCATCTACGGACCGGTTCGGACGGAGGTACGCGAAGAGGATGCTGCTACCTTCATCGAGACGGTACAGCGGGTGCATGGCGTGATTACAGTAGATGATTTGAAAGCGCAGGAGAACGGACATTATGTGACCGTGACCGCCAAGATTAGCGTAAATCCTAAGCTTACCGTTATGGAAGCCAACGATATCGCCAATCGGGCCAAAATGCTGCTGCTCAACCGCTTTTCCCATGTCACTGACGTTCGGATTCAAGTCGGGCCTTACGAGGCGGGGTATCCTTATAAGAGCAATACCGATGCTGATAGTGATTTGCCGAACTTGCTGCAGTAAGCTGGCCCCGGGATAGAACCGACAGGAAGAAAGAAGGTGACGTTTTTTGCTTCATGCCAAATATCGCTGGACACAGCTTCCCTATGACGAAGAGGCTGCCAGACGGCTGGCCGGCCAGCTGAATATTTCCCCTTTGCTGGCGTCTTTGCTGGTGACGCGGGAGATGGAAAGCCCTGAGAAGGCGGAGCTCTTCTTAAGAGGAAGCCTTGCCGATCAACACGATCCCATGCTGCTCAGCGGCATGAAAGAAGCCGTACCGCGCATCCGCCGTGCGGTGGAAAATGGGGAGCGGATTTTGATATACGGGGATTATGACGCCGATGGGGTGTCATCGACGACTTTAATGATCTACCTGATGAGGCATCTCGGTGCTACATATGACTACTACATCCCGCATCGAACGAAAGAGGGATATGGGCTACATATTCCGGTGCTGGAGCATTATCACAAGAAAGGCTTTACGCTGATCGTGACGGTAGATACGGGGATCAGCGCCGTTGAGCAGGTGGCCTACGCCAATGCGGTGGGCATGGACGTGATCGTCACTGACCACCACGAACCGCCGGCGGTTTTACCGGAAGCGTACGCTTTGATTAACCCCAAGCTGCCATACTGCACGTATCCGTTTAAAGGACTGGCCGGGGTGGGGGTGGCGTACAAGCTGGCCCAAGCGCTCCTGGGGGAGGACACCCCCATTGCTTGGACCGAGCTGGCCGCGCTGGGGACGATTGCTGACCTGATGCCACTGACCGGAGAGAACCGGATGATCGTCAAGTCCGGTCTGGCATCGATGGAGCGCTCGGCATTTCCGGGCATGACGGCATTGCTCGGAACCTCCGGCTGGTCCAGCGGGGAAGTTACTTCGACAGCCGTCGCCTTCGGGTTGGCACCGCGGATTAATGCCAGCGGCCGCATGAGCCACGCCAACCGCGCCGTCGCCTTATTGACGGCGGAGAACATGGAAGAAGCCGAGGCGATCGCCGAGGAGCTGGATGTGCTGAACAAGGAGCGCCAAATAATTGTCGAGGATATGGTGCAAGAAGCGCTTCAGCAGCTGGAAAGCCAAGAGCAGTCGGAAGGGCTGCCCGACGTGATTGTGGTGGCCGGCGAAGGCTGGAATGCCGGCGT
Organism: Paenibacillus phoenicis; assembly: GCF_034718895.1. NCBI lineage: Bacteria > Bacillati > Bacillota > Bacilli > Caryophanales > Paenibacillaceae > Paenibacillus > Paenibacillus phoenicis. The sequence goes on along the minus strand of NZ_JAYERP010000001.1, from coordinate 2,435,321 downwards.
TGTCGGGATCGTCGCCTCCAAATTGCTGGAACGGTATTATCGCCCGACCATCGTGTTGGGAATTCATCCCGAGACCGGGGAGTGCAAAGGCTCCGCCCGCTCAATTCCCGGCTTTGACATCTATGAAGCCTTAACCGATTGCGCCGACCTGCTGGACCACTTTGGCGGACATCCATCCGCTGCAGGGATGTCCCTAAGCCGGGAGCGATTGGAGGAATTTGGCCGAAGGCTGAATGCTTTTGCCGCCGGGCGGCTCACGCCGGAGCATTTCGTGCCGGTCCTGGAGACCGATTTGACTTGCTCTTTAAAAGACATTACGCTGCAAGCAATCGAACAACTCCAGCAACTGGCTCCATTTGGCATGGCAAACACCTGTCCCAGGCTGCTTCTTCGTGGCCTAAAGCTGCTGGAATGCCGCCAGATGGGCAAAGACGGCAAGCACTTGAAGCTGATTCTTGGCCAAAACGGTAAAACCGTAGAAGCCGTCGCGTTTGGCAAAGGTGAATTGGCCCCGTTGCTGTCGGAAGAAGCTCGGATCGATATCGTTGCGGAAGCCAGTGTCAACGAGTGGAACGGCTCGCGCAAGCCGCAGCTCATGATCCAGGATTTAGCGGTGTCTCATCTGCAGGTGTTTGATTACCGCGGCTCCCGGAATCCATCGCAGCTGCTCGAAGAGCTTCGAGGGAAGCTGGATAAGCTGCCCGCCTGCGGTTCGGGAGCGTCGGCTGTCATCGTAAATGAAGGTTCCGCATTTTTCCATACCCTTGATTTGAAGGAGACCCCGATTTGGGTATATGATAAGAACGTTGGCGTGCGTCCTGGGAACGAGCTCGCGCAAACCGCTGGGATTCACGCTGCGTCGACATTGTTCGTCCTGGAGCTTCCGGATGCACCGGAGAGCTGGACTGGGATGGTATCCGCTTTTACCGGTCTGGAGCGCATCTATATGCTGCATTCGCTGCGTGCGCCCCAAGAGCGCATCGAGCCGCCTTCTCGCGATCATTTCAAGCTCGTGTACAGCTTGATCTATCGGGGAGCCGGCCAAGGGCTTCCTGAGGAAGAGCTGTTGGCGGCGCTTGTGAAGCGTACCGGTTGGTCAAAGCGGATGGTTGAGATGGCGCTTGGGGTATTCGAGGAGCTGGGATTTATTATTCGGGCATCCGGGATGATTCGGATCCATCCGTCTCCTTCCAAGCAGGCCTTGGAAACGTCAAGCCGTTACCGGGAGCTGGGACTGCTGGCTGAAATCGAACAGATGCTGCAGTACGGCCGGGTGCCGGAAATTACGGAATGGATGCTAACCCATATTCAGGGAGCCTCATAAATGTTTTGTTCTGAAATTTAGAAATGATTTGCATGCATTTGAACTAGGAGGAGATTGGTTTGGATTTTAAAGAGTACATCCGGGTGATTCCTGATTTCCCTCAACCGGGCATTAGCTTCAAGGATATTACGACGTTGCTCAATGACGGTAACATGTACCGCAAGGCGATCGACGAACTGAAGCAGCGGGTATCTCATTTGAAGATCGATTTGATTGCCGGCCCTGAAGCCCGCGGTTTCGTTGTGGGTGCGCCGCTGGCTTACGCGCTTGGCGTCGGGTTCGTACCGATCCGCAAGAGTGGGAAGCTGCCTTACAAAACGATTGAGGTGGAATACGACCTGGAATACGGCAAAGACCGGTTAGCGATGCACAGCGATGCGGTAAAGCCGGGGCAAAACGTGCTGATTGCGGATGACTTGCTAGCGACTGGGGGAACGATCTCAACCTCTGTGGATCTGGTTCGTCAACTAGGAGGGAACGTCGTTGGTACTGCCTTCCTGATTGAGTTAAGTGAGCTGGAAGGCCGCAAGAAGCTGCCGGGAATTGAAATCTTTTCACTCGTGCAATACGAATAAAAATAGATCCCATACAAAAGGGGCTGCTGCCACGTATCACATGGCAACAGCCCCTAATTTGTATAGAAGAGTGAGCTTAATGGGCCGCTTCTTCGTTATCGTTGCTTAACTTCAGCACTTGAATGAGCTTGAAGAACAGGCTAAGCACAATGCCAACGATCGTTGCCAAGGCCATACCCTTCAGCACGACGTTACCCATGGTCAGTTGGGTGCCGCTCAGGCCGATGACCAGAACAACGGTGGTCAGCAGCATGTTGGTAGGCTTGGAGAAATCCACCTTCTGCTCCACGAAGATCCGCAAGCCCGAGGCGGCGATAACGCCAAACAGCAGCAAGGATACGCCGCCCATAACCGGATCCGGAATATTAGCGATGATTGCCGAGAACTTCCCGGAGAAGGAGAGCAGGATGGCAAAGATCGCCGCACCCCCGATCACGTACACAGAAAACACGCGGGTTAATGCCATGACACCAATGTTCTCCCCATAGGTCGTGTTCGGCGTGGAGCCTACAAAACCGGAAAGAATCGTGGAGATCCCGTTCCCCATCAGCGACCGGTGCAAGCCCGGGTCCTTGGACAAGTCCTTGCCCACAATGTTGCTCGTCACCAGCAGGTGGCCGATATGCTCCACGATGACGACCAGCGCGACCGGCACGATCGAGATGATGACGGAGGTATCCCATTGCGGGGTTGTGACCGTCGGCAGGGTGATCCACTTCGCTTGTTCGATCGCTGAGGTGTCGACCACACCCATGAATAAAGCTAGAACATAACCAACGACGATCCCGATCAAGATGTGAATAATCTTCGGAAAGCCGCGGAACAAGACAGCGCCAAGTACCGTAACGACTAACGTCACGAGCGACAGCGTGATGGACGTTCCATCTGGCGTCCAGCCCTCCGAGCCATCGGTGATCCATCCGGCCATGCCGGCTGCGACGGGAATCAGCTCCAGGCCGATCAGGGCAACGATAGCCCCCATAGCGGCTGGTGGGAATACGACATCGATCCACTTCGTGCCGGCGTATTTAATCAGCAGCGCAATCAGAACGAAGATCGCGCCGGTGACGATAAACGCGCCGAGAGCCAAAGCGTAGCCGTTCCCCGGATGAGTCTGGAGAACCGCCTGAACCGGTGCGATGAAGGCAAAGCTGGAACCCAGATAAGCAGGGATTTTCCCTTTGCAGATGAGGATGTACAACAGGGTACCGATGCCGTTCATCAGCAGGATCATGCCGGGGTCGACGCCAAACAGGTTAGGCACCAGCACCGTGCTTCCGAACATGGCAAATAAGTGCTGCAGGCTTAACAGCACGCCCGGTCCGAACGGGACTTTCTCATTCACTTGAATTTCACGTTGCAACGAGTTCACTCCTCTATAGATACGTTCATAAGATAACTATCCTTAATAGGATAATGACATTGGCGACAATTTTCAACATAAAAATACTTGACTTTTGTTTTTCTTTCCCAGGTAATCCCTTCATCGGCTGGTCGGTCTACCCTCCCGAAGGCAGGCAGATCTTGCCGGGATGCTGTCCGTGCAGCGAAGACAATACCTGGAGTTGACGTGAGGGAACGCAAGAGGCATAATTATAGGAAATCAAAATGAGGCGAATTATGCTCTTGTATGCGTTTTTTCAGTATATTTTCATATAGAAAGGAATCAACAGGATCTCAATGGGCATAGAGCAATTACTCGAAAAGGCGTCTGCCTATATAAAGGAACCGGATCTGAGGCGGATTCGGGAAGCGTACGAGTTTGCGGATCAAGCCCATCACGGACAGGTTCGCAAATCCGGAGAACCTTATATCCTACATCCTTTGGCCGTAGCGGATATTGTAGTGAACATGCAAATGGATGCGCTGTCGGTCATTGCGGCCTTGCTTCATGATGTGGTGGAAGACACGACAGTGTCCTTAAAGGAGATACAGGAGCATTTCGGCAGTGATTGTGCATTGCTCGTTGACGGCTTAACCAAGCTGGAGCGGATCAAATTCCAATCCAAAGAAGAGCAGCAGAACGAGAACTACCGTAAAATGTTCATTGCGATGGCACAAGACATCCGCGTCATCGTCATCAAATTGGCGGACCGGCTGCATAACATGCGGACTTTGAAATACCAGTCCGAGGAGAGTCAGCGCCGGATTGCATATGAAACGCTGGAAATCTTCTGCCCTATCGCGAACCGGCTCGGGATCTCCGCCATCAAATGGGAAATGGAGGATATTGCCCTGCGGTACTTGAACCCGCAGCAATATTACCGGATCGCCAACTTGATGCGCAAGAAACGGGCGGAGCGCGAGGAATACATCAAGAACGTGATCGCCCGTATCGCCGAGAAGCTGGACGAAATGGGCATCCAAGCGGATTTGTCGGGGCGACCCAAGCATATTTACAGCGTGTATAAGAAAATGACGATGAAAAACAAGCAGTTCAACGAAATTTACGATCTGCTGGCCATCCGTATCATCGTGGACAATATCAAGGACTGTTACGCGACCCTGGGGATCATCCATACGTTATGGAAGCCGATGCCGGGGCGGTTTAAAGACTATATCGCCATGCCGAAGGCGAACATGTACCAGTCGTTGCATACGACGGTCGTTGGGCCTAACGGGGAACCTACAGAGGTTCAAATCCGCACATGGGAAATGCACCGGACGGCAGAATACGGGATTGCCGCGCACTGGGCCTACAAGGAAGGCGCAGGGACGAGCGGTCTCGAGAACAAAATTACGTTCTTTAACGAAATCCTGGAGCTTCAACATGAAGCCAAGGATGCTTCCGAATTCGTGGAATCGCTCAAAATGGACTTCTTCTCGGACCTGGTGTTTGTGTTTACGCCGTCCGGGGAAGTCATTGAGCTTCCGGCAGGCTCCGTGCCGCTGGACTTCGCGTACCGTATCCATACGGAAGTTGGCAATCGTACGATTGGGGCCAAGGTGAACGGACGGATCGTCCCGCTGGATCATCGGCTGAAAACCGGGGACATCGTGGAGATCTTGACCTCCAAACACTCGTACGGACCTAGTCAGGACTGGCTCAAAATTGCGCAATCCTCCCATGCTCGCAGCAAGATCAAGCAATGGTTCAAGAAGGAAAAGCGCGAAGAAAACGTGGAAAAAGGACGCGAAGCGATCGAACGCGAGCTGAAGCGGGCGGGGCTCGAGCCTTCCTTGTGGATGAGCGACGACAAGCTGTTGGAAGCGGCGAAGAAGTATGCCTTCAACGACATCGACGATATGCTGTCGGCGATTGGGTTCGGCGGGATCACGGCCTCCCAAGTCGTGACGAAGCTGACCGAGAAGCTGCGCAAGGAGCAGGAGGAAGCGGCCGGGCACATCGAGTTGACCACCGAGGTCAAAGAAGTGAAAGCGCCGGAAGAACGCCGGCATCGCCCAACGAACGGCGTCGTCGTGAAGGGGATCGACAATTTGCTGGTGCGGTTTGCTAGATGCTGCAATCCGGTACCTGGCGACGAGATCGTTGGTTACATCACCCGCGGCCGCGGCGTATCCGTGCATCGCAGCGACTGTCCGAACATCCCGAGCGGAGGAGAAGGCGAAGAGGCGGCGCGTGTGATCGACGTGGAATGGGAAGATTCGATCGAAGCGAATTACAGTGTCGATATCGAAATTACCGGGCACGACCGTCGTAACTTCTTAAACGAAGTGCTGCAGGCTGTGTCGGAAAGCAAAACGAATATTTCGGCCGTCTCGGGGCGGTCGGATAAGAACAAAATGGCTTTGGTGCATATGACGATTCTGATTCGGAATACCGATCATCTGCAATCCGTTGTGGAGAAGATCAAACGGGTGAAGGATGTGTACACGGTTCACCGGATTATGCAGTAGCAGATAGGAAAGGATTCAAACCAAGATGAGAGTGGTTGTGCAGCGTTGCCGTGAGGCGCGCGTGGTCGTAGCGGGAGAGACGGTAGGGGCGATCGGACCGGGGCTCATGCTGTTGGTTGGCGTGACGCATGAGGATACCGAGCAGGATGCCGCCTATTTGGCGGAGAAGATCTCCGGCTTACGCATATTTGAAGACGAAGCAGGCAAGATGAACCTGGCGGTTACGGAGATCGGCGGGGCGATTTTGTCGGTCTCCCAGTTTACCTTGTACGGTGATTGCCGCAAGGGCAAACGGCCCAACTTCATGGCGGCGGCCCGGCCGGAAACGGCGGAGCCGCTGTACGAGCGGTTTAACGAGCTGCTTCGGGCGAAAGGGTTGACGGTCGAAACCGGTATGTTTGGCGCCGATATGGACGTTCAGCTGACGAATTGGGGTCCGGTGACCCTGATCGTGGACAGCCCTGGCAGCGAGGGATAACTGCGAGGATACGGAAGTGGGGCAAGACGCGGAAATTCTGCGTCTTGCCCCGCTTTTATGTTAGGAGGAAGGTATCGGACAGATTTTCTTGCTGTGCAACGGAACGGGGCAATATGGACAAATTCCCTTCATTTTCATGCAGGATTTCGGGTTCTGTAGGATAAGCGGACCGATTTTGGTACAACCTTGTGATAAAGAGCTTGACGACCAAAGGAGGTGCTCACATGCACCAATCCGTGAAATCGAGAGACTGGCAATCCTCTCCGCTCATGACAGCGGGACACCGCAGCGAAGCCCGGATGACGGCCCGTCTGGCCGAACCGGAGCGCTTTGAACCGATGATGCAGGAGACCAGGCCCTCTGCCGAATGGCTCCCTCGACCCGGAAGCTGATGCTGAATGAATAAGGAGGAATCGGTCATGGCCAGACATATTCAGGCCTATTTTAATACAGAAGATCAAGTGGAAGGTGCGCGTATCGCCCTGCTGGCCTACAACACGAATGAGGTTGAAGCAGGGAATGTATCGAACGAATGGGGCGAAGACGATGAGCTTCAGGTTTCGTTATTGCCTCTAAATAATGGGGTGATCAGCGCATCAGGCGCAAACAACCCGGGAGTTGTTCCTGTACCCGGAACGGTACGCGGTGTGCAGAGCGTGCTGCCGGTGGTAGCTTTGGGAGAAGACAATACCGGCGACACGTTAGATGGTGAACGCAGCCAAGCGGTGGGAGACGGAGAACGGCTAATGACATCGAAACCTCCCATCGAGACCGGTGACGAGCCGCAGGGATGGAAATATGTACTCAGTGCAAAGGTGAAGGACAGCGATTATGAGACGGTTGTGCGGAAATTGCGCGAACATGGGGGCTATGTTGTAACGGAATAGTAGGGGGATATGGGTTCTTGTAATATAACTGTAATATTAGATACATGTTCCCTTAACATTGCTTGTTTATAATAACGGCATGACCCCCTTTTTAATATAATACCTTTTGGACCTGCACCCCGTTGGTGACAGGTTTTTTTCTTTGTGTAGACATTTTTCGCGTCTCGGGCTTGACTTTAGCGCGGTGGTTTCATACAATCTAAAAATAACAGTTGACGTCACTTCTATGGCGTAAATTGAAACGAATAGGTATTCGATGACGGGACAAAGTAGTTTAACCCCACACCCACAGAGAGGAATCCCCGACTTCGGCGCGGCAGACGGATCAATCGTATTCGTTATGCGGGCGGTGAAGCAGGCTGGAAGGATTCTGATGATGATTAAACGAAAGACTTCCCCGAGAACCGGCGGCGAAATCTAAGGCGGCTTATGGCTTGGACTTCGAGAGTAGACGTGCGGCGTAGGCGGGCGATAACCGTTTGAAGCGAATTTGATGCTTGGAAGCTGATGCGCATGTGCGAAGCGGAGCAGCTTTTGAGAGTCGACATTCGGAATGTGGGTGGCACCACGGGTGATTGCGAAACGATCTCTCGTCCCTGTTTGGATCAAACAGGAACGGGAGATTTTTTATATTGGCTTACGAGTCTGAGATGGAGGATGAACAATATGGCTTTTCAGAAACCGACGGGCACGCAGGATATCTTGCCAGGAACCGTCGAGAAATGGCAGTTTATTGAGGAGAAGGCCAGGGACTTGTGCCGGCGTTTTAATTACCGGGAAATTCGGACCCCGATCTTTGAACAGACCTCGCTGTTTGAACGCGGCGTAGGGGAGACGACGGATATCGTCGAGAAGGAAATGTACACGTTTCTGGATAAAGGGGATCGCAGCATGACGCTGCGTCCAGAAGGGACGGCCGGCGTTGTCCGCTCCTATGTGGAGAACAAGTTGTACGGCGAACCGGACGTCAGCAAGCTGTATTATATCGGGCCGATGTTCCGTTACGAGCGCCCGCAGGCAGGGCGTCAACGCCAATTCCACCAGTTTGGAGTGGAGGCGTTTGGTGCGACGGATCCGGCGATCGACGCCGAGGTTGTGGCGCTGGGTTATCAGTTTTGCCGTGAGCTGGGTCTTCAAGGGGTGAAGGTGGAGATCAACTCCGTTGGCAATCCATCCAGTCGGGCGGCTTACCGCGAGAAGCTGCTGGAGTTCCTGCTGCCGATGAAGGACAGCTTGTGCAAAGACTGCCAAGCTCGGATTGAACGCAATCCGCTGCGTGTGCTGGACTGTAAGACGGACCAGGATAAATTCGACGGGGCGCCGTCGATTCTGGATAGTTTGGATGAGGAGTGCACCACGCATTTTGCGAAGGTTCAGGAGCTGCTGAGCGCGATGGAGATCGACTATGAAATCAATCCACGCCTTGTTCGCGGGTTGGACTACTACACGCACACCGCTTTTGAATACAAAGCCCAAGGCATCGGCGCCATCGATACGATTGGCGGCGGCGGCCGTTATAACGGGCTGGTGGCGGAAGTGGGCGGTCCCGATCAACCGGGCATCGGGTTCGGGATGGGACTCGAACGGATCGCGCTGATTTTGGAAAAGCAAGAGATCGAGCTCGGCGCCGTCAAGCCGCTGGATGTGTATCTGATTGCCTTAGGCGAAGCTGCGGAGAAGGAGATTACGACCCAGCTGTTTAAGCTGCGGCAAGCGGGATTCTCTGCGGAACGCGATTATCTGGGCCGGAAGATGAAGGCGCAAATGAAATCCGCTGACCGGATGCAGGCGCGCTATACCGCAATTCTCGGCGACGATGAGCTGCAGCGCGGGGAAATCGCGTTGAAGTCGATGGACAGCGGCGAGCAGCGCACCGTGAAGTTAAGCGAATTGCTGAATGAGTTGCAGTAACCTAAACAACTACAAAAACAAAACGCGAAGAAAAGGGGAGTTACGATGAAACGAACGCATCATTGCGGCGCGCTGAGCACCGCGAACATCGGGGAAACCGTTACATTAAACGGCTGGGTGCAAACCCGCCGGGACTTGGGGGGTGTCCTGTTCATCGATCTGCGCGACCGCAGCGGCATTGTGCAAATCGTCTTTAACCCGGCTTATTCCGGCGAAGCGCTAAAAATTGCCGACCGCGTGCGCAGCGAATACGTGCTGGCCGTTACCGGGAAAGTGGTAGCCCGTGATCCTGAAACGGTCAACCCGAACCTGCCAACCGGCGATATCGAAGTGCAAATTACCGAAATCGAAGTGTTGAACGCAGCTAAAACGCCGCCGTTTTTCATTGAAGACGGCATCGAAGTGGATGAATCGCTGCGTCTGAAATATCGTTACCTCGACCTGCGCCGTCCGGAAATGCAGCAAACGTTGTGGCTGCGCTCCAAGGCGGCGAAGGTATTCCGCGATTTCCTTGACGGAGAAGGCTTCATTGAGGTGGAAACTCCGATCTTGACCAAGAGCTCGCCGGAAGGGGCACGCGATTACCTTGTGCCAAGCCGCGTGCATCCGGGAGAATTTTTTGCCCTGCCGCAATCGCCTCAGCTGTACAAGCAGTTGCTGATGGTCAGCGGCATCGAGCGTTACTACCAAATCGCCCGCTGCTTCCGCGATGAGGACCTGCGTGCCGATCGTCAGCCGGAGTTTACCCAGGTCGACATCGAGACTTCGTTCCTATCGCGCGACGAGCTGCTCGAGATGATGGAGAAGTTGATCGTACGCCTGTTTAAAGAAACGAAAGGCATTGATATTCCTACGCCATTCCAACGCATTAGCTATGCTGACGCGATGGATAAGTACGGGTCGGACAAACCGGACCTCCGTTTCGGTTTAGAGCTGGTGAACGTCAGCGATCTTGTGGCGAATAGCGGCGTTAAAGTATTTTCTTCGGTCATCGAAAAGGGCGGGGAAGTCAAAGTGCTGAACGCTAAAGGATGCGGGACTTGGAGCCGTAAGGAGATCGACGATCTTGGACCGTATGCAGCCCGTTATGGCGCGAAAGGTCTGGCCTGGATTCAAGTGAAGGAAGGCGAGTTCCGCGGTCCAATCGTGAAGTTCTTTACGGAGCAGGAGATCGAAGCGATTAAGGAACGCACCGGCGCCGAAGAAGGTGACCTGCTGCTGTTCTCCGCCGATAACAAGAAGGTTGTTGCTGACGTCCTCGGCGCATTGCGTCTGAAAATCGGCCGCGATCTTGGTCTGATCGACGACAGTGTGTATAAATTTGCTTGGGTCGTGGACTTCCCGCTGCTTGGCTGGGATGAAGAGCAAAAACGCTACGTCGCCGAGCACCATCCGTTCACCCGTCCGCGCGACGAGGATCTGCCGCTGTTCGACACCGATCCGGGGAAAATCCTCGCGCAAGCCTACGATCTTGTGCTGAACGGCTATGAAGTTGGCGGCGGTTCGATGCGGATTTACAAACGCGACGTGCAAGAGAAGATGTTCAAAGCGATCGGCTTGTCGCCGGAAGAGGCTCAAGATAAATTCGGCTACCTGATGGATGCTTTCGAATACGGTACGCCGCCGCACGGCGGGATCGCCTTCGGTTTCGACCGTCTGGTGATGCTGCTGGCCGGCCGTTCCAACTTGCGTGAGACGATTGCCTTCCCGAAAACGGCGAGCGCAACCGATTTGCTGATGAACTCGCCTTCCGAAGTCGACGGATCGCAGCTGGATCAGCTGCACATCAAGCTGGCTCCCAAGCTGGCGGAAGTAAAGAAATAATCGGTTAAGATGTCAACCTAACGGAGGTACACTGACCATGCTTCATCAATTTTCGCGGACAGAACTCGCCATCGGGGCAGAGGGTCTGGATATTCTCAAGAAAAGCACGGTTGCCGTGCTTGGCGTCGGCGGCGTAGGAGCGATGGCCGTCGAAGGGCTGGCCAGAACCGGAATCGGCCGGATTATCATGATCGACAAGGATGTTGTCGATATCACCAACATTAACCGGCAAATTCATGCGCTGACGACGACGATCGGACAGAAGAAAGCCGATCTGATGCGCGAACGGATCAAGCTCATTAACCCGGAGTGCGAAGCGATTGCGCTGAATATGTTCTACACGGAAGAAACTTACGAAGAGCTGTTTAAGTACGATATCGATTATGTACTGGACGCTTCGGATACGATTACGTACAAAATTCACCTGATCAAGCAATGCTTGCAGCGGGGCATCCCGATCTTGTCGAGCATGGGGGCTGCCAACAAAATGGACCCGACGAAATTCCAGGTTGCGGATATTTCGAAAACCCATATGGACCCCATGGCTCGTGTGATTCGCACGAAGCTGCGAGAGGACGGGATCAAGAAGGGCGTTAAGGTCGTTTTCTCGACTGAACCGCCGGTACGACCGCGCAAGGACGTCACGGAGAAAATCGCGCCAGCCGGCGCAAAAATCCGCAAGGCGAAGCAGCCGCCGGCCAGCAACTCGTTTGTGCCGCCGGTGGTCGGCTTGATCATGGTCAGCGTAGCGGTGCGTGAGCTGCTGGAGCGCGGAGGCGTAAGCGTAAGCGTATGAATCCGGAGCTCGTCAAGAAGCTGCGGTTACCTGCGGACAGCGACCGCGTGCTCGTGCTGGATGCGCCGGCCGGGTAGGTGGAGCAGCTGGGCTTAAGCTCGGAACAAACGCGAAGCGGCAGCCCTCACCGCCGCCGGAAACGCCGGAAGATCTAGCGGCAGCGCTGAGCGGGTTAGCCCCTTCGCATAAGAAGGCGTATATCGAGTGGATCTTGGATGCCAAACGGGCAGAAACATGAGCGAGCCGGATTGCTCAAACCGTGGAGAAGTTTAAGGCAGGCTTAAAGCGCCCGTCGGATAAAGCATAGAAAAAATAAGACGCTGGGATTAGGCTTGTTAGACAAGTCTACCAGCGTCTTATTTTTTTGAGAAAATTCGCCTTTTGACCTGAGGTAGTGGTATAATGGAACTCCTTTTGAGTCTGGAGTACACAAAAACCTTAGGAGGTAACTGAAATGAATGATTTTCAAAGTGCCTATCAAGAAGAGAAGGCGCGGCTGGACCGCACCTTGGAAGAGATCGATCGGCAGCTGCAACGGCTGCGTTCGATTCCGGTGTACACCGGACATGACTTTACCGAGCAGCTCCTCGAGGAGAATCGGGAAACCCAGCGGAAGCAGCTGGAGCAGTCGATTCAAGAGCCGTATTTTGGCCGGCTGGATTTTGAGGAGCGCAGGGGAAGAAGAAAGCCGCTTTATATTGGCAAGGTCGGGGTGGGCGATCCGGATGGCAAAGACCCAATTGTCATCGATTGGCGCGCGCCTGTGGCTAGTTTGTTCTACTCGTTTACCGGCGGGGACGATGCTTCGTATGAAGCGCCTGAAGGCTTGATCGAAGGCTTGGTGTACTTGAAGCGCAACATCGTGATCCGCAAAGGCATCCTGGACCGGGTCGTGGATACGTATAACTGCGACAGCGACGGTCCGGCCGTATCAGATGAGTTCCTCGTGTACCGGCTTGGTGAGAACAAGGACAACCGCCTGCGTGACATCGTCTCGACCATTCAGGCCGAGCAGGACCGAATTATCCGGGCGGCGAAAAATACGGCGCTGATTATCCAAGGCGTAGCCGGCAGCGGGAAAACGACCGTGGCGCTGCATCGGCTGGCTTTTTTGCTGTATCAATATAAGGAACAGATTAAGGCGGAACGTTTAGTTATTTTTGCACCCAACCATATGTTTATCGACTATATATCCGAAGTGCTGCCCGAGCTTGGGGTCGGGGATATCCAGCAAAGCACGTTCAGTGATTGGGCGGCTAAGGTGCTGGGACTGGACGAGGTCCCAAGCGATGGATCGGAGGCGTTGTCCCGCTGGTTTGACGGCGGAGCGACAGGGGCGGAAACGTGGCAGGATACAGAGCTGCCGGGACGCTTCAAGGGCTCGATGGCGTTTAAGGAGATCATCGATGCGTCGGTAAGTACGCTTGAGTCGGCCTGTGTTCCTGAGGGCGATTTCGAGCCTTGGGAAGGCGCTCGGCTGCCGCGTAAGGAGATCTTGGCCTGGTTCGAAGGCGAATACCGCCATTTTCCAGTGGCACGGCGCAAGGAACGGGTGCTGGCGCGGATCCATCGCTGGATCGAGATGGAACTGAAGAAGGCGCCGTCGGCGGCGGCCCTGAAGGACCTAAAGAAAAAAGCCCAGCAACGGGAAAAAAGCTATGCGAAAAAATGGCCGGAGCTGACGCCGCTCAGCCTCTACAGGGAGCTGTTTGGCATCCGGAGAAGCGGCGGCACGGAAGGAATGGCCGATGTCTCCGACCGGATACCGCCGGGCATCTGGAAGGAGACGCAGGCGCGTTTAAAGAAAAACGTCGTCAAGGAAGAGGATTTGGCCGCCCTTTTGTATTTATATACTTTGATCCACGAAATCGACGGCAATCTGACCTTCGACCACGTCGTGATCGACGAGGCTCAGGACTTTACGCCGTTTCAGGTATATGTGTTGGACCGTTTTGTCAAAGGGCACTCCTTTACGATTCTCGGAGATTTGTCCCAAGGGATCCATTACTACAAAGGGGTACGTAGTTGGGAAGAAATGCAAGTTTTGTTCCGGCCGGAGGAGACCGCTTATTTCGCATTAACGCGCAGCTACCGGTCAACGATGGAGATCATCCAATTCGCCAACGATATCCTGGAACGGGGTGTAGATACGGAATTGCTGGCGGTCCCGGTATTCCGCAGCGGGGAGCCAGTGCGGCTGTTAGAAGCGGATAGTGAGCAGTGGCTGCCGTTAATTCGGAAGGCGTTGGACAAGGTGCTGGGCGGCTCGTTCCGTACGGTAGCCGTATTAACCCGAACGATGCGGGAGGCAGAGGAGCTGCATGCCGCGTTAATCCAAGGTGGGCTGGAAGTCAACCTGATTACCGGGGAGCTGACGCAATACGCCGGTGGGATCTCGGTGCTGCCGGTGTACCTGTCAAAGGGCCTGGAGTTTGATGCGGTGATCGTGACTGATGTTGACCGGGAGCATTACGGCCCCAAGGACGCCAAGCTCCTGTACGTCGGCTGCACCCGCGCCCTGCACGAGCTATGGCTGCTGCACGGCAAGGAGCTGCCGGATTACGTCCCGGGCGAGGGTTCGACGGACAATGCCGTTAGGACGAGCTTAGAGGCGTAAGGGTACGGGGCGTGAGTTGGCGGCTGATTATAGGGGAAGGTCCTGTCCCCTTTGCCCCCTTTTGCGGCATTATCCCTTTTGTTCAGGTGAAGGGCGCAACATGCACACCAGGCAGGCTTTACTCGGAAACCTTCCTGGGCGGCGAAGCGCAAAAGTCACGCGTCCGGAAATGTGTTCGATTTTTCATATATAATTTACCGGAAAAAGCGAAAAAACCGAATTGTATTCGGTTTTTCGCATAGATTCTGGGCAAACACCTTCAGTAGGCGCGAATGTATATGAAATTTCATATACATTTAGCCAAAATCGCTCAAAGCCGCCCAAATGTATTCGGTTTTTCATATAGAATCACATAACGTGGTCTCTTCAATGTACGGATTGCGGATACATGTGGTGGTTTATAAGCTTATCGCTTCTTCCCTATGGAACATAAAACGTGTACTTTGATCATACGTCGTCCTGCATGAACTCGTCCAGCCACCGATCGGCTTTGCTCTGGTTGCAGAGATTGCAGGCGCAGACGCAGTTTACCGGGGTCGTGTGACCGCCCTTGGCTCTTGGCAGCAGGTGGTCGATCGTATCGCCGTACTCCCCGCAGAAGAAGCAGGTGTAATCATCCCGCGTCAAAATATAATGGCGGAACGCTTTGTTCGTGTACAAACGCCGGATGGTGAAGGGGTTCACGACGACGGCCATATGCTCGCGCACGAGTGTGACCGCCAGATCATAGTCGATCTCCTGTTGCCAGCGCCGACCTTTGTCGGTACGCCCGCGCAGGCGGATCATGCCGTTGCGGTTCGGTCGCAGGGTCCGGACGTCGGGACCCTCGACCTTCGGCGGCGGGGCGGGCAGCGCCCGCTTGATCCGCCGCTTGGGCGGCGCGGCTTCACCGCCGTGCCGCCCCGCGGCGGCAGCCGGCGCCGCCGTATTAACGGCGCTTGCGCCGTCCTGAAAGGCCGCGATCTGTGCCGCGGACTGTTTGCTGCGGCGCTTGCGCTTGCGTTTGCGCGCCGCCTTGGCCGTGCCTGCGGCGCCGGCCTCCGCGCCCGGCGGCGCGCTTGGCCCGGCCGCGGCTTCGCTCGCGCGGCCGTCGCCGCTTGGCGCCGCCGGCGCGGGCGCTTTCGCTGGCGCTGCCAGCGCTGCGCCAGCGGGCTCAGGGGCCGCGGCCTGCGGCAACGCGGCCTGAGCCTGGGCAGCCTGCTGCCGCTTGCGCAGCGCCCGGCAGCTGCGGCAAGCGCCCCGGCGCGAGCCTTTGCCGGAGCGCTTGCCGGTGCGGCGCAGGAATTCGCCCAGCGGTTTGGCTTCGCCGCAATAGGCGCATATTTTTATCGCTTTCGCGGAAGTGGAGACGTGCTCAGGTTGCTGCTGCTGAGTCAAGGGGGTCACCTCAGTTTGGAATAGGCTGTAAGTAGGATCTGACTCCATTATACCTGATTCGATATAAATTAAGCCAAGACCGGCCGGTCTTGGCTTATGGTTTATGATAATGGATGTGATTTTGTAATGGGATGTTCCCAGGTTGCCGTTACTCGGACACGGTTGCGGGTTGTCTTAGGCTGCGCATTTTGGTTAAGATTTTGCGGATGCTTTCATCGGAGAGGTGAAATCTTTCGGCTAAATCCCGTACCTTGCTCCCGGCGCGGTACAAGCGAAAAATCTC
This sequence comes from Paenibacillus phoenicis, assembly GCF_034718895.1. Classification (NCBI taxonomy): domain Bacteria; kingdom Bacillati; phylum Bacillota; class Bacilli; order Caryophanales; family Paenibacillaceae; genus Paenibacillus; species Paenibacillus phoenicis. The sequence goes on along the minus strand of NZ_JAYERP010000001.1, from coordinate 2,419,391 downwards.
TTCGTTTCGCTTGGCGATGGTGAGGCGGGAACCGCTCAGTTCTCCCCATAACGCCCTTGACCGTTCCGGCTTGGGAATGTATAGCAGCTCGCCCTGAATATAAGTTTGGAGCTCCTTCAGCAGCCTAGGGGGAAGAACATCCTTTCCATTTTTGTAATTCACGATCATGTACCTCCTTATTTCGTGCTCCGTCCTTGATTGCTGTTACGATATAAGTCAACATGCTCGCTTCCCCCTTTCAATTTAGTATTGGTAGCCGCTTCATCCAACCTTCTCGGTGTAGAGCAAACGACTTTTGACTTTAAATAAAGACAAAATTTGGTTTTAACTGGATCTATCTTAACACAGGTATCGTCAAACATAAATAAGGGAGGCTGTTCCCAGCCCCCCGTTTTATTGTGGTGCCGCTTACGCGACAGCCACCTCACTCACTGAAATCACTTCGATCAGCCCCCTTTCCCGTGATTCGTCGGCCCGACATCTATATTAACTCATATTTTCTGCCGCAGGAAAAGCGAAAGAACAACTATAAGTGTTTTTTACGTAAGGTATGCTAGAATAAATTTGGTATCATTCCATGTATCCTGTTTATCATGCTAACGATCAAGGAAGTGACTTGAAGGTGGATTTGTTTTCTTTCAATCAAGAGCAAAGCCCGGCGGGGCGGTTGCTGGCCGACCGGATGCGGCCGACCTCGCTGGATGAATATATCGGACAAGAGCATATCGTCGGCCCGGGCAAGCTGTTACGGCGGGCGATTGAAGCGGACCAGGTCTCCTCGATTTTACTGTACGGCCCTCCCGGCTGCGGCAAAACGACACTCGCCCACATTATCTCCCATCATACGAAGGCGGAGTTCGTCCGGCTAAACGCGGTGGATGCGTCGGTGAAGGATGTGCGCGAGGTAATTGAAAAAGCGCAGAACGACAAAGCTTTTTACGGCACGAAAACGATTCTGTTCCTGGACGAGGTCCATCGATTTAACAGCTCCAGACAAGATGCTTTACTGCCGGCGGTGGAAAAAGGTACGATCATCTTCATCGGTGCGACGACGGAAAATCCGTTCCACTACGTTAACGGCGCTCTTATGAGCCGTTCCACGCTGTTCCAGCTGGAGCCGCTGACGAAGGAGCACTCGCTGATCGCGATGCGGCGGGCTTTGGCCGACCAAGAGAAGGGGCTTGGCTTTATGCCGCTACAGGTTGACGAAGAGGCGCTGCTGCACATCGCTGCGATGGCGAACGGCGACATTCGGCGCGCGCTGAATGCCCTGGAGCTGGCGGCGATGACTACGCCCCCGCAACCGGACGGGACGGTGCACATCACGCTCGAAGTGGCGGAGGAATCGATCCGCCGGCCGCTCGTCAAAGCGGACGAGTCCACGCAATACGACGTGCTGTCGGCGTTTCATAAATCGATTCGCGGCTCCAGCGATGCGGCGGTGTTTTGGTTCCTGTACGCCGTAGAGAAGCTGGGGATGGATCCGATGACGTTTATCCGCCGACTGATCGCCGCCAGCAGCGAGGATATTGGCCTGGCCAACCCGCAGGCGATGGTGCAGGCGGTCAGCGCCTTAGAGGCTTACCGTAACAATGGCTGGCCAGAAGCGCGGCTGAACATTGTCCAGGCGATCCTGTTTGCGGTCGAAAGTCCAAAATCCAACGCGGTCGTAGAAGCGATCGGGAACGCCATGGCAGCGATTGAAGAGGTTAAATCCGCCGAAGTGCCGCTTCATTTGCGCGACACTCATTACAAGGGAGCGGCAAAGCTCGGGCACGAAGGCTACAAGTATCCGCATGATTACCCTGGGCATTACGTACAACAGGAGTATCTGCCGAAGCGATTGTCCGGCCGGACGTTCTACCATGCCACGGAACAGGGGAACGAAGCGAAGATCAAGCATAACCAGGAACTGCGGCGCAGAAGCGGCAGGTAGAAGGTAAGTGCGAGGCGAGGTAAGGTGACAACAGTTCATTTTTCGAGAAAAAGCAAAAGGCAAGACTCTCGCAAGCGAAGTTGCAAGAGCCCTGCCCTGCATAAAAAACGGGAGCCCCACATCATACGCTGACGCGGGGCTCCCGCTTTGTTGCTTAAGCTTGTACTGCCGGAATCTCAGTCCGCAGCTTCACCGGGGCTTCGATCGTGCCGCCACCGAGGCATTCTTCGCCTTGGTAGAACACGACGGCTTGGCCTGGGGTGATCGCTTTTTGCGGCTCATCAAATGCGACATGCACAGTGCCGTCCGGCTGCTTCGTCAGCGTCACGCCTTGATCGGGCTGACGGTACCGGAATTTCGCGGTGCATTTGTACGGCCCCTCCGGCATCTTGTCAGCGCCGGCGATCCAGTTGACGCCGGAAGCGATCAGCGATGTCGAGTACAGGCTCGGGTGCTTGTCGCCTTGCACAACATACAAAATGTTGCGCTCCAGATCCTTGTCGGCCACGAACCAAGGTTCACCGGTGCCGGAGCCGCCGATGCCCAACCCTTGGCGTTGTCCCAGCGTATAATACATCAGGCCGTCGTGGCGGCCCTTGACCTCGCCGGTGACAATGTCGATCATATCGCCGGATTGGGCCGGCAAGTAATTGCTCAGAAACTCCTTGAAATTCCGTTCGCCGATAAAGCAGACGCCGGTGCTGTCCTTCTTCTTCGCTGTATAGAGGCCAGCTTCTTCGGCGATCCGTCTTACCTCCGGCTTCGGCAGGTGGCCGATCGGGAACATCGCTTTGGACAACTGCTCCTGATTCAGGGCATTGAGGAAATACGTTTGATCCTTATTGCTGTCAACGCCGCGCAGCAGCTTGTACGTCTTGTTCTCTTCCACGACCCGTGCATAGTGCCCGGTCGCCACGTAATCCGCGCCGAGGTCCAGCGCTTTGTTCAAGAATTCGCCAAACTTGATTTCCCGGTTACACATGACGTCCGGGTTAGGCGTCCGGCCCCGCTTATATTCTTCGAGGAAATAGGCAAATACTTTATCGTAATATTGCTTCTCGAAGTTCACGGTATAGTAAGGGATATCGATCTGCTCGCAGACGCGGCGAACGTCTTCAGCGTCCGCTTCGGCTGTGCAGTAACCGAACTCGTCGGTATCGTCCCAGTTCTTCATAAATATACCGATGACGTCGTAGCCCTGCTGCTTCAGCAGGAGTGCCGTCACCGAGGAATCGACGCCGCCAGACATGCCGACGACGACGCGGGTTTCGCTGTTAGGCTTAGCCATCATTATCACTCCTTTGAGCGGCGAATCGCTCGTCGTTTATTTTACCACAATTGTCGCTTTATTTCCCAAAACACATATGATATGTTACGATAAGCACAGGGTAAAGATAGGAATAGGGAGGAATCCCCGGATTTGGGCGCGTATGTCGCGGAAGAACGCGGCGAATGGCCTGATACTGTTTTTTAAGGATCAAGGATTAATTATATAAAGTTTATTTGAAAATTGAAAGAGGTGCCTTCTTTGAAGATTTCGACAAAAGGACGCTACGGATTGACGATTATGATGGAGCTGGCCGCTAAATACGGCGAAGGGCCAACTTCCCTGAAAAGCATCGCCGAGAAAAACCAATTATCCGAGCATTACCTGGAGCAATTAATCGCGCCGCTGCGCAATGCCGGTCTGGTGAAGAGCGTGCGCGGTGCTTATGGCGGTTATATTCTTTCCAAAGAAGCTAGTGAAATTACGGCGGGAGACATCATTCGTGTGTTGGAAGGGCCGATTTCTCCGGTGGACTTTACCGAGGAGGACGATCCGGCCAAACGGGATTTGTGGCTGCGCATCCGCGACAGCATCGCTGAAGTGCTGGATTCGACGACGCTGGAGAATCTGGTGAACTACGAGGAACATGGAACCAAAGAAAATTACATGTTCTACATTTAGTCTGCGAACCGACTTGCCATCCACAATGAAATAAGATACAATCAACGAACAATTCGGTAGCCGTCCCGATTCCGGGGCGGTGATTTACGTTTTATCAAAAAGTTTTTGGGACAAGGTGAGAGCCATGAAGCATATTTATATAGATCATGCCGCTTCCACGCCGATCCATCCGGAGGTAGCGGAAACGATGCTGAAGGTGATGCGGGAGCAATTTGGCAACGCCTCCAGCGTTCATTATTTCGGTCGGGAGGCCAAACGTTTGGTGAACGGGGCGCGGGATACGGTTGCCGCACGCATCGGTTGCCGCCCGGATGAGCTGGTGTTTACCGGCGGAGGGACGGAGAGCGATAACCTGGCGTTGTTTGGCACGGCGTTTGCCCGGAAAGCGGAGGGACGTCATATTATTACGACCTCCATCGAGCATCATGCGGTGCTGCACTCCTGCGAGCGCTTGGAGAAGGACGGGTTTGAGGTGACCTATTTGCCTGTGGATCGTTATGGACAGGTGCATCCGGAGCAAGTGCGGGAGGCCATCCGGCCCGATACGATCTTGATCAGCGTGATGTATGGCAATAACGAGGTGGGAACGATTCAGCCGATTGCTGAAATCGGCGCGATCGCGAGGGAGCGGGGTATCGTTTTTCATGTGGATGCCGTGCAGGCGTTGGGCGCGTTGTCGATCTCCTGCCGGGATCTGCCGGTCGACTTGATGAGCTTCTCTTCGCATAAAATCAACGGTCCCCAAGGCGTCGGGGCTTTGTATGTACGTAAGGATCTGGTGCTGGAGCCGATTCAACACGGCGGGCTGCAGGAGCGCAAGCGCCGCGCTGGCACGGAAAATATGGCCGGCATCGCCGGCTTTGCCAAGGCCGTGGAATTGGCTGCGGCGGAGCGGGAGACGCGCGTCGCTCACGATGAGCAGCTGATCCGGGAGCTGCTGTCCGCACTGGAACAGCGGATCACCCGGGAGGCTTTCCATGTCAACGGCCATCCGACGAATCGGCTGCCGCATATCATCAACATCAGCTTCCCAGAGGTGGATTCGGAGACGATGCTGATGAATTTGGATATGGAGGGCATCGCTGCCTCCAGCGGCTCCGCATGCACCTCGGGGTCTCTGGAGCCGTCCCATGTGCTGGAAGCGATGCATCTTCCGGAAAGTTTTTTGCGTTCTGCGATTCGATTTAGCGTCGGAATGGGTAATACTAGGGAAGAAATTTACGAAATCACCGAAAAAATTGGAACCATCCTGGAACGTCTCCGTAGAAAAAAATAATGGGCATATTTTTGGGCTCAAATCGGCTTTTGCGGAGGGGAGGTTAGTTTTTTCGGTATTAGTATGAGATGCCCAAACAGGGAGTGTCCATTTCAACATGAGAATGCAAGAAATGATCGGTCTGACCGTCTATGATGTGGAGCGTGGCAAGAAGGTCGGGAAAGTCGTTGACCTCCTCCTGGACCACAATTGGTCGATCGTCGGCATCCAACTGGAGAATCGATTGTTTTGGAATTCCAGCGTCAAGGCCGTGCGATGGGAGGATATCGTGGCTTACGGTGAAGATGCCGTGATGATCTGCAATCAACAGGCTGTCCGCAAGTGGGAAGCCGAGAATATACAGAATACCTTCTTAACGGGAAATGGAAAATTAAAAGAACTGCCTGTCCTGACTGAAGACGGAATACGTCTAGGCCATGTAACGGATGTTTATTTTGAACACGAATTGGGAAATACAATTACTGGAATTGAAATTAGCGACGGGTTTTTCACCGATCTGATGGAAGGGCGCAAGCTGCTGCCATTTATGCCGGAAATGACCCGAGGGGAAAACGCGATCATGGTGCCCCTGGGCAGCGAACAGCTGCTTGAAAAGCCGTGAATTTTTTGTGGATGGATAGGTGATGGTTCTATGATGAAATGTCCAAATTGCAATTCCAAGGATATTGGGAAAATCGGCTCCCACCAGTTCTACTGCTGGGGTTGCTTTATCGAATTGACGGTAAACGGCGATAAAATGTCCGTATATCAAGTAGAAGAAGATGGAACGCTCAGCTCTCTGGATGATCTGTTCTTCGGCGAGGAAATGGTGCAGGACTTCCCGCAAATGCACGCTTCCTCGTAACAATATATTGCTGCTATGCTGTGAAGATGCACAAGCTGTCCCCTTTTTTATATCGAAGGGGGCGGCTTTTTTTTGTTTAGGCAGGAATCACTCTTCAAATGTTGACAACAATAATCATGACGAAACCGTGTTTTGATTTGATTGAGTTAGAAAGCGCTTTGAATTAGGATGAGGGTAGAAACACGGTAAGCCAACAAGCAAGACTGTTGATGATCCGTGCATCTTTATAAGGGGGTTACTCTTTATGGCTATAGCACAAACCAAACAGCCGTCTGCAGGAACCGGCGGAGCCCGGGTAAAGGTTCAGCAGTTCGGTCGTGCGCTCAGCGGTATGGTGATGCCGAATATCGGCGCGTTTATCGCATGGGGGCTCATTACCGCATTATTCATCCCGACCGGATGGATTCCGAACGAGTATCTCGGCAAACTGGTCGATCCAATGATCAAATATTTGCTGCCGCTCCTCATCGGCTACACCGGTGGGCAAATGGTTCACGGGAAACGGGGTGCGGTAACGGCAGCCATTGTGACGATGGGGGTTATCATCGGCAGCGACATCCCGATGTTTCTCGGCGCGATGATCGTTGGTCCATTGTCCGCTTGGGTCATTAAGCAGTTCGACAAATTGGTCGAGGGAAAAATTAAATCCGGCTTTGAAATGCTGGTGAACAACTTCTCGATCGGGATTCTGGGCGGTCTCATGGCATTGGGATCATACTCCGGCATTGGACCGGTTGTAACCGCGATCAGCAAAGCGTTGTCTTCGGGCGTTGACTTCCTGGTGGACGCGAAATTGCTGCCTCTGGTCAACCTTATTATTGAACCGGGGAAAGTATTGTTCCTGAACAATGCAATCAACCACGGCGTAATTACGCCAATCGCTGCGGAAGAAGCACTTCGGGTTGGCAAATCGATGCTGTTTATGCTCGAATCGAACCCAGGCCCAGGTCTGGGGATCCTGCTGGCCTACTGGATCTTCGGTCGCGGCATGGCGAAACAATCGGCTCCAGGCGCGGTTGTGATTCACTTCCTGGGCGGGATTCACGAGATTTACTTCCCGTACATTTTGATGAAACCGATTCTGGTGCTGGCTGCAATGGCTGGCGGCGTTGCCGGTACGTTTACGTTCCAATTGACCGGTGCAGGTCTTGTAGGTTCTCCTTCTCCGGGTAGTATTTTTGCTTACTTCCTGATGACGCCAAAAGGCGGATACGTCCCAATGTTAAGCGGGGTCATTGTTGCGGCAGTCGTTTCGTTCCTTGTTGCGTCGCTGCTGCTCAAAACGGGTAAACAAACGGATGAAGAAATGGACTTGGAAGAAGCTTCGGCGAAAGTGAAAGAAATGAAAGCTGCAGGTACGAAGAACACGGCGGCAGCCCCTGCTGCTGCAGGCGGCGTGAAGAAACAAACGGTGAACAAAATCGTGTTCGCTTGCGACGCTGGTATGGGTTCCAGTGCGATGGGTGCATCCGTTCTGAGGAAGAAAATGCAGGACGCCGGCGTGAAGGTGACGGTCGTGAACTCGGCAGTCAGCGAAATTCCAAGCGACGCCGACATCGTCATTACGCAAAAAACGCTGACGGATCGCGCGATCGCCAACAAACCGGACGCCGAGCATATCTCCATTGATAATTTCCTGAAGAGTCCCAAATACGATGAACTGGTTGAGCGTTTGAAAGGCTAAGCAACGCCAGTTACGATGCGGGGGCAGAACACTGGCGATTTTCGCCGGTGTTTTGCGTCTATATTAGGAGAGACTTGATATGCGGAAAATGACCGCACGACAAAAGCAAATCCTCGTTCTCCTCCTCGGACGCAAGCACGGGATGACCGCTGCGGAAATCGCAGCGGAGATCAACGTCAGCGTCAGAACGGTTCACCGGGAACTGGACGAGATTGAAAAAATATTAGCCTATTTCGGCTTAGTCCTGCACCGTAAATCCGGTACCGGAATCTCTGTCTGGAGCAATGCCGAAGGCAGCGAGGAGGGCGAGAAGCTGCAAGAGGCCAAACGATTGCTGCTGGTCGATAAGCCCAGCGACTATTCCGTCGAGGAGCGGCATCTCTTACTGATCTGCCGTTTGCTTGAGGAGCAGGAGCCGTGTAAGCTATTTACGCTGGCCCATGGCCTAAAGGTGACGGTAGCGACCATCAGCAGCGATTTGGACGAGGTGGAGCCCTGGTTCAGCCGCTTTGGGCTGGAACTGGTTCGCCGCCGCGGCTACGGCGTCGAGTTGCTTGGCGAGGAACAGCAGAAACGCGCGGCGTTATGCCAACTGGCGGCTGAGCATTTGGATTACTCCGACTTGATTGGAGGCTCGCCGGAAAACCAAGTCTCCTCCGCCACGGCCAGACTGCTCGAGGTCGTTGGGACGGATAACCTGATGACGGTAGAAAACACGCTATGGGCGATGAATTGGAGCTGGACGGAGCATTTGTCCGAAAATGCCTACACGCAGCTGCTCATTCGTCTCTCCGTTTCAGTGAATCGGATCAAGGCAGGAAGGCTGGTTAGTTGCGCAGGCAAGAACCGCAAGCTACCTCCCGCCGGGGGCGGAGAGCAGGATGAGGCCGAAACGGCCCGATTCGCTTCTCGTTTGGCCGAGAAGCTCGAGCTGACATTCCCGCCGGAGGAAATCGCTTATATGAACGGCTTGTTCAGCCGGGCCAAAGAAGCTTCACCCGAGCTCGTCCAAGCGGATATGGAGCTGGTCGATACGGTGTATCGGCTGACCGAGAACGTCGTTAAGCGTACCGGAATTCCGTTCCAGGAGGATCGACTGCTCCGAAGCGGTCTGCTAGAGCATATGGGCCCGGCTTTCAAACGCATCCGCGAAGGCTCCCGCATCCGCAACCCGTTGTTGGGCGCCATTCGTAAAGACTACGATGAATTGTATGGCATCGTACGTGAGGCGATGAACGAAAGTGTGGCCGGCTTAGAAATCCCGGACGAAGAGATCGGCTTCCTGGTGATGCATTTCGGAGCCTCCATGGAGCGTCTGAACCAGCTTGGCCTCAGCGTACGGGCGATTCTGGTCTGCTCGAGCGGGCTAAGCTCCTCCAAGCTGCTGGCCACGCGGCTTGCCAAAGAAATGCCGCAAATCGAAGTGCTGGGCAATGTCTCGTGGTACGAGGCGAAGCGGCTTCCCGAATCCGATTACGACTTAATCATCTCGACGATTGATTTGCCTCTTCCAGAGGATCGTTACGTGAAGCTAAGTCCGTTGTTAACGGACGAGGACACCGAGCGGCTGCTCGAGTACGTCCAGCGTACGGTATTAAAATCGCGGAAGATGACACCTGAGCCGGAATCCACAAAAACAAGGGCTTTTGACAAGGTACGGTCGCTGTCGGTGTCTCTGAACGAGGTTGTCAGCCTGCTGGAGCAATTCGACGTGCGTGTGCTAAATAACAGGGGATTTTCACTGCGGGAGACAGTTACGGTGGCGCTGGAGGAAATGAACCGGTTATTCGTCCCGCCGTCCGGTTCCGCAAGCTTTGGGCCGGAGGAGTGGCAGACGAAGCACACTGTATCCGATGTGCAGGCTGTAACCGACCGTTTGCTGGAACGGGAGAAAATGGCCAGCCAGGTGATTCCGGGGACTTCGCTGGCGCTGTTCCATACACGAACCCGGTTCGTGAATTACCGTTCGCTGGCGTTGTTTCGGCTGGAAGAACCCGTGGTGTTGGACGGGGGAACAGAAGTTAGTGCGCTGCTATTTATGCTCGCGCCGCGGGAGCTGTCGCGCGAGAGCTTGGAAGTGCTGAGCGAAATCAGCGCCTTGCTGCTGAAGCCGGAGCTGGTGGAGCTGCTGGAAACCGGAGAACGTCAGGAGATCCGAAATTTTTTGGCGACCGAGCTGTTGGTTTATTTTGAGAATTTGTAAACAAAAGAGAAGATAGGATAACGTGGAAAGGGAGAGAACAATCATGAAATTATTGTCTAAAGAGAAAATTATATTAAATGGAAAAGCGAGCGATAAATATGAAGCGATCCGCCTCGCCGGAAAGCTGCTGGTTGACGCGGGTCATGTGACGGAAGAATACGTGGACAAAATGATCGAGCGTGAAGAGATCGTCTCCACCTATATGGGCGGAGGTTTGGCGATCCCGCACGGGACGAAAGAAGCCAAAGGCATGATTTTCTCGACCGGACTGTCGGTTGTCCGCTTCCCTGAAGGCGTTGATTTCGGCGGGGATGAGCCGGCCTTTATCGTGATTGGCATCGCCGCAGCCGGCGGGGATCACATGGAAGTACTGACCAATGTCGCTATGGTGTTCACGGACGAATCCAATTTGGAACGAATTATGAATGCCACAACGGAAGAAGAAATTGCGGAGATCCTTGAAGGGGGCATGGAAGGATGAAGGCGGTCCATTTTGGTGCAGGCAATATCGGCAGAGGATTTATCGGTTTGCTGTTGTCCCGTTCCGGTTACGAAGTATGCTTTGTCGATGTGAACGAGAAGCTCGTTTCGGAGTTGGCACGGCGTAAGGAATACCCTGTTACCCTGGCGAGCGATCAGCAGGAGACGGTCATCGTAAAAGGCGTGACGGCGATTAACAGTATGAGTGATCCCGCTGCTGCTGCCCAGGCGATTGCTGAGGCCGATTTGGTCACGACGGCGGTTGGTGTGACCATCCTGAAGCATATCGCCGGTACGATCGCCCAAGGGCTGGTGTTGCGGAAAAACGAAGCTGCGGCTTCCCCGCTGCATATCATTGCCTGCGAGAACGCGATCGGCGGCAGCTCCCAGCTCAAGGAGCATGTCTATGCCCAGTTGGATGAAGCCACACGGCAGTGGGCGGACCGTCATGTAGCGTTTCCCGATGCGGCGGTCGACCGGATCGTTCCGTTGCAACAGCATGAGGACCCGCTGCAGGTTGTGGTGGAACCTTTTTATGAATGGGCGGTTGACCAATCGCAAATGTTTGACGGCTTCCATCGGGTCGAAGGCGTTCACTATGTTGACCGGTTGGAGCCTTATATCGAACGCAAGCTGTTTACCGTAAATACCGGCCATTGCTCGGCCGCTTATATGGGATATCTGCAGGGCCATGCCACGATTCAGGAAGCGATGAATGATCAAAAAGTCGCCCAGCATGTGCGCGCCGTCCTCTCGGAGACCGGGGCGGTGCTTGTGGCGAAACATGGATTTTCGCCAGCCGAGCATCAGGCGTATATCGATACGATTCTGGAGCGCTTCGCCAATCCGGCGCTGACGGACGAGGTTTCGCGGGTCGGCCGTTCACCGATCCGCAAGCTGTCCGCCGGCGATCGGCTGGTCTCCCCGGCAACGCAGGCGTATGAACGGGAGTTTGGATACGGCTACCTGGCGCTGACGATGGCGATGGCGCTCTGTTTCGATGTTCCGGACGACCCGGAAGCCGCGGAGCTGCAGGCGTCGCTGCGAGAAGTTGGCGCTTCGCAGACCTTGGCCAAATACACCGGCCTCGACGCCGAGCACCCGATCCATCAAGCGGTGCTGGCGCATTATGAGGAGTTGAAGAGCCGCTAAGCGGTGGCAAGCAGGGGAAGAGCTTATTCAGGGCATGTGAATAACGACCTCGGGCCGCTCTTGTCCGCCGTTTGTCACGGATGAGATGAGAGGCTTGAAGCTCTTCTCCGGCTCGCTTCAGCAGCCCGGATGCATCGGTAACACCAGATGTATCCGGGCTTTTTGGTTGTGGATGTCCGTGGGGGGTCTAACGGACCCAGGAGACCTTATTCGCTTCTGGATCCGGTAGTCGGGAATCTAACGGACTGAGAAGACCTTATTCAACTGGAGTTGCCCCTGTTAGCTGCATTTCGAGCTGATTAAGGGCCACTGGGTCCGTTACATCGGGAAATGGACGGGAAATGACCTAATAGCGTCTCTCAGGTCCGTTACGAGCAAGCGGCTCCACGCAATCCTTACTTACATGCCCGGACAATCATGCCTTGCAGATTGCCGGGCCACAGCTACACCCCCCGGCGGCGAAGAACCGGGGATTGGTGGGAGCGATGAAGAAGAGCACCAAAGGCCAGAGGGGGAAATGATTCTGGAGAAACTAAACTTCAACTCTTTTCAAGCTCTCGTACCCCACATCCCCGCCTCTTCGCCGCCCCCTCTCATAAATTTACCTTCCCAGACAAATACTGATCTATACGAGTAATTCGCTGTGAAGTAGGGAGGGGCGTAGCATCGATGGGACCCAATGAACAGAAGGAGCAAGCGCACAAGCAGCAGAAGGAGCAAGCGCACAAGCAGCAGAAGGAGCAAGCGCAAAAGGAACCGAAAAAGCAAGAAGAGCGGGAAGAGCAGAAGCAACCGCTGGTACCGATCACCCAAAGCAAGCTGTTCCAATATGGCGTTTGGCTGTTGTTGGGGCTGGTGATCCTGTTTTTTGTGTGGCAGCTGCGGCCGATGTTTGCGCTCGTCTACCGATTTTTGAAGGCCGTTTTCGCTCCGTTTGTCATCGCCATCATTATCTCTTATGTCTTAAATCCGATCGTTCGGATGCTTGGCGGGCGGAGGGTGCCGCGGACGATGGCCGTGCTGCTGATCTATGCGGTGTTTCTGACCGGCTTGTCCGTGGTGCTCATGAACGTGATTCCGATGTTCGTCGAACAGCTGGAGGAGCTGGGCGAGCATTTGCCGGAGCTTACCCTTCACACCCAGCAAATGATGAATCGTTGGGACAACGGTATTTTGCCGGGGAGCATCCGCATGGGGATGAACAACTGGTTTTATCAATTTGAAAACCGCTTGGCAAGCGCTATCTCCGGCTTCCTGGACAATATCGGAACAACGATCGGCGTCGTGTTTAATGCGTTTATTATCCCGTTCCTGATCTTCTACATGCTGAAGGACATCGAGCTGATCGAGCGGCTGATCCTGCAGTACTTGCCGCGCTCGCGGCGCAAGTCGATCATCACGCTGCTGAAGGAAATCGATATGGCTCTGGGTAACTATGTCCGGGGGCAACTGCTGGTATGCGTCATTATCGGTGTGCTCGCCTATATCGGCTATATGTTAATCGGCATGCCGTTTGCGCTGCTGCTGGCGGGAGTGGTTGCTCTGTGCAACATCATCCCTTACCTGGGCCCATTTCTCGGGGCTGCCCCGGCCTTGGTTATGGCGACAACGATTTCTTGGAAAATGGTGCTGCTGGTCCTGCTCGTCAACATGCTGTGCCAAACGATCGAAAGTAACGTCATTTCCCCGCAGGTGGTTGGACGTAGCTTACATATGCACCCGATGCTGATCATTTTGGCGCTTCTCATTGGCGGGGAGTTGGCGGGGGTGCCCGGGTTGATTTTGGCGGTGCCGTTTTTTGCCGTGGTGAAGGTAGTTATTCAGCATTTCTATGCCTACTACGTTCGCCGCAAAGCGATGTAACGCAAGGTGGACAAGCTGCATTGACACGGCGTTCCTCGCCTTATATACTTAAAATGTTATGTGAAAATTTTCAAAGCGTTGATGAAATCAAGTACGTTCGGCAAGCGGATTTGCCAGAGAAGGGTTCCGCTGCAGGCGGCGTCCCGCAAGGGGGGCCGAGGCGGTGGCTGAGAGAACCTGAAATCTCGCGCGGACGGAAAGCTAATTTCGGAGTGTGGGCTACAAATTCACCGGCAGGTCCCCGTTATCGGACCGACGAGGCGATCGCTTTAGAACGCCGGCGGACAACCCGTCCAGCCGCATCGGAAGCGATAACCAGGGTGGTACCGCGATGCAATCGTCCCTGATTTTCAGGGGCGTTTTTATTTTTAGAGGAACATTTAGGAGGTCAAGACGATGAAAGCAAGTGAAATCCGTTCCAAATGGCTGGAGTTCTTTGCCAGCAAAGGCCATAAAATCGAACCCAGCGCTTCACTCGTCCCGCATAACGATCCTTCGCTCTTGTGGATCAATGCAGGGATGGCGCCGCTGAAGCCTTATTTCGACGGGCGGGTAAAGCCGGAAAATCCGCGCCTCGCCAACTCGCAAAAATGTATTCGCACGAACGATATCGAAAACGTCGGGAAGACGCGCCGGCACCATACGTTTTTTGAGATGCTGGGCAATTTCTCGATCGGGGACTATTTTAAAGAAGAAGCGATTACTTGGGCTTGGGAATTCCTGACGGACAAGAAATGGATCGGTTTTGATCCGGATCGCCTGTCGGTCACCGTATATCCTGAGGATGAAGAAGCGTTTAAGCTGTGGAATGAAAAAATCGGGATCCCTGCAGATCGCATCATTAAGCTGGAGGACAACTTCTGGGATATCGGTGAAGGGCCTTGCGGACCTTGTACGGAAATTTTCTACGACCGCGGCGAAGCTTACGGCGATCTATCTGATCCGGAATGTTACCCGGGCGGGGAAAATGAACGGTTCCTTGAAGTGTGGAACCTGGTGTTCTCGCAATTCAACCACAACAAGGACGGCAGCTATACGCCGCTTCCGAATAAAAACATCGATACCGGGGCCGGCCTCGAGCGGTTTGCGTCGATTTTGCAGGACGTGAACTCCAACTTCGACACCGACCTGTTCCAACCGATTATCCAAAAAACGACAAGCCTGGCTGGGGTAACTTACGGCGCTGCTGAGGACAGTGACGTCGCACTTAAGGTTATCGCCGACCATATCCGTACGGTGACCTTTGCGGTAGCTGACGGCGTCCTGCCGTCGAACGAAGGCCGCGGCTATGTCATTCGCCGCCTGCTGCGCCGTGCGGTACGTTATGGCAAGCTGATCGGATTGGACAAACCGTTTATGTTCAGCTTGGTAGAGACGGTTGGCGACATTATGGGCACCTATTATCCGGATGTTGTTATTAAACGCGAGTTTATTGAGAAAGTCATCCGCACCGAAGAGGAACGCTTCCATGAAACGTTGAGCGACGGCTTGGCTATTCTGGCCGATATCAGTGCCGAAGCGAAAGCGCAAGGCCGCACGCAGATCAGCGGGGACGATGCGTTTAAGCTGTACGACACCTACGGCTTCCCGCTGGATTTGACTGAGGATTTCGCAGCGGAGCATGGTCTTAGCGTCGATCGCGAAGGCTTTGAAGCAGCGATGGAAGAACAACGTGAACGCGCCCGGGCAGCCCGTCACGAAAGCGGCAGCATGAAGGTGCAGGGCGGCGTTTTGGCGGATTTTACGACTAAAACCGAATTCGTTGGATATAATGAGCTTGAAGTTACCACCAGCATTGTAGCTATTGTGGTCGACGACGCTTTCGTGGATACGCTTGGTGAGGGCCAATCGGGTCAAGTGATTCTGGCTTCCACGCCGTTCTATGCGGAAAGCGGCGGTCAGGTCAGCGACCAGGGGACGATTCACAACGACTCCGCTAGCGCAACCGTGGAAGGCTTGTTTAAAGCCCCTCATGGGCAGCATGTCCATCAAGTCACGGTGAAGACCGGCGAACTGCGGGTTGGTGCCGAAGTTACCGCTTCCGTGGATCGGGAACAACGCAGCCATACGGTGAAGAACCATACGGCAACCCATCTGCTGCATAAAGCGTTGAAGGAGACGCTTGGCGAACACGTGAACCAGGCCGGCTCCCTCGTTGAACCGCAGCGCTTGCGCTTCGACTTCTCCCACCTCGGCAGCATCTCGCCGGAGGAACTGGCGGAAATCGAACGCCGCGTCAACGAACAGATTTGGAATGCCTTGCCTGTAACGACCTCGCTGAAGCCAATTGATGAAGCGAAAGCGATGGGGGCAATGGCGCTGTTCGGTGAGAAGTACGGGGACATCGTCCGCGTCGTCAAGGTTGGCGACTACAGCTTGGAGCTTTGCGGCGGCTGCCACGTGAACAACTCGGCTGAGATCGGCCTGTTCAAAATCGTCAGCGAAAGCGGCATCGGTTCCGGGGTACGCCGGATCGAAGCGGTGACTGGACGCGGCGCATATCTGTTTATGGATGGACAGCTGGACCTGCTGAAGCAAGCGGCTGGCCTGTTGAAAGCCAACGTAAACGATGTGCCGAAGCGGGTTGAGGGATTGTTCCAGCAGCTTAAGGAATTGGGTCGTGAGAACGAATCGCTGCAAAGCAAGCTGAGCGACATCGAAGCCGGCGAATTGACGAGCCAAGTGGTGAGCGTTGGCCAAACCAAGCTGTTGGCTGCACGCGTGCAAGCCGGCAGTATGGATGCGCTGCGCACGCTGGCTGACGAGCTGAAGGTGAAATTGCCGGATGCCGTGCTGGTGTTGGGCGCGCCAAACGAAGACAAAGTAAATTTTGTCGTCGTTGTTCCGAAGGAAGAAGTGGCTCGCGGATTGCATGCCGGCAAGCTCGTCAAGGAAATTGCGGCGGTATGCGGCGGCGGAGGCGGCGGTCGTCCGGATATGGCTCAGGCCGGAGGCAAGGATGCCAGCAAGCTGGACGAAGCATTAAAAGTAGCAGCGGAGTGGATTGCTTCCCAAGCCTGAGAAGGTGGTGAAATTTGACGGGGCATATCACTGAAAATTTCCTTATGGAACCCATGATATGGTATAGTATGATTAGGCTAAGAGGAAAACAGCTGCGATCATAAAGGCGTATGTCGAAGAAGCGAGGTGTCATCATGGACTCCATGGATAAAACCGTCAAATTTAACGTCAAGGGCGATGAACTAGAAGCGTCGGCGCAGGAGATTCTTCTTACGGTTTACCAGGCTTTGCAGGAGAAGGAGTATAATCCGGTAAACCAGATCGTCGGATATCTGTTATCGGGGGATCCGGCCTATATACCGCGTCATAACAATGCGAGAAGTTTGGTTCGCAAGAAGGAACGCGACGAGCTGATCGAAGAGCTGGTGCGCTTTTACATGGCGAATCACCGTTGATGGCAGCGAACCTTCTCAAGAACGGATAAGCGGTGGATCCGCATTTAAAGGAGCAATACATGAAAATCATGGGCCTAGACTACGGGGACCGGCGGATCGGAGTGGCTGTGAGCGACAGCTTGGGTTGGACCGCCCAAGGGCTCGAAACCATCGAGCGCCGCAAGGAAGGCAGCGAATTTGAGCGCATCGCCGAGCTTGTGAAGCAGCACGAGGTGGAAGAGATCGTTGTGGGTTTGCCCAAGAATATGAACGGTACGATTGGTCCCCGTGGAGAAATATGCATGGCGTTTGCCGAGGATCTGCGGGCTAAGCTGAATCTGCCCGTGCATCTCTGGGATGAACGGCTGACCACCGTTTCTGCGCAGCGTACGCTGCTGGATGCGGATGTCAGCCGGAAGAAACGCAAAGGTGTCGTCGACAAGATGGCCGCCAGCTTGATTTTGCAAAATTATTTGGACTCTAAGAGTATAAAGTGAGGGTGATCGCGTATGTCTAAAGATCGTATCGGAAATGAAGAAGAACCGGAAATTATTTATATCCCCGATGAAGAGGGCAATGAAGAAGAGTTCGAAGTGATTATGAAATTCGAAGTCGACGGTTCGGACGCCAAGTATATGATGGTCGTTCCTTTGGATTCCGATGGGAATGAAGATGAAGAGAGCGAAGAGGTATACGCGTTCCGTTACGAGGAAGACGGCGATGACCTGAAGCTGTACACGATCGAAAGCGACGAAGAATGGGAAATCGTTGAGGAGACCTTTAATACGCTTATCGACGAGTTTGATGGAGAAGATGGCAATGACTGAATTTACAGCAGACCAAGCAGTAATGACGTCGCGGGTTCGCGACACATTTGGCCCAGTCGTGGAACTTGAAGACGAATCGGGCAATGTCTCCTATTATCAAGTCGTTGAGGAGTTTGACGTCGCCGGAGCGGCCTACGCGGTATTATTGCCGGAGGACGCGTCCAAGGATGAAGAGCCGGAGATTTTCAAGATCGTGACGAGCGGCGATAAGCTGGAACTGGTCACGATTGATGACGACGAGGAATGGGAGAACGTATCCGAGCTGTACGATGAATTGACCTTTCCGGAGTAACGGGAAGGCATTGCAAGAGCACGATAGATCAGTCCGGGAAGAGCGGGAGATTTCCGCTCTTTTTGGCTGTTAAGGGGGAAGGCGGTTTGAGGAAAGCGCTGAAATGGCTGGCCGTTCTGCTGCTGATCGTGATCATCGGAGCAGGGGCGGCCGGATTTTATGTGTACACAAGCATGCTCCCGGTTGAAGCGAAGGAACAGCCAGTCAAGATTACGATCGAACCGGGAACGGGAACGGCCGACATCGCAAAGTTGCTGGAAAACCAGGGACTAATTAAAAATTCCTTTTTGTTCGTTTCGTATTTAAAATGGAAGTCGGAAGGCAGCCGGTTTCAGGCCGGGGTCTATGAGATGCAGCCGGGCATGACGTATGACGAGATCATCGCCAAGCTGAACAGCGGCGACGTGGTTAAGGCCGAGATGATCCGGTTTACGATTCCCGAGGGCTTCACGGTCAAACAAATGGCTGACAAGCTGGCGGAGGAAGGCTTGGTTGATCAAGCCGCGTTCTTGCAGCTGGCGAAGGATGCAGCGGGTCTTCACGATGAGCTGTTATCGCAAATCCCGACGGACGAGCGGTTGACGTACCGGCTGGAAGGGTATTTGTTCCCGGAAACCTATGAGCTGAAAAAAGGCAGCAACGAGCAGGACATCATCGCTCGGATGCTGCAGGAAACCCGTACCCGGCTCGGTAAAATCCCCGATTTTGAACAAAAGCTGCAGGCTCGCGGCCTTACGTTAAGTGAGCTGATGACGATAGCTTCGCTGGTAGAGCGAGAAGTGGTTGTTGATGCTGAACGGCCATTGGTGGCCGGAGTCATCTATAATCGGCTAAAGGACGGCATGAAGCTGGAAATTGACGCCACGGTGCAGTATGTGCTGGATAAACCCAAGGAGCGCTTGCTCAATTCGGATTTACGAAGCGTGGACAGCCCCTACAATACCTATTTGTATGAAGGGCTGCCTCCGGGGCCGATCGCTGCGCCTAGCCTCAAATCGATCGAAGCGGTGCTTGAGCCGAAATCCTCGGACTATCTATTTTATGTGACGAAAAAAGACGGCAGCGGGGAGCACCTGTTCGCCAAGACTTACAAGGAGCACTTAAAGAACATCGAAACAAGCAAGGCGATGGCCAATCAATGAATAAGGTGGAAGTTCAAAATGTAGATAACGTTTTGAACAACCTTTTAAAGGTGGTAGTATCAACATGAGTAAAAAACCGGAATTGTTAGTTCCTGCCGGTTCGCTGGAAGAACTGAAGCGCTACTTTGCGGCAGGGGCTGACGCGGCGCTGGTTGGCGAAGCCCGCTACGGAATGCGTCTCCCTGGCGATATGACGCCCCAAGACATCGCTGAAGCGGTTCAGGTAGCGCGCCAGTACGGAGCTAAAATTTATGTTAGCCTGAACAACCTGATGACCAATGACATGCTGGAGGGGTTGCCCGATTATGTGAAGCAGTTGGCGGAGTGCGGCGTAGACGCCGTTGAATTCGGTGACCCGGCCGTGCTTCAAACGGTGCGCACGGTTGCGCCTCAGCTGAAGCTGCATTGGAACGCGGAGATGACCTCCACCAACTATGCCACGGCCAATTACTGGGGCACGAAGGGAGCTTCCCGAGTTGTGCTCGCTCGTGAGCTGAATATGGACGAGATCACTGCAATGCCTCCGAAGCTGAACATCGAAGCAGAGGTTCAGGTGCATGGAATGACCAATATTTATCACTCGAAGCGGCGCTTGGTGCATAGCTACATGGTGTCTCAAGGGCGGCCGGTTGATCCGGACAGCAACCTGGGGATGAGCCGTGGGCTGTTCCTGATCGAGGCCGAACGGCCGGACGAGAAGTTCCCGATCTTCGAGGATATCAACGGAACGCATATTATGAGTTCGGACGATATTTGTATCTTGGAGGATTTGCACCTGCTGATGGCGGCTGGCGTGGACAGCTTCAAAATCGAGACGCTGCTGAAGCCGGCATCCTATAACGAAGTGGTCATTGCTTCGTATCGCCAAGCCATCGAAGCTTATTTCCGCGATCCGGACGGCTATGAGCTCGATGAGAGCTGGCTTGAGGCCATTCGCGAGATTCAAGATCCGGAGCGGGAGCTGACCTTCGGCTTCTTTTATAAGGAACAGGTCTATTAAGAGTGCTGAAAAGCCGACTTTTTTGACCTATATTTTAAATTTAAAAACCCAAAAAATGATGAGAGGTGAACGAAGATGCAAACTGCGGAGAAGCATATCCCGAAATATACGGGAAAACGTTATCGGCTGGCGAAACCCGAGCTGCTTGCCCCGGCAGGCAATCTTGAGAAGCTGAAATTCGCTGTCCATTACGGCGCCGATGCCGTGTATATCGGGGGACAACAATACGGCCTTCGTTCCAATGCAGATAATTTCAGCTTTGAAGAAATGCGGGAAGGCGTGGAATTTGCCAAGAAGTACGGCGCCAAGGTGTTTGTCGCCACGAATATTTATGCCCATAATGAGGATCTGGAGGGCATCGAGGAGTATTTGCGTAATTTATACGAGGTAGGCATCGCTGCCATTATCGTCGCCGACCCGGTGATCATAGAGACCGCGAAGCGGGTCGTCCCCGAACTGGAGGTTCACCTGAGTACTCAGCAATCGACGGTGAACTGGCAAGCGGTACAATTCTGGAAAGACCAAGGCTTGCCGCGGGTCGTACTGGGACGGGAGACCAGCCTTGAGGAAATCGAGGAAATTAAACGTCATGTCGACATCGAGATCGAGGCGTTTATTCATGGCGCGATGTGCTCCTCGTACTCGGGACGCTGCGTGTTGTCCAACCATTTTACCGACCGTGACTCCAACCGTGGGGGTTGCTGCCAATCCTGCCGTTGGAAATACGACCTGTTCACGGACGCCCGTGCGGATGGCGAATGGATTTCCGAGGAAGAAGCCCGCGATAACAGGGTACTGGAGAAGTTCCGTCTTGGCGTAACTCAGCTACCGATGTTTGAGGAAAACGATCATGCATTTACGATGGGATCGAAGGACTTGTGCATGATTGAGCATATTCCTGATCTCATCGACGTCGGGGTAGACAGTTTCAAAATCGAAGGGCGGATGAAGTCCATCCACTATGTGGCGACGGTGGTGAATGTCTATCGCCAAGCGATTGATGCTTACATGGCGGATCCGGACAATTACGTCTTGAAGCCGGAGTGGATCGAAGAAATCAACAAAGCGGCGAACCGGCCGCTGAATACCGGATTTTTCTACGATACGCCGGATCATGAAGATCATATTTACGAACCGGAAGAGAAGGCGGCGCCTTATGATTTTGCCGGATTGGTGATGGCGTATGACGAATCGACGGGAATGGCAACGATCCAGCAGCGCAACCATTTCAAACCGGGACAAGAAGTCGAATTTTTTGGTCCAAACGGGACGTTCTTTAAGCAGAAGGTCGGGACCATCTACGACGAAGACGGCAATGAATTGGATGCCGCCCGCCACCCGCTGCAGCGGATCCAAATGAAGGTGGACCAACCGGTTTCCTATTTCGATATGATGCGTAAAAGAAAGTAATGGAAAAAATCAATATGCTTTAGGGCCTGTTCGTTTCTAGGACGAAAGGCCCTTTTTTGTGACTTTTGTCAATATTATTTAAAATCCACCACATATGAAACCGATATTATAGAGGAGAACGTCAGGTATTGTCGAATATTTTCAATAGCTGACGAGAAATGTGAGAAACCAACAGCATTATGTATGACCTCAAGCCTAAAAATTGAGGTCTGCAACTATTATGAGTGGTGGGTGATCAACATGAGTCTGGTTCCGAAGAACGAGGACCAAGAAACCAACAGCAAAAAGAAGGAAAAGAAACAAAAGGGAGAGCGGACGAAATCCAAGGCGGTTCAGCCAGGAGGAAAAGCAACGCGAGATACCAAAGCTTTACTGGCTAATTTGCTGGACAAGCTGCCGAAACAATTCAACCCCGCGAAAGCAGTAGGGGTACGGTTGTTCCTGATCTTCTTTGTCGCAATCATGTTTTTCGTCCTGACGATCGGGATTATGTCCTCCCAAATGGCGAAGGGAACCATTCAGGACAATGCGGAACAAGCCAACCTGCAGACCATCGTTCAAACCTCGCAGAAGCTAGATATTGTCATGCAGAAGTATGAGGAGAACCTTCAGCAAATGTTCTTGGACGATGAGATGCAAAATGCAATCATGGATGCTTCGTTGGCGAACATTTCGGATTATGACAAGTTTACGGCAACCAACAAAATGAGAACACGTCTGAATACGTTGACCTTCTCCACGAAGGGGGTTTCCGCCGTTTACATGTTGTCGGCTGACAACGTTGTGGACGACGTCACTTCGGGCAGTGCCGATGTCACGTTCTTGGATACCGTGCGGGAAGAAGCCTGGTTTAAAGATCTGACCAGCGCCACTAAAACTTTATGGATGCAAGTGCCATCGAAAGGTAAGGGCACGGAAGTCTTCCGTTTAGCTCGCTCGGTACAGAGCGTTAACAGCATGAAACGCTTTATTCTGATTGCTGATATCAACCTGGAAATCCTAGACGGCTATTTGAAAGAGGTTAAGCTGGGGAATAACTCCAAGCTGCAAATGGTGACTCAAGATAACATCGTTGTAGGTTCTTCCGTTGAAAGAGATCAAGGAAATCCGTCCGAATTTGATATGGGACAAGCCACCGAGGCTTCGGGTACTTTCCGGACGAAGGATGCCAACGGCAACGCTGTCCTTGCTTCCTATAGCACCCAGTCGTCCGGCTGGAAGTTAATCGGTACCGTCGATACGGCTGAACTGACGAAGAGCGCAAATCGCATTCTGATGTTTACGATCTTCTCGCTGATCGTGGTTGCGATCATTGCCATTCTGATCGGGGTATGGATGGTTCGGATGATCGCTTATCCGCTTGGCAAGCTGAGAAACCTGATGGAGGAAGGCTCCAAAGGGAATCTGAACGTTCGGATGAACACGAAATCGAAAGATGAAATTGGTCAATTGGCAGTAAGCTTTAATGTGATGATGGAAAATATCACAGCCCTCGTTAAGCAAACCAATAACTCCGCACAGGATGTATTGGATACGGCTGCTGAATTGACACAAGCGTCGAACAAAACGGCGTTGTCTGCGAAAGAAATCGCCGTGGCGACTGAAGAAATTGCTAACGGGGCAACCAGCCTGGCTAACGAAGCGGAACGCGGTAATGAGCTGACCGAGAATATTTCCCGGCAAATGGAACGCGTTGTCCAATCGAACAAAGAGATGGAGATTTCGGCTCGTCAGGTGGAGAAGTCCAGTCAGCAAGGGACTCAGTATTTGAACGGATTGATGGAGAAAACCAATATGACGGTCGAAATGATCAACGCTTTGACCGCCAAGGTCGACTCGCTCAAAGCAAGCACTGGCTCCGTCTTGAAAGTGCTTGATGTCATGCAGAACATTACGCAGCAAACGAATATCCTGTCGCTTAATGCTACGATTGAAGCAGCCCGCGCAGGTGCTGCAGGCCGCGGATTTATGGTCGTTGCCGATGAAATTCGCCAACTGGCCGATCAGTCGCGTCAGTCGATCACCATGGTCGGCGAAATCACAGATACGATTCAGAAAGAGATGAATGAAACGGTGAAGACCTTGTCCGAGGCGAGCCCGATCTTCCAAGAGCAAATCGCATCGGTGCAGGAAACCAACCAAATTTTCGTATCGGTGCAGCAACAAATGGAAGGCTTCGTGCGTCACCTGGATTCCGTAACGGCTTCCATCGACCAGCTAAACGAATCGCAAGCGGTCTTGTCGGAAGCGATGAGCAACGTCAGTGCCGTCGCACAGCAATCGTCCGCCACGTCCGAAGAGGTTGCATCGCTCTCCAGCGAACAGCAAACGGTCGGCGATCAACTGGTACAGCTGTCAAACAAACTGGAGAATGTGTCGGCTGGCTTGAAAGAGTCGTTGTCGAAATTCACCGTATAGATAGCAGGCTTAAGCGACGGAAATCAAAGCTTGGCCCATCCCCGAGGGTTCCGGGGGCGGGGAGAAGCCCGGCTCATCTGCGATGCAGGTGCAGCCGGGCTTTTACTTTGCAGGGGATCAAGATAGCTTGGTGTTTGTTTAGCCCGACTTTTCCCAGGAAATAATGGGAACAGAATGGAGGGCGAACGATGTCGTTATTGCGCAAAAAACGGATATTTTATCTGTTACTTTCCTTTGCGGCGGTGCTGGGACTATTTGCGCTGCGGATCGCTTGGATTCAGATGGCTTCAGCGTTTAAGGCGGTGACCGTAAGCGGCAAGACAATCAATGAACTCGCCGTCCGGCAACGGGAAGAGAGTATTGAGTTGGATCCGGGGCGAGGTCAACTTGTTGATCGCAACGGAAAGGCGCTGACGGGCGAAGTCGGATGGACACCAATTCTGTTCCCTGTCCGCAAGTTGCCCGCAGCAGATCAGCTTACCGGATTGGCGGCCGTATTGGGGACAACGATTCCCGAACTCCAAAGGAAGTGGGAACAGTTGGAGCGCCCTTACGTCTGGCCCAAGCCTGGCGGGGAGCCGGGGGAACCGCTTCGGCTCAGCGAAGAGATAGCCCGTTCTTTGCCTCATTTGGAAGGGCTGGAGGTGCTGCCGTATATGACGCGTTACGGGCCGGGCGAACGGGGGAATCAATGGCTTGGCTTCGTGACGCAACGGCCGGACATCATCCGTAAGTTGCGAGAAGATAAGCACCAACCGGACTTCGCGTTAACGCTGCAGGTTGGAGCTTCGGGGTTGGAGAAAACGCTGGATAACTTGCTCCGTGGAATCGGCAGCGTCAGAGCGGCCTACACGGTTGATGGCCGCAAGGATCCGCTAGTTGGGATGGGGACGCGGGTGAATGCGGAGGCTAGCCGATACTATCCGTTGCAAATCCAAACGACAGTTGATGACACCCTCCAACAAAAAATCGAGCGGTTAGCGGATGAGATGAAAGTGACGGATGGAGCAGTGGTCGTGCTGGACGCCAAAACCGCCGATATCGTCTCGATGGTATCGCTGCCTTTCTACGATCCGCATCACGTTGATCCGGCAGCAGAGAACTGGAGTAATAAGGCGGTTAAGGCCAGTGTGCCGGGTTCGATTTTTAAGACGGTGATTGCGGCGGCTGCACTGGAGGAGCAGGTGACATTTCCCGGGGAGATGTTCCACTGCAGCGGGCATTACGGAAAATACGGCTTGTCATGCTGGAAGGAAGGCGGACATGGAAACCTTACGCTGGAGGAAGGCTTTGCGAGGTCGTGTAACGTGGTATTCGCCACACTGGGAGAACGGCTGAGTGCGGAGGCGATTGCCCGGACAGCCGCCAAGCTGGGGCTGGGGCGCACCGTGGGCTGGCACGATCCGTCCTTCCTTGGAGGGGATTCCTTGCGGCCGCTGGATCAGGAAGAAGCCGGGGCGGTCTTTAGCAATCTGGCGGCGGCGGACGGCGGGGTGCGGGCACAGACAGCGATTGGTCAGCGGGACGTGCTTGTCTCTCCACTGCAAGCGGCCAATCTGGTTGTTACTTTGCTCCACGGCGGACAGGTTATGGCGCCCCGCTTAGTCAGCGAGATCCGTTATAAGGAAGGTTCGCTGCTCTCCGCATTGCCGGTTCAAGCTTCGCCCTCCTCCGCTGGACAAATTACTCCGCAAACAGCACAACGGCTGTTGTCCATGATGAGGCTGGTTGTCACAGACGGCACCGGGCGAACTTTGCAGAAAGCCAAATGGCCGTTGGCTGGAAAATCGGGAACAGCTGAGGTTGTAAAGAATCATAAGCAGCTGAATCATCAATGGTTTATCGGTTACGGACCGACCCATCACCCCAAGTATGCTGTCGCCGTCCTCGTTCAAAACCAGCCGGAAGGATCCAAGCATCTGGCCGCCGAATTGTTCCGGCGAACAATGGATTTACTGGCTGCGGAAAGTTGACCGATTCCCTATGCCTTCCCCAAAAAAATGCGCCTAAACTGAAGATGTCTGTGATAAAATAGTGTAGATGCTATGCTTTTCACGGAGCATGCCAAAGTCATTGATCATAGAAAAGTGGGGAAAGCATATGGAGACTTTGCTGCTATGGTTATTTTATATCTCTACGCTGTACGCTTTTATACCCGGATTGATCACTCGGATTTTCGGTTTTCGCGTATTTAAGCGCGGGATCAGCGAGAAGGCGTTTGCGCTAACGTTCGACGATGGTCCCGATCCGAAATATACTCCACAATTGCTTGATCTGCTCAAGCGCCACGGAGCGAAAGCAACGTTTTTCCTCGTTGGTTCCAATGCGGAGAGACACCCCGAATTGATTAAACGGATTCATGAGGAAGGCCATTTGATAGGGTCGCACAACTATGTGCACAAAACCAATTGGCTCATGGGGCCGGCGGCCGTCAAGAAGCAGATTCAGAAGACGAATCAGATCATCCATGACGTGACGGGCTTCAATTCTCATTACTATCGTCCGCCGTGGGGCATTGTCAACTTGTTTGATTTTGCGAACCGCGGCAATACACAGATCGTGCTGTGGTCGGCTATGTTCGGCGATTGGCGGGTCAAGGTCGGCGCTGACCGGTTAACGGAGCGTATGCTGAAGAAGCTGCGGGGCGGTGAGGTCTTTCTCCTGCACGACTGTGGTGCCACACTAGGCGCGAACACCGGAGCGCCGGCGGAAATGCTGATCGCGCTCGAGCGCGTGCTGACGGAAGCGGATCGCCGCGGATTGCGAAGCATCCGCATTGATGAATTGATTCAGGCGACGGAAGAGGCCAAGCTTCAAGGCAAACGGGTTGAAACTGCAACGCCGAAGGGGAGAACGCCAGTGAAGATTACCTGGTTTAAGCGATGTATCGTAGCCTTATGGCTCGTTTGGGAGAAGATCTTCCACATCCTTTTTCAATTGAAAGCTCCCGAACCGGAGGATCCTTTCCTTCATTTCCGAGTCCGATCCTATCATGGAGAGCCGGTGGCGATGAACAATGGGAAGACATTGGAATCTGGAGATCAAGTGATGGAGCTTCATTTTGACAACAAAAAATTGTTTGAGTATGGGGCTCGCTCCAGAACAAGCGTGCATTTGGCGATTCAAATGATCCGCAAAATGGAGAAGACACTACCCATTTTTGCCAAATATGTGATCGAGCATCCTGAGTTAAAAGACGTTAAGGCGCTGTATGGCGTCAGCATGATTAACCGGGGTCCGGAGCAATTTGGGTTTATAATTAAGGATTTACCGAAGGGCTGGTTTGCCAGCTCGACGAAAATCTATTTGAAATTATTAATGAGTGTTATTCACCCTGCCGGTACCTCAAGATTAAAAGAGCAACCTCAGGAGCTGGTACCGAAGATGATCGTGATGCCGATGGATGTGTTGTTGGAGCGGTTCGCCGAGAACGGCTCGCATCGCAGCAGCCATACGGTGGATGAGAAGCCGGAGGCCGTGGAAGAGGAGTCTTTGCTTAGCGTATCCTTGCCTACGCGTTAATCGCTCTTATCCATTATTTTTGTTAACTCTAAAAGAAAAGGCCGTACCCGAATCTAAAATGATCCGGGTACGGCCTTTTGAGTTAAGCTAAATTAAATTTTCATCACGCCGCCGGAGCTGGCGTTGGTGACCAGTTTGGAATAACGGGCCAGATAACCGGTTTTGACCTTCGGCTCAAAGCCTTTCCAATTGGCTTTGCGGCGAGCGAGCTCTTCATCGCTGACATGCAGCTCGATTTTGCGGTTATTCAAGTCCAGCTCGATGATGTCGCCGTCTTCAACGAAAGCGATTGGGCCGCCTTCAGCAGCCTCAGGAGAGATATGACCGATGCTGATTCCGCGGGAAGCGCCGGAGAAGCGTCCGTCGGTGATCAGACCGACCTTCGCGCCCAGACCCATGCCGACGATCTGCGACGTTGGAGCCAGCATTTCAGGCATGCCTGGACCGCCCTTTGGTCCTTCATAGCGGATGACAACAACGCAACCCTCTTTGACTTTACCGTTCGCGATCCCTTCGAGCGCTTCTTCCTGCGAGTCGAAGCAGATCGCCGGGCCTTTATGATATCCGCCAACCGAAGGGTCAACAGCTCCCACCTTGATGACTGAGCCTTCCGGCGCCAGGTTACCATACAGGATAGCAAGTCCGCCTTTCTCGGAATGCGGATTGTCGATCGGACGGATGACGTTGTGGTCGAGGATTTCGCATCCGGCGACGTTCTCGGCGAGCGTTTTGCCGGTAACGGTGATTTGATCGCCGTAGATGGCTCCCGGCTTCTTCAGCAGCTCGTTGAGCACGGCGCTGACACCGCCAGCCCGATGCACGTCTTCGATAAAGATATCGGACGCCGGAGCCAGCTTTGCAATATGCGGCACGCGGTTGGCCACTTCATTGATCCGTTCCAGCGGGTAATCGATTCCTGCTTCTTGGGCCAAAGCCAGCGTATGCAGGACGGTGTTCGTGGAGCCGCCCATAGCCATATCCAGCGCAAAAGCGTTGTCGATCGATTCCTTCGTCACGATGTCGCGCGGTTTCAGATCAAGCTCGATCAGCTTCATCAGCTGCTGCGCAGACTTCCGGACGAATTCGCGGCGCTCTTCGGCGACAGCGAGGATGGTGCCGTTCCCCGGCAGCGCCAAGCCCAGCGCTTCAGCGAGGCAGTTCATCGAGTTGGCCGTGAACATACCGGAACACGAACCGCAGGTCGGACAGCCGTATTGTTCCAGTTCGAGCAAGTCCTTGTCGCTGATTTGTCCGGCTTGGTGGGCGCCAACGCCTTCAAAGACGGAGGTCAAGGACAATCTGCGTCCTTTGCTGTCGACGCCGGCTTTCATTGGACCGCCGCTGACAAAGACGGTTGGGATATTGACGCGCAAGGCGCCCATCATCATCCCTGGCGTGATTTTGTCGCAGTTCGGAATGCAAACCATCCCGTCGAACCAGTGCGCGGAAACTACAGTCTCGAGCGAGTCGGCGATGATTTCCCGGCTTGGCAGGGAATAACGCATCCCAATGTGTCCCATCGCGATCCCGTCGTCTACACCAATGGTATTGAATTCAAACGGAACGCCGCCCGCTTCGCGGATCGCTTCCTTAACGATTTTACCGAACTCTTGTAAGTGCACATGTCCAGGCACGATATCGATATAAGAGTTGCAGACCGCGATAAACGGTTTGCCGAAATCTTCTTCCTTCACGCCTGCAGCACGCAGCAAGCTGCGGTGCGGCGCGCGGTCGAAGCCTTTTTTGATCATATCAGAACGCATTTTCTTGGCTGGCATGATCTCCGATCCTCCCATGATTCATTATAGTTTTGGAGCTTTACACCGCTAAAGGTTTTCTCTAAAGTCTATCATAAGTGGTTATGATTTTCTACCTATCGATCACAGGAAAAAGCATGGGGAATGGTGTGGATCGGGTCTATAAAAAACAAAGAAAATCTCCGGGGGTTCCGGAGATTTCTTAAGACTTACGCTTCGATTCCGGGTTTACTGCGGGCGATCCCGCCTTTACGGCCGATTTCCCGGTAAAAGCCTTTATCATGCTTCTGGGATGTCGCCTCGCCGCCCTTCTGGCCGATTTCCTGATAAAATTCGCGGTTGTGGGTTTTCGAGGTCGCTTCGCCGCCTTTTTGCCCGATTTGCTTATAAAAGGCTTTGCCGTGGTTTTTGGCCGTGGCCAGTCCTCCCAGACGTCCTGCTTCTTCCCGGGTCATCTTGCTTTGGCTTCGTGCCATCGAATCCCTCCTTGGATTTTATTTTGGAGTACGTATGTTTTATTTACCACGGATTTCCATGTTGAAACGGATTTATCTAAAATTTTAAGGATTCGCCAAAAGATATCTATTAAATAATTAGGAAGTAATGAGATGAACTTAGGAGCCGCCGCAGCCCACACCTGTGAAAATGGTATAATAAGGACAATGTAGGGAAGGGGGAGCGAGGATGGCCACGATCGAAGTGCGCGGGCAGAAAGCAGCTTGCAAGGCCATTTTGTTTGATAAAGATGGAACGCTGTTGAATTTTATGGGGCTATGGGGCAGCTGGGCCGCGGTCTTAACCGATCTGATGGAGCGGAAGCTGGCTGAGTTGGGCTCGCCTGGCGGGTTCAACAAATCCGCGCTGCTAGGCCTTCAAACGGATGAGCGAAACCGGGTGATCGGTTACGACAAAACCGGTCCGATTGCGATGGGGACGGAAGAAGAGATCATTGCGCTACTGGCATCGACGTTATATGCCGCAGGGCTGCCTTGGAACGAAGCGACAACCGTTGTTCGCGAATTAAATGCAACGGCGATGGCGGAGCTCAAGCGGCGGCGGGAAGCGGTGCCTTTGCCCGGGCTGCGCGATTTTGTCCAGAGTTGCCGTGAGGCGGGTGTGAAGCTGGCGGTCGTCACCTCCGACTCAACCTCGGAGGCGCTGGAGCATCTGGAATGGCTTGGCATCCGGGATGCGTTCGCCAGCGTGGTTGGCCGGGATCGCGTTGCCCGGGGCAAGCCGGGGCCGGACATGGCGCTGCTCGCCTGCCGTGAACTGGGGCTATCGCCAAGCGAAGCGGTGGTCATTGGCGACAGCAACGCCGATATGCAAATGGGAAAGCGTGCAGGCGTCGTGATGACCATTGGCGTGTCGGAGGAGTACGGTGAAGAGGCCCAGGAAGCAGTTTATTTGCGGGACGCGGACGTTATTATATCCAATTATCGCGAGTTGACGATACATCCATAGGAGGTTCGAGCGGATGAGCAAAGAGATCGACACGTTGGCAGCATGGATTGAGGAGAGTTCAAACATTGTATTTTTTGGAGGGGCCGGGGTATCTACCGAAAGCGGAATCCCTGACTTCCGTTCGGCGGCGGGCATCTATCAGATGGAGAACGCGTCGCCTTATGCGCCGGAGGAGATTTTGAGCCGGAGGTTCTTCGATCGGCATCCGGACGTATTTTTCGATTTCTATAAGACGAAAATGCTCCATCCGGAGGCGCAGCCCAACGCCGCGCACCGCTGTTTGGCTGAGTTGGAGCGAGCAGGGAAGCTAAGCGCTGTGGTGACGCAAAATATCGACGGGCTCCATCAACAGGCGGGCAGCCGCCGCGTGCTGGAGCTGCACGGATCGGTGCACCGCAACACCTGCATGGAATGCGGCCGCACCTATACGTTAAAGGACGTCATGGACAGCGAAGACGTCGTGCCGCGCTGCAGCTGCGGCGGCATCATCAAGCCGGATGTGGTACTGTATGGGGAGAACCTGGATGAGCAGGTGATCCAGGACACGGTAACGGCGATCGCCGGCGCTGACCTGCTGGTGATTGGCGGAACCTCGCTGACGGTGCAGCCCGCAGCTCATCTGGTCACCTATTTCCGCGGCGAACGGACGGTGCTGATCAACGCCTCGTCCACCGCGTATGATAACCGGGCTGACCTCTTGATCACCGAGCCGATTGGCGAGGTGCTGGGGGCCGTTTCCCGGAAGCTGGACTTGGCGGAGTGAGACGAGGCTCGCGAATTTTGCGTAGACTCACTCCTTCGCGGGATTCCGGGTGACCGCCCGGCGATATTCGCTTGGTGATTCGTTGTGAAACCGGCGGAACTGCCGTGAGAAGTAGAGCGGATCGGTAAGGCCGACAGAAGCGGCGATTTGCTCGATCGACAGCTCGGGACGTTCGCGCAGCAGTTGGCGGGACTTATCGATTCTCAACTTCAGCAGGTAGGTGACGGGGGTGAAGCCCGTTTCTTTTTTGAAAATCCGCGAAAGATAAGCTCGATTATAGCCCAAGGATGCGCACATCTGCTCGATGGAGACCGGATGCGCGTATTGGCTGGCCATATAATGAATCATTTGCTTCACGATCCGTTGAACGCCCGATTCGCCCGACGGCAGCGCGGAGGCCATGCCAAGCGTCTCTTGAGCTTCGGCCATAATTTGATGAAGCAGCCCCAGCGACAGCAGATGGGAGCTGTTTTTTTTCGTTTGGAATGCTTGTAACACGCTGCTGAGCATGGCAGGGATCGGGCTGTTCCCGCCTTGCCGGAACACCGGCTGCTGCGGGGTGAAGCCGGCTCGCTTCACGAGCTCCGCCGCCTTAACTCCGGTGAAGGCGATCCAACGATAACGCCAAGGCTCGGCCACATCGGAAGCATAACTGACGAGCTGATCGGGGAGAATCAGGAAGCCATCCCCTTCGCTCAGCTCATAGGAGGCGGATTCGGTCCGGAACGTGCCCTTGCCTTGCTCTACGAAATGCAGAAGGAAATAATCATAAATTTTCGGGCCCAGCCGGTGATCGGGAAGGGTCTGACTTTCGCCGGCGAACAGAACATGCAGCTCATCTGTCTCGATCAAATCCGGGTTGGCGGCCGCGCTATAGGTTTCTTTGAACATGGGATTGTCTCCTTTGACCAGGGGGACGGTTAATGCCCCATAAGACTCCGCTCCCATTTTACTCCGAAAAGTCACATTTATCTATATTGTTCTCGCAAAGTTGCATTATCAAAGCAAAGCGATTTCATTATACTGGGTACAAGAATCAAAGATATCATGACGATGGGGTGTACGTTGATGAAAAAGCAGGAAATGGAACAATTGTTTATATTCAAATATGGGGAAAGTGCTGAGCCGATTCGCGTATTTAACGCCCCAGGACGGGTGAACTTGATCGGCGAGCATATCGACTACAACGGGGGGTATGTGTTCCCGGCGGCGTTGGAATTTGGGACGACGCTGGCGATCCGCAAGCGCGCTGACGGCAAAGTCGCCTTTGCTTCCAGCAACCTGCCTTACACGGCAGAGCTGGCACTGGAAGAGCTCGGCAAAAGCAAAACCGGTGAATGGATCGACTATCCGATCGGCGTTTACGTGGAGCTGAAGAAGCTGGGCATCTCG
Source organism: Paenibacillus phoenicis (assembly GCF_034718895.1). Lineage (NCBI taxonomy): Bacteria > Bacillati > Bacillota > Bacilli > Caryophanales > Paenibacillaceae > Paenibacillus > Paenibacillus phoenicis. The sequence continues at coordinate 2,386,623 of NZ_JAYERP010000001.1, read as the reverse complement.
CTTACGAGCGGGTATGACCTGCTGTTCCATGGCGAAATTCCGAACGGTGCGGGCTTGTCCTCCTCCGCATCGATTGAAGTGGTAACGGCCTTGGCGTTCGTGAGCATGGAAGGGAAGGAGCTCGACAAGGTGGAAATCGCCCGGTTGTCTCAGCGGGCTGAGAATCAATATGTCGGCGTAAACAGCGGCATTATGGACCAGTTCGCGGTGGCGAACGGGGCCAAGGACCATGCGATCCTGCTGATGTGCGACACCTTGGAATACAAGCTGGTCCCGTTCCGGACAGGCGCGTATAAGCTGGTCATTGGCAATACGAAGAAACGCCGCGGGCTGGTCGATTCCAAATACAACGAACGGCGTTCGGAATGTGATGCTGCGCTGGAGATTTTGCAAAAACGCGAGCCGGGCTTGGAGTTCTTGGCCCACCTGAAGCCGGAGCAGTTGGAGCAGTGGCGGGGAGATTTTACGAACGAAGTGCTGTATAAACGGGCCAAACACGTGGTGGAAGAGAACGCGCGCGTGCTGAAATCGGTGGATGCGCTGAGCGCCAACGATTTGAAGGCTTTTGGCGAGCTGATGAACGCCTCCCATGATTCGCTGCGTGACTTGTACGAGGTGAGCTGCCTGGAGCTGGACGTGATGGTTGAGGAAGCACGGAAGATCGAAGGCACATTGGGCGCCCGGATGACCGGGGCCGGATTTGGCGGCTGTACAGTATCGCTGGTGCATGAGGATTCGGTAGAGCGGTTCGTGTCCGAGGTTGGTCGGTCTTATAAGGAACGGACAGGGCTAGAAGGCGAATTTTACGTGTGCGGCGTAGGCGACGGCGTACATGAGATGAAAGGGGAGTAATCATCATGGCGATACTGGTTACGGGGGGAGCCGGTTATATCGGCTCGCATACAGTAGCGGCGCTGCTGGAGCAAGGAAGAGAGGTCGTCGTGATCGATAACCTGCAGACCGGACATCGCGAGGCGTTGCTCGGCGGTAAGCTGTATGAAGGAGATCTGCGCGATAAGGCGCTGTTGGCCAAGTTGTTTGCCGAGAACGAGATCGAAGCGGTCATCCATTTTGCCGCGAACTCTCTGGTTGGGGAGAGCATGAAGGATCCGGTCAAATATTTTGACAATAACGTGTACGGGACGCTTTGCTTGTTGGATGCGATGGATCAGGCGAATGTGCGCAAGATCGTGTTCTCCTCCACGGCGGCAACCTACGGCGAACCGGAAAAAGTGCCGGTTGAAGAGAGTGATCCGACCCGGCCAACGAACGTGTATGGCGAAACGAAGCTGACGATGGAACGGATGATGGCTTGGTTCGATCAGGTGTTGGGGATCAAATACGTGTCCCTGCGTTACTTCAACGCGGCTGGTGCCCATGAGAGCGGCAAAATCGGCGAGGACCATCGCCCGGAAAGCCATTTGATCCCGTTGATCATTCAAGCGGCCTTGGGACAACGTCCGTCCATCCAGGTGTTCGGCGATGACTACAACACGGCGGACGGTACTTGTGTCCGCGACTATATCCACGTGAGTGATTTGGCCGATGCCCATCTGCGCGCGGTGGATCATTTGCTGGGCGGCGGAGAGAGCGACGTATTTAACCTTGGCAACGGGCAAGGGTTCTCGGTCAAGGAAGTGATCGAAACCGTGAAGCAGGTCACCGGCCGCGACTTCCCGGTCGCGATCAGCCCGCGCCGCGCCGGCGATCCGGCGGTGCTCATCGCTTCCTCGGACAAAGCCCGCCGCGTGCTGGGCTGGAATCCGACTCGCAACAAGCTGCCCGGCATCATTGAAAGCGCATGGCAATGGCATAACAGCCATCCGAACGGTTATAACGACTAAGGGAGTGTTATGGGATGGGAGTAGAAGAGAGAAGTCGTCAAGACGCGCTTCATGCGATTGAACGGCTAGTGAATTATGCGCTCGAGCAGGGCCTGATCGATTGGTGGGACGTGGACTATTCGCGCAATCGTCTCCTGGAGCTGTTCTCCTTTGATGAGCCGTACACCGGCGAAGTGGCGAAGGAGGCGCTGACCGGACCGCAGGAGCCGCTTGAGATCTTGATCGATTACGGGCTTACGATCGGCTTGATTCCGGAAGATACCGCTACGTACCGCGATTTGCTGGATGCGAAAATCATGGGCTTGCTCATGCCGCGCCCGTCGGAAACAATCGCCGCCTTCCGCAAAACGGAAAGCGAGCAGGGAATTGCCGCCGCGACCGACGCCTTCTATAAGTTGTCGGTAGCCAGCAATTACATCCGGATGGACCGGGTGCGTCAGAACATCTATTGGGAGCAGCCGACGCCGTTTGGAGACATGGAAATCACGATTAACCTGTCCAAACCGGAGAAGAATCCGAAGGAAATCGCGATGGCGAAGCTGCTGCCGCCTCCGGTGTACCCTAAATGTCAGTTGTGCCGCGAGAACGTTGGTTATGCCGGACGACTGAATCATCCAGCCCGCCAGAATTTGCGAGTTATTCCACTGACGCTGAACGGGGAGCCGTGGTTTTTCCAATACTCGCCTTACGTCTATTACAACGAGCATTGTATCGTGTTCCACCACGATCACATTCCGATGAAGCTGACCCGCGATACGTTTAAGCGGCTGCTGGAATTCACGACGTTGTTCCCGCATTACTTCATCGGCTCCAACGCGGATCTGCCGATCGTCGGCGGGTCGATTCTGACGCACGACCATTTCCAGGGGGGACGCCACATGTTTCCATTGGAAAAAGCTCCAGTCGAAGCTGTCTACGTCCATCCGGACTTCGCCGGCGTCACCGTCGGCAGGGTGAAGTGGCCGATGTCTGTGCTGCGGGTGAACGGCCAAGAGCGGGAAGCCGTGTTGGAAGCGGTAGATCATCTGTACGAAAAATGGAAGCAATACAGCGACCCATCTGTTGGCGTCCTGGCCTTCTCCGAGCAGGAGGGGGAATCCGTGCCGCATAACACGGTAACGCCGATCGTTCGCCGCAGCGCGGACGGCGGGTATGAAGCGGACATCGTCCTGCGCAATAACCGGACGGACGAACAGCATCCCGAAGGGATTTTCCATCCGCACCGCGAGATGCATCACATCAAGAAGGAGAACATCGGCCTGATTGAAGTCATGGGCGTAGCCATCCTTCCGGGCCGGCTGAAGGAAGAACTGGCGGGGGTTGCTGACATTCTGAGCGGCGATAAGGCGCTCTATGAGCAAACTGTATCCGATCCGAATGCCCGCTTGGCCGTGCATGCGGACTGGGTGAAGGAACTGGTTGCACGCGTTGGCATGTCGTTGGGTCGTGAAGAGGCCGAAGCGCTGCTGCGTGATGAGGTTGGCCGCAAGTTCGCGGAGATCCTTGGACATGCCGGCGTATTTAAAGCGACGCCCGAAGGCTGTGAGGCTTTCGAACGCTTTGTTGAATCGATTGGTTACCGCAGACGGTAAGGCATAACCGAATTAGAAGTAAAGGGGCGTTCCAAATCGATAAAGGTTTGGGATGATCCCTTTTTCTGTTTGTTATTTTGTTACAGTTAGAAGTATAATAGTTTGGGAGTTCGAAGAGGCTAGAAATAGCACCAGCGCATTGTAGAAACGCTCCATTTACATAACCAAATTTTAGGAGGAGTTACGGCATGGACAATTTCGTATTTCATAATCCAACCAAGCTGATCTTCGGCAAAGGCCAGCTGGAGGCGCTTAGCAACGAGGTGCCGGCTTACGGCAAAAAAGTGCTGCTAGTCTACGGCGGCGGCAGCATTAAACGCAGCGGGCTGTACGATCAAGTGACGGCCATTCTGCGGGAAATCGGCGCCGAAGTGACGGAGCTTGCGGGCGTTGAGCCGAACCCGCGTCTTTCGACGGTGCACCGCGGGGTCGAGCTGTGCAAATCCAACGGCATCGAGCTGGTTCTTGCCGTCGGCGGCGGCAGCGTGCTGGACTGCTCGAAGGCGATTGCCGTCGGGGCTAAATACGACGGGGATATGTGGGATTTCGCAGAGCGCAAAGCCGTACCGAAAGCCGCCCTGCCGCTCGGAACGGTACTTACGATGGCCGCAACTGGCTCCGAAATGAACGGAAACTCCGTCATTTCCAACGAAGAAACTAAGGAGAAGCTGGGTTGGAGCAGCAAGCTGGCTTATCCTGCATTCTCCATCCTTGATCCGCAGTTCACGGTTTCCTTGCCGAAAGACCAAACGGTGTACGGCATGGTGGATATCATGTCTCATGTATTCGAGCATTATTTCCATCCAACGCCAAACACTCCGCTGCAGGATGAGTTCTGCGAAGGGCTGCTGCGGACGGTGATCGAAACGGCACCGAAGCTGGTACAGGATTTGGAAAACTACGACCTCCGGGAAACGATTCTGCTGTGCGGCACATTGGCGCTGAACGGCGTGCTGAACATGGGCTTGTCCGGGGACTGGGCTACTCACAACATCGAACATGCTGTGTCGGCGGTTTACGATATTCCGCATGGCGGCGGCCTGGCCATCCTGTTCCCGAACTGGATGAAATATAACCTGAAGCAGGATGTCGCCCGCTTTAAGCGTCTGGCGATCAACGTCTTCCATGTCGATCCTGCCGGCAAGAGCGATGAGGCAGTGGCGCTTGAGGGCATCGAAGCGTTGCGGTCATTCTGGAACTCGATTGGCGCACCAAGCCGCTTGGCGGATTACGGCATTGACGACAGTCAACTGGAAGTTATGGCCGATAAAGCGGTCCGCTTTGGTTCGTTTGGCAATTTTGCCGTGTTGGATAAACAGGACGTGCTCGAAATTTATCGGATGTCGCTGTAAATCCCCACTTCATAGATCCCTACTTAAAATAACCGGTCTCACGACTTGGCGTCGTAGGCCGGTTTTTCTTTTTTTGAAACATATTTCACCAATTTACGTATTTAATTGTAGAGTCCAACAATATTTTGGGTAGAGGGAGGAACGGGATGGAAGCGCTGTTTTGGGGTTGTTTCGTCGGCGGTGCTTTGTTTGCCGTCATCAGCGCCGTGCTTGGTGACTTGATCGGAAGCTGGCTGGATGGCGTGTTTGATTTCCTGTCCGCGGATTTTCTCAAGCCGATCATCACGGCATCGGCGATCACGTCCTTTGGCGGAGCCGGTATTTTGCTGGACCGATACACCGGGCTTGGCACGGCTGTTGTAGTGGTTTTAGCGATAGTTGCAGCCGTCCTGCTGTCTGCTACCGTGTATTTCGCCTATGTGAAACCGATGGAGAACAGTGAAAATTCCACGGGATTCTCTGAATCGGAGCTGCCCGGTAAAATCGGCGAAGTCACCGTGCCCATTCCGGCGCAAGGGTATGGCGAAGTGATGGTGAAGCAGGTAGGCGGCAATTCGCTGCATATCGCCTCCAGCTGGGATCGGAAGGAGATTCCCGCCGGAACAGCCGTCGTTGTGATCGGGACGGCGAAGGACGGGACCGTCCAGGTTTCCGAGCTTTACCCCCACCCGATGTAATGCCAATTAAAGAAGAGGGAGCTGATGTCATTGTTCGAAAGTTTTCCGGATTTCCTACTGATCCCCGTGATCGTGATTGCAGTCATTGTCGTGCTTGGGCTGGCGTTTTGGGCAAGATACAAAACGGTGGGCCCCGATGAGGCGATGATTGTGACGGGGTCTTTTCTAGGCAGCAAAAACATTTCCGACGACCAATCCGGCCGCAAAATCAAAATCGTGCGCGGCGGCGGGGCATTTATCTGGCCGATCTTTCAGAAAGCCGAGTTTATGTCGCTGCTATCCCATAAGCTTGACGTGATGACGCCCGAGGTCTACACCGAGCAAGGGGTGCCGGTATCTGCAGACGGCGTGGCCATCATTAAAGTGGGCAGCTCGATCGAAGACGTCGCAACAGCCGCCGAACAATTTATGGGCAAACCCATCGAATCGCTGAAGGGCGAGGCACAGGAAGTGCTGGAAGGCCATCTGCGTTCCATCCTGGGCTCGATGACCGTTGAGGAAGTCTATCGCAACCGCGACAAGTTTGCTCAGGAAGTGCAAAGCGTCGCAGCCCGGGATCTGAAGAAAATGGGACTGCAGATCGTTTCGTTCACGATCAAGGACGTTCGTGATAAGCACGGTTATTTGGAGGCGCTTGGGAAGCCGCGGATCGCTGCGGTTAAGCGGGACGCCGACATCGCTGAGGCCGAAGCCCAGCGGGATGCACGGATCCAGAAAGCGCTGGCCGAGGAAGCTGGGCAGAAGGCCGAGCTGGTGCGCGATACGAACATCGCCGAGGCTGAGAAAGAGAAGGAACTGAAGGTAGCGTCCTTCAAGAAGGAGCAGGACACTGCCAGAGCCGAAGCCGACCAAGCTTATCACATTCAGGAAGCTCGGGCTAAGCAAGTGATGGTCGAAGAGCAGATGAAGGTCGAGCTGGTGCGGAAGGAACGGGAAATAGATCTGCAGGACAAAGAAATTATCGTCCGTCAGAAGCAATATGATGCTGAAGTGAAGAAAAAGGCCGATGCGGATCGTTATGCCGTCGAGCAGGCCGCCGAAGCGGAAAAAGCCCGGAAGATGCGGGAAGCCGATGCGCTGCAATACTCGATCGAAACGCAGGCCAAAGCTTCCGCTGAACAGAAGCGGCTAGAAGGCCTGGCGATTGCGGATGCCGAACGGGCCAAAGGGACGGCGGATGCCGAAATCATCCGTCTGCGCGGCTTGGCCGAGGCCGAAGCGAAGGAGAAGCTGGCCGAAGCGTTCCAGAAATTCGGCGAGGCGGCGATCCTCGATATCGTAATGAAGATGCTGCCGGAGCTGGCAAGCAAGATCGCTGCACCGCTGTCCTCCATCGACAAGCTGACCGTCGTCGATACCGGCAAAGGCGAGGGAGCCGCTCGCGTCAGCAACTACGTGACCGAGCTGATGGCCACAGCGCCTGACATGCTCAAGAGCGTCTCCGGGATCGAACTCGATCGGTTGATCCAAAGCCTGACCAAAGGCAAAGTTGTCGCCGCAACACCGGAGCTTGAGACGGCTTCCGTCAAGTCTGCAGCAGGCGGAAAGGTGCCAGATCCGGTTGTGCTGGAAACCGCGGCTTCGAAGGCAGCCGACCCAGACCAAAAGTAGGGCCTAAGGTGGCTTGACAACCGCCCTCCATCCGTGTATCTTGTCCTAGGATAAAAAGAAACCGGCGTCCCGCTCATCATCAGAGTGAGGACGCCTTTGAAATGCCTGGGAATCGGCTGACGGCGCCCAAAAAATCCATTATAATGGGCTTAACCGTTTTCGGAATATAGGAAAAGAGGTGCTACTGTGTTGTGAACAGCCTGCGCGTGGCCAAAGTGTTGAATAACAATGTCATCATCGCAAATCATCCGGAGCATGGCGAGGTCGTTGTCATCGGCAAAGGCATCGGATTTAACCGAAAAACGGGAGATTCCATTTCGCTGGAAGCCGTCGAGAAGATGTTTATCCTTACGAACCAGCAGGAGCAGGAGCAATACAAGCAACTCGTGCACCAGGTGGATGAACAGCTGATCGAGATCATCGGCGAAATTATTATGTATATTTCCGGGAAAACTCAAACCGAGCTTAATGAGCATATTCACATCGCGTTAACTGACCACTTGGCGTTTGCGATAAAACGGGCGGAGCAGGACATCGCGTTTCATAATCCATTTTTGTTCGAGACGAAGGAAATTTATCCGCTGGAATATGAATTGGCGGAATATGCCATTTGTTTGATCAAGGAGAGGCTGGGCATTGATCTTGGTGAAGACGAAATTGGCTTCGTTGCGCTTCACATCAACAGCGCCATCACCAACCGTCACATCAGCGAGGTCCGCGGACATGCCCAGTTGATCGCCGATTTGGTAGGCATCATCGAGAAGGAGCTTCGCTTCTCGATCCTCCGCAATTCGCTGGACTATTCGCGTCTGCTCACCCATTTGCGGTTCGCGATCGAGCGGATTCGGCGGGGAGAGCAAGTCGGCGAAGTCGACAAGCTGGAATTGCTGCTCAAGCAGGAGTATCCTGTGTTGTATTCGCTTGCCTATAAATTGACAAAAGTTATGGAGCAACGGCTCAAGCTGCCGGTTTATAAGGCAGAGGTTAGTTATTTAACCATGCATTTACACCGTGTGGCTCCGGCAAATCTTCAATAGCTTGCTTGCGCGAAAAAAGAAGGTCTGCTATAATTCCTAATGCATTAACACAACAACTTCATAATCACAATGTGTGACTGATTCGATCAGGCATGAGTTGATAAAGGTTTTTTTGGATTGTATTGGACGGTTACGGGGTATTATATCCGTAAGCGATCACGGTACAGCACAAATGACCTATATTGGCTCATGCCTGTTTTTGTTAGTCCACTATGTAATTACAGGAGGGTATTTATGTTTAAGCGTTTGTTTGGGGTTTTACAGCGGGTAGGTAAAGCGCTGATGCTTCCGGTAGCTCTTCTTCCGGCGGCAGGCCTGCTGCTCGGGATCGGTAATATGCTGGTCAGCCCTGAGTTCCTAAATTTGGTTCCCGCATTGGATAACCACGCTGTTCATGCTGTAGCTACAGTCATGATGAACGCCGGCCAAATCGTCTTTACGAACCTGGCCTTGCTGTTTGCAGTTGGCGTCGCCGTTGGTTTGGCAGGCGGTGAAGGGGTTGCCGGTCTGGCTGCCATTATCGGGTACCTCGTCATGAACGTGACGATGGGGACGGTCATTGGCGTGGTGCCGTCGATGATCGGAACCGATCCGGCCTATGCCAATGTACTTGGTATTCCAACGCTGGCAACGGGGGTATTCGGCGGTATTATCGTGGGTATCCTGGCTGCCGCAATGTATAACCGGTTCTTCCGGATTGAGCTTCCGTCTTACCTCGGCTTCTTCGCCGGGAAACGGTTCGTGCCGATTATGACGGCCGCTACTTCAGTTCTGCTCGGTTTGATGATGGTTGTCGTATGGCCACCGATCCAAACCGGATTAAACTTGGCTTCCCACTTTATGTTGGAGCAAAATCGGACGTTGTCCGCGTTTATTTTCGGGGTGGTCGAACGGGCGTTAATTCCGTTTGGTCTGCACCATATCTTCTACTCGCCGTTCTGGTTCGAGTTCGGCGAATACATCAATAGCGCAGGTCAGCTCGTGCGCGGGGACCAATCAATCTTCATGGCTCAGCTGCGTGACGGCGTGCCGTTTACAGCCGGTACATTTATGACCGGTAAATTCCCGTTCATGATGTTTGGTTTGCCTGCCGCTGCGCTGGCGATTTACCACGAAGCTCGTCCAGAGCATAAGAAATATGTGGCCGGGATTATGGGCTCGGCAGCATTGACTTCCTTCTTGACAGGGATTACGGAACCGCTGGAGTTCTCGTTCCTGTTCGTTGCACCGGCGTTGTTTGCCGTTCATACGATTTTCGCAGGTTTGTCCTTCATGACCATGCATCTCCTGGGAACGAAGATCGGGATGACCTTCTCCGGCGGTTTGATCGACTTCCTGATTTTCGGGGTGATTCCAAACCGGACACCTTGGTGGAACGTCATCATCGTTGGTCTGATCCTGGCGGTCATCTACTATTTCGGTTTCCGTTACGTGATTCGCAAGTTTAACCTGAAAACGCCGGGCCGCGAAGATCAAGTTGCCGATGAGGAAGGTGCAGCTGGAGGAGCAACTTCTCAGGACGATTTGCCGCATAATATCTTATCCGCGCTGGGCGGTCAAGAGAATATCGTTCACCTGGATGCCTGCATCACCCGGCTGCGTGTTGAAGTTAAGGATAAATCGAACGTCAACAAGGATCAGCTCAAGAAGCTGGGCGCTTCCGGTGTGCTTGAAGTAGGCAACAACATCCAAGCGATCTTCGGAACGCGTTCCGACACGATCAAATCGCAAATTGCCGATATTATGAGCGGCAAGACACCGCGGCCTGCGGAAAACTCCGAAGCAGCTGTGAAGACCGAAGAAGTTAAACCTGCTGAAGTGGAACAACAAGCGGCCCAAGACGGCGACGCGATCATCAAGGAAGATATCGTGATGCCGGTGGACGGTGAGCTGATGGACATTTCCAATGTACCTGATCCGGTGTTCTCGGAACGAATGACCGGCGACGGATTTGCAGTGCTTCCGCACGACGGCGTGATTGGTTCCCCGGTTTACGGGAAAGTATTTAACGTCTTCCCAAGCAAGCATGCCATCGGCATCATGTCGGACGGCGGGAAAGAAGTGCTGGTGCACATCGGCGTAAATACCGTCAAGCTGAAAGGCCAAGGCTTTAATGTACTGGTGAAGGAAGGGGATCTGGTCGCTGCTGGACAACCGATCCTGGAAGTGGACCTGGATTATGTGAAAGAGCATGCACCATCCATCATTTCGCCAATCGTCTTCTCGAACCTGCCAGAGGGCGCGTCCGTGAAGCTGAACAAAACCGGCAAGCTGTCCAAAGGCGAAGCCGACATCGTCACCATCAAGTAAAGCTCCAATGCGCCGTCGTTCTATCACGGCGGTGCATTTGGCATTGGTTCCCACGTTCCCTTACAATAGGGTGAGGAGCGTATCATATATCATTTTCCAAAAATTATAATCAGAAAGCGAGAGGATCACTCATGGAAAGAATGTTCAAAATTACGGATGAAGACGGAATTCATGCACGCCCGGCAACGGCTCTGGTGAACACTGCTAACAAATTCAAGGGGGCCGAATCCTTCGCTGAAGCCGGCGGCAAGAAAGTGACCCTGAAATCGATTCTCGGCGTACTGTCCTTGGGTCTGGAACAAGGCGATTCGCTGAAGCTGATCGTTGAAGGCGAAGAGGCCGAGGCAGCACTTCAAGCGCTCACCGAAGTGATGGTTAACGAAGGGCTTGGAGAAGTGAATGCTTAAGATCGAAGGTATTGCCGCTTCGGCTGGCGTGGCCATCGCCAAAGCTTTCAAGCTGGAGCATCCCGACTATACGATTCATCGTCGGGATGCTTCCGATTCCGCTGCGGAACTGGCACGTTTGGACGAAGCTTTGGCCAAATCTCAACAAGAGCTTGAAGCGATCAAAGAGCGCACGCTTCAAGAGCTTGGTGAGAAGAAAGCGGAGATTTTTGAATCTCATTTGTTGATCTTGAACGACCCTGAGCTGTTGACGCCGGTTCGCGATAAAATTACCGCTGAGAGCGTTAGTGCGGAATACGCTTTGAATGAAACCGCAAATGAATTCATCACGATGTTTGAAAATATGAAAAGCGCCTACCTCAAGGAACGCGCAGCAGATATGCGGGACGTCACCAAGCGTGTGCTTACGCATTTGCTCGGACTGAATTACGTCAATCCGGCTGACATCAATGAGGAAGTCATCGTGATTGCGGAAGACTTGACGCCGTCGGATACGGCACAGTTGAATCGCAATTACGTCAAGGGCTTTACAACGAATATTGGCGGCCGCACGTCGCACTCGGCGATTATGGCCCGCTCGCTGGAAATCCCGGCGGTTGTCGGCACCAAAGAGGTGCTGGACAAGGTAAACAGCGGCGATCTTGTGATCGTGGATGGATTGGACGGCAGCGTCATCATCAATCCGACCGAGGATGTCCTGAGCGAATACAAAGCGAAACGTGATAAGTACCTGGTGCAGATCAAAGAATGGAAGAAGCTGCGCGAGGTGCAGACGATGTCCAAAGACGGCGTTCACGTGGAATTGGCCGCGAACATCGGCACGCCAAACGACGTGGCTGGCGTACTGGAGAACGGCGGTGAAGGGGTAGGCCTGTACCGGACGGAATTCCTGTACATGGGCCGCACAGAGCTGCCTTCAGAGGATGTTCAATTTAATGCTTACAAGACCGTGCTGGAAAAAATGGAAGGCAAGCCGGTTGTTGTCCGCACGTTGGATATCGGCGGCGATAAAGAGCTGCCGTATTTGAATTTGCCGAAGGAACTGAACCCGTTCCTGGGCTTCCGAGCGATTCGCCTGTGCCTGGAGCAGAAGGACTTGTTCCGCACGCAGCTGCGCGCCTTGCTTCGCGCCAGCGTATACGGCACATTGCGTATCATGTTCCCAATGATCGCAACATTGGATGAATTCCGTGCGGCGAAGGCGCTGCTCCTGGAAGAGAAGGAGAAGCTGCAAGCCGAAGGCGTTCAAGTCTCCGACGAGATCCAACTCGGCATTATGGTGGAGATTCCTTCGACTGCGGTCCTGGCCGATCAGTTCGCCAAAGAAGTGGACTTCTTCAGTATTGGTACCAACGACCTTATTCAATATACAATGGCAGCCGATCGCATGAACGAACGCGTATCTTATTTGTACCAGCCATATAACCCATCGATTTTACGCTTGGTGAAAATGGTCATCGATGCAGCGCACAAAGAAGGCAAGTGGGCCGGCATGTGCGGCGAAATGGCTGGCGATGCAACGGCGATTCCGTTGCTGCTCGGACTTGGGCTGGACGAATTCAGCATGAGCGCGACTTCGATCCTGCCGGCTCGTTCGCAAATCTCCAAGCTGTCCAAAGCGGAAATGGAGCAGCTGGCGGCGAAGGCGCTGCAAATGCAGACGGCTGAACAAGTCGTCGAGCTGGTTCGCTCTATCGAAGCATAAGAATTGTTAGATTCGTAAGAATTTAAGATCTTTTCCAACTGGAAATACGGGTTTCCTCTTGAACCGGTGCCGTTAGGGCGCCGGTTTTTTTCTTGGTTGCGGCTTTATAGAGGTGTCTGGCTCTCTTTTTAACGATTATCCCGTTGCATCAGGGGGTGGGGAACACAGAATGGCTTGGATAAATAGGATCTATCTTGATCCCCTATTTCTGAAGGAAAGGGATAATGGTGTAAAAGAGGCCTGAAGAGGCATAAATCTTTGATGAGTACGAACCATCACACTTTTTCGTTGGGAAGGTCCTGCGAGGTTCTGGGTTCAACTTGACGAATCTTGCTTTTGTAACTAGAATGGTTGCAGGATAAAACGTATTTTGAAATTGAACTATTAAATAGAAAGAAGGGATCGCATGCCGCCGAAAACAACAAAGAACGCTTTGGCCAAGCGCAAAGCCGAACAACAAAAGCTGCAGCAGCAATTAAAGAGGAGACGACTGATCTGGTTTTCGACCGTGGGGTTGCTTCTGATTCTGATCATCGTCGTGTTGACGATTCAGCCGAAACCGAAGCCTGTCGAATTTGATTATGCTGCGCTGCCTGTGTTAGGACAAGCTGATGCCCCGGTAAAGATTGTAGAGTTCGGGGATTATCAATGTCCGTCGTGTAAACATGTAAATGAACTGATTAAGCCGGAATTGGTGAAGGATTATATAGATCAAGGTAAAGTCGCTTTTTATTTCATGAATCTGCCGTTTATCGGCTCCGATTCCTTTACGGCCGCGCTGGCCGCTCAATCGGTGTATCATCAAAGCAATGATGCGTTCTGGAAGTATTTCGATGCGATTTTTGAACGCCAGGGGGAGGAGAACAACGGTTGGGCTTCGCCTGAATTTTTGGTCAATCTGGCCAAAGAACTGGAGCTGCCCATCGATTACGACCTGCTGCAGAAAGATATCGCCGAAGCAACGTACCAGGACGAGGTGCAAGCGCAGTTGGCTCGAGGAGACAAGCTGGGCGTAGACAGCACGCCGACGTTCTTCATCAACGGTATTGAATATGCCGGCAACCTAGGCGATTATGAGACGCTGAAGAAGACCATCGATAACGAATTGGCCGGAGAATAAGAATATGAGGGAGGAATGGGGATGATGCGGGGGTTTTTGAAGGACTATGGCATCTACCTCGCCTGGCTGGTTGCGATGGTCGCGACGGCGGGCAGCTTGTATCTAAGCGAAGTGCTGCATTATGAGCCGTGCCGGCTGTGCTGGTTCCAGCGGATCTTCATGTACCCGCAGGTCATCTTGCTGGGGATCGCCGCGTATAAGAACGACCGTCAGATCATTCCATACGTGCTTCCGCTCAGCATCATCGGCGGCATGATCTCCATCTATCATTACAGCGAGCAAAAAATCCCGGCGTTAGCCAAGCTGCTTCCCTGCAAAATTGGCGTACCTTGCAACGTCGATTACTTAGGCCAAGGCTGGCTCGGATTTATTACGATTCCGTTTATGGCGCTGGTCGCTTTCGTGCTGATCGTCCTGTTCTTGTTGGCCGCTCGCGAGGGCAAAGAAACTGCTGAGGAACAATAATACCTGCAATATTTCCCTCCCTCGTGATGGCAACTTTTTTGAGGTTCGGCCCGTCTGTATATGCGGGGGTGTTCGAAGTGAACAACAAGAATGTACTAAAAACGAAATGGAAGAAGACCACCGGCTGGCTGGGGATGATTCTGCTGGTGCTCTCGCTGACCGCGTGCTTCGGGAACAGTTCCGAGCCTGGGATGAATGCAAGCGGTGAAACGAACGGGAACCAGACGGATACAGACAACAACGCGCCGGATGACACCGCAGCCGAAACGAAGCAGGGGACGGCTCCTGCCACAGAGTCGACGGACTCCGGTGCAACATCGGAGCTGCCGGCTGAGAAATCGATCGAGGTTGAGCTGGAAGGCATGAAAGAGACGCGAACCGCCACTTTGCAGAGGGGCGAGGGCTACGCTTTTTATATGTTCGACATCTTCTCCTTTGATGCCAAAACCAACAAGTTAATGATGAATTACGACTCAGACTATCATGTGGTCATTACCAAGCTGCCTGCCGACTACAACATCGAGGAGCTGGCGAAGTCGGCCAAAAGCGAGATGTCTAAAATCGGTAAAGTCGAGCAGCGTACCGGCGACCAGCTCTACGAAACGATGCGAGATGCCGAGCTGTTCTTGATCGCCCAAGGCAAGGGGCTGACCCAGCAGTATATCGTCAAGAACATAGGCGGGCAAGGATTTGCCTTTCTGCTGAATTCGCCGCATGGCGAAGCATCGGAAGGCTTTAGCCCGCTGGCGTTCGCGTCCATCAACACCGTTGTGGCAACGAATTAACACGAACTAAAGCTAAACCGTCCGCGCAGGGCTTCTGCAGCGGGCGTTTTTTTACCTCCTCATGACATATATCGCTTGCGGAACTCGCGGGGAGAGCAGCCATTTTTGAAGGCAAACCGGTTCGAGAAATAGGGAGTGCTGTTGAAGCCAACGTAAGAAGCAATATCCGCAATCGGCCACTCCGTGGTGAGCAGCAGCAGCTTGGCTTGCTCTAACCGGTAATGCAGCAAGTAATCGTTGGGCGTCATGCCATACACCTGCTTCATGCAGCGCGTGATGTAGTTATAGTGGTAATGCAGCGCATCGGCCATCTGCCCGCTGTTGAGCTCCGAACGGAAATTGCTTTTGATGTAGGCTTCAGCCTTTTCCGCAACGGTCACTACCGGGGAGGCATGTGATTCTAACTGCCGGAGATCCATCGCACGAAGCAGCTCCTCGAACCGCTGCTGCCGGTTCCAAAACGCCCGGGATTGACGTTCCCCTAGGCTCTCCAGCAGCTGCCGGAACAAGCGGAACGTCTGGTCGGGAGAGGGGAGGTCCCACGCTTTCGGCAGATGCAGGGAATATGGCGAAGCCAGGAAACGGCTGTAATGCTCGTCCGCGTCCGGATAGAGGTGATCGGCTTCCTCTGCCGGAAGCTGCTGCCAGGCACAGACCGTATGAAAATGCAGCCAGTAAAACGACGTAGGCTCTTCGCACGGCTTCACCGCGTAATGGTGCCGATCGGGCAACAGCAGCAGCGATTGGCCGGCCCCCAGACTCCAGGATTGCCCCGCCTCCCCGAGGTATAACGTGCCAGATTCCACGACGATCCAATCAAAAATACCGATATTCCGCCGGTTGGGATGTTCGTCTCCGGGCTGATATACGGTATGTCCGCATTCCAAAAAATAGGGCAAGGGCGGCGCCGTCAGCTGCACCAGGTCGGTTGGTTTCGGCAAGGCACTCTCCTCCGTTTCGAGTGTGAAATATTATAACTTTGAGGTTGATAGAATTCGTATTTCGTTCTAAATATATGAGATAAAATGAGATTTGTCAGTATGATTTTTTGAAAAAAGGAGGGGGCTTTGCGATGAAGCTAGCCGGGCAAATGCCGCGTTCCGAGCGGGTTGCGCTGAATCGAGTGAACATCCGCGACGAATTTTGGAGTTACTATATCCGTTTAGTGAAGGATGTGGTTGTCCCTTATCAATGGGAGGCATTAAACGATCGGGTGGAAGGAGCCGAACCTAGCGGCGCTGTACGCAATTTTCAAATTGCCGCAGGGCAAGTTCAGGGTGAATATTACGGGCTGGTGTTCCAGGACAGCGATTTGGCGAAATGGCTGGAAGCGGCAGCTTATATTTTGGAAGCGGATCCAAATCCGGAGCTGGCGGCGATCGCCGACGGGTTAATTGACACAATGGCCTTGGCGCAGCGGGAAGACGGGTATTTGAACACGTATTATATCCTGAAGGAGCCGGGCAAGCGCTGGACGAATTTGACGGAATGCCATGAGCTGTATTGCGCGGGACATTTAATCGAAGCGGGAGTCGCCTATTATCGGGCCACAGGCAAAAGAAAGCTGCTCGACGTGGTCATCAAGTTCGCGGATTACATCGACAGCGTGTTTGGCAGGGAGCCCGGCAAGTTGCCGGGGTACGACGGCCATCAGGAAATCGAGCTGGCGCTCGTCAAGCTGTACGAGGTGACCGGACAGGAGCGATATTTGCGTCTAAGCCAATATTTCCTTGAGCAACGGGGGCAGAAGCCTTCCTTCTTCGAGGAAGAACTCAAGCGCCGGGGCGGTCAAACGCACTGGGCAGGGCATGCAGATCACGTTGACCTCACTTACCATCAGGCGCATCTGCCGGTACGGGAGCAGGAGACAGCGGTGGGCCATGCTGTGCGGCTGCTGTATATGTTGACCGGGATGGCCGATGTTGCGGCGTTAACCGGTGACGAGTCGATGCTGGCCGCCTGCCGCAAGCTATGGGACAACATTGTCGGCAAGCAGATGTATATTACCGGCGGGGTGGGCTCCATGCCGCAGGGCGAGGCGTTTTCGTTTGATTACGACCTGCCAAATGACACGGTGTATTCGGAGACTTGCGCTTCCATCGGGTTGATCTTCTTCGCCCAGCGGATGCTGCGGATTTCGCCGGACTCGAGATACGCCAATGTGATGGAGAGGGCTTTATACAACACGGTTGTCGGTGGAATGGCCCGGGACGGCAAGCATTTCTTCTATGTGAATCCGCTGGAAGTCGACCCGAAGGCTTGCGGGGGCGCCAATCATAAGTTTGACCATATAAAAACGGTTCGTCAGGAATGGTTCGGCTGTGCCTGCTGTCCGCCGAACATCGCCCGGCTGCTGGCATCGCTTGGCGAATACATCTATACAGTGCAAGGCGATACGGTATATGCTCATCTCTATATCGGCGGGGAAGCCGAATTGCAAACGAGCGGCGGCAAGGTGAAGCTGACGCAAACGACCAATTACCCTTGGGGTGGAAACGTGCGGTTTGAGGTGCAGCCGGAGGGAGAAGGCCGCTTTACACTGGCGTTGCGGCTGCCGGATTGGTGCCCGGAAGCGAGTCTCCAGGTGAACGGAGAAGTGGTGGACCTGGAGGGAGCTTTGCTTCAGGACGGCTACATCCGGCTGGCGCGGCAATGGTGTGCAGGGGATGTTGTGGAGCTGAAGCTGGCGATGCCGGTGACACGTATGTACAGCCATCCTCTCGTACGTGGAAACGCCGGCAAGGTGGCGCTGCAGCGCGGCCCGCTCGTCTATTGCCTGGAGCAGGCCGACAACGGCGCGAACCTGCATGAGCTGGTGTTGCCGCGGGAGGCCGAGCTTCACGCGGAATACGAAGCCGAACTTCTTGGCGGCATCGTTACCGTGCGGACCGAGGCGGTCCGCATCACCAGGCCGGACTGGGACGGCGGGTTGTACAGCGCGTCCCCGCGTCTGACGGAGCAACCGGCAGCGCTTAAGTTCATCCCGTATTACGCCTGGGCCAATCGCGGCGAAGGGGAAATGATGGTTTGGGTGCGCGAGCGCTAAATGTTTGCTTGCGATGGACCGGCATGGGTTGTAGAAGGGTATCAGCTCACTGAACGTTCCACAGCCGGGTTCGCACGTAAACGGCCAGGACGATCAGATTCCATATCGCGCAGGTGATAAAGATCACGCTTGTGCCCCACCAGGCGATGACCCAACCGGAAGCGTAGACGGCGATAGGCATGCCGATCCGGAAGCAGGTCCCGGTAATTCCGGCGATTCGTCCCATCAGCGGCGCCGGCGTCTGCTCTTGGCGGAAGGCGTACACCGACACGCTGTACAAGGTCGCGGCAAATCCGGATAGGAAAAGGGCGACTGCAAACATCACGAGGCCATCGATAAGAAACAGAAGGAGATAAGCGATGACGTTCAGCAAGATGGATGCGCCAAACACCTTGCCCAGGCCCCAGGATTGTCTTAACCGACTGAGCAGCAAGCTTCCGGCAAGACCTCCGGCACCTGAAGCCGAGAGTACAACGGCTAGCAGGGACGAGGACAATCCCAGATCGTCCTTGGCGTAGTAGATCGATGTCGTACTGATCACCGTGTACGTACAGTTTAGAAACACGACGAACACGGTCATCAACACGAGCGGCTTGTTCACGCAAAAGGCGCGCCAGCCCTCCAGAAACTCCGCGGCGAATCGGGATTGCCGCGGGGTTTCTTTTTTCTCCGCCAATTTTAGTCTAGTAAATAACCCCATGCATATCAGGTAACAGAACGACGTGATGAGCAATCCATCGGAGATGTCGGATAACATCAGGATCAGACCGGACAACGCTGGCCCCATAATGCCAACAAACGTTTCGGCAAAGCTCAGCTTGGCATTGGCGCTTGTCAGTTCCCGGACCGGGACACTCAGCTTGATAAGGCTGACTTCGGCATTAAAATATCCATAATTCAGCGTCATCAGCAGGAAGCCGATGGCGTAATAGACCGGCAGCAGATGAATCCCGCTTCGGAACAAGACGGCAAAGGCAAGGAGCAGCATCGCCTGCAGCCCGATCATCCAGAGGATCCAGCGTTTTTTGTTGACGCGGTCAACTAAGACGCCGATGAAGATGGCGAAGAAGAAGTTGGGCAGCAGCTCCGCGGTTTTCATACTGCTCATGGCCACAGAGGAATGGGTAATGTCGTACATCATCAGCGGAAGGATGATTTCATAGAGCTTCCCCCCGAAGCTTAACAGCACGACGCTTGTCAAAATGATCGCAAACGAGCGGCGATAGCCGAGGTTTGGTGCAGTAGTGGGGCTTTTTTCAGCAGATAGGAGTATGGCCGTGTTAGGTTCCTCTGACGCCTCTGGGACGGCCGGGCTAACGTTAACGGATGCTTTCTGAGCGGTGTTTATGGCGAGATCGGTTTTCATGTCTAGTTGCCTCCAAGACTTGAGCTTAAAGGATGTTCCGCGAACTTCGGTGAACTTTGGCGTGCTTCGACGTACCTTCCGAATTCTTACGCGTAAGGTTATTGTAACGTGCGGCCGTTCTGCTAAAAACGGTAGAAATCGGGGAAACCATTTCATCTTTTTTCAGGAGGCAGCGTGCTGCGGCAATCAGGCCCAAAAGCTGTGACAAGAGCCTAACCCCCCGCATATGATACCAAAGATTATTATATTGGCAAAGGAGAGGGCGGCTCTTGAAGAGACATAAATCAACAAAATCAAGTAGACCAAAGAAATCGCTCTATTACGTAGATAACCCGAATATCAACGAACTTAAGCTGCTGGAGGAACGAAAGGAATCGTCGCGATCCGGGGACAAGAGGTTTGAACTTCATGAAAGCCCAGCGCCCGTACTGCCCGCGTTGCCGGAGCAAGAGAAAGAGGCCGCGACGGCATCACCCGGAGCAGATCCGGAGCATGGAAACGTTGACGGAAACCAGGCGCTGCAGGAACTGCTGAGTGAAAAAACCGCGCCGCACCAAGAACGGGGCATTATTTATACCGACGATCTCATCGATGAGGCCGTCACCGGGGAGAAAATTGCGCCGTATACGATCGATGCTTCGCGGATCATGCGGGGGACGATCGACACCGCTTGGATCGCCGATTACGCCGTGGAGAACATCAAGCTGGCCGATCGGGCGGTGACCTCCTCCAAAATCGCTCCTTCCTCCGTGAACGGCAGCCACTTGGTTGACGGTTCGATCGAAGGCTGGGCGATCCGGGATCATTCCATCGGCGGAGAGAAGCTGGTTGACGGCAGCATCACCCCGGAGAAGCTGGCGGATCGGGTGATCACCGGGGAGAAGCTGGCAGAAGGGGCGGTGGAGAGCCG
The DNA here is from genome assembly GCF_034718895.1 of Paenibacillus phoenicis. Lineage (NCBI taxonomy): Bacteria > Bacillati > Bacillota > Bacilli > Caryophanales > Paenibacillaceae > Paenibacillus > Paenibacillus phoenicis. Next base: position 2,366,396 of record NZ_JAYERP010000001.1, on the reverse strand, counting down.
GCATCTGTCGGAATGGATCGTAACGTCCGAGCTCTTGCAGGACCAAGCTGTAACGGGGGATAAAATCCGCAGCGGTGCCGTAAATGCGCAGCATTTGGCCAACGGAGCGGTCGACACCTCTAAGCTGGGAGAGGCCTCTGTGACAACATCGAAGCTGCGCGATCACTCCGTAACGGGAGAGAAGCTGGCGGAAGGGGCGGTGGAAAGCCGCCATCTGGCGGATCACAGCATTACTTCGCGGCATTTGGCACCCGGTATGATCGACCGGGAACTGCTGGCTTGGTCCAGTGTCGGCGCGGAGCAGCTGCAGGAAGGGAGCGTTACTTCCGCTCATTTAGGTGAAATGGTGATTGAATCCCACCATCTTGCGTCAGGAGCCGTGGGCAGCGAACATGTTCAGCCTGGCAGTATTGGTCAGGAGCATATCGCTGACAAGGTCATCCAGGCGCGGCATCTTGCCGATAAATCGATCCCTTCCACGAAGCTGGCCGACCAGTCTGTGGGCACCTCGCATATCATCGAGCAGGCGGTAACCTCGTCCAAGATCGCCGATCAAAGCGTGCTGCCGGGGAAAATCGCGGACGAAGCCGTATTGACACGGCACTTGGCCAAAGGGGCCGTGCAATCGCCGCAGCTTGCGCGGGGAGCGGTTACCGGCAAGCACCTGTCCGAAGGAGCGGTGCAAAGCAGTCACCTTGCTTCGGAAGCGGTGCAGGAATGGCATCTGGCCGATGCGGCGGTCACCCGGCAGAAGCTGGCGTCCGCCGAGGTGACCGCGGAGCACCTGGCGGATGGAGCGGTTGCGACGAATCATCTGCAGCCAGGCAGCGTCACGGCCGACAAACTGGCTAAAGACAGTGTGACGAGCCGCGCGATCGCTCCGGCCGCGGTGACGGAGTCCGCCATCGGTGCACAGCAAATCACGGCCGACCATTTGGGATCGGGTATCGTGCAGACCCGGCATTTGGCGACGGGCTCCGTCACCCGCGGCCAGATCGCACCCGGTGCGATTCGGGAGGAGCACCTGGGGGTTGGCGTCATCTTCTCGCCGCATCTCCAGGATCATGCGGTCACCAGCTTGAAGCTGTCGCCGGAAAGCGTGACAACGGATAAGCTGGGGGATCTGGCGGTCACGGTTGCGAAGCTGGCGAACAGCAGCGTGACCGGTCCGAAACTGGCGGCGCAAGCCGTGGACGCCGGGCATTTGGCCCCCGGTGCCGTCGGGTCGGAAGCTCTGTCCGCTGGCGCGGTTGGAGCCGATCATCTGGCCGCTGGGGCTGTACAGAGCAAGCATTTGGCCGAAGGCAGTGTAACGGGACGCCACCTGGGCGACGCAGCCGTGGGCTCCCGCCATATTGCCGCCGAAGCCATCGAAGCCGGACATCTGTCTGCCGAGTTGCGGCAGAGCGGGTTACTTCCCGAGGCGGGGATCCGCGGTAAGGACCTGCAGGCGGGCGCCATCACCAGCCTGCACCTGCAAGCCGGTGCGGTTGATACGGACGCGTTAGGTGAGCAGGCGGTTGGCAGCTCCCATCTTCAGGAGGGGGCGGTGCAAAGCGGTCACCTGGCGGAGGCGTCTGTCCAAAGCCGGCATTTGGCTGAAGGGGCGGTACAAAGCGAGCATTTGGCCAAAGGCAGCGTGACTGACCGCCACCTCGGAGTCTCGGTGATCGGATCTTACCACATCGCTCCGGAATCGATCAGCGCTGCCCACATGATCCCTGCCTTGCGCCAAAGCGGGCTGCTGCCTGTCGCCGGGATCGACGGGGAGGCTCTGCAGCCGGGAGCTATCGCCAGCCAGCACCTGCAGGCAGGCGCAGTTGGCTCCAAAGCGCTGGGTGAGCAGGCGGTTGGCAGCTCCCATCTTCAGGCAGGTGCGGTGCAAAGCGGCCATCTGGCGAAGGCGTCCGTCCAAAGCCAGCACCTGGCCGAAGGCGCGGTGCAAAGCGAGCATTTAGCCGAGGGGAGCGTGGAGTCACGGCACCTTGGAAAGGCGGTGGTGGAAGGCACCTATATCGCTCCCGAAGCCGTAAATTACGAGCACTTGTCCGCAGAGCTCCAGCAGCAGGGTCTGTTGCCGGCCGAAGGGATCAGTGGGGATGACTTGCAGGCCGGGTCGATTACCAGCCGGCATCTGCAAGCTGGTGCGGTGAACGCTACAGCGCTGGGTGAGCAGGCGGTTGGCAGCGGCCACTTACAGAGCGGTTCCGTGTTGAATCGCCATCTGGCAGATGGGTCCATTCAAAGCCGGAACTTGATCGCAGGCGCGGTGCAAAGCGAGCATTTAGCCGAGGGGAGCGTGGAGTCCCGGCACCTTGGGGAGGCCGTGGTGGAAGGCACCCATATCGCTCCCGAAGCCGTGAATCACGGACACTTGTCTGCCGAACTGCAGCAACAGGGTCTGTTGCCGGCCGATGGGATCAGCGGGGATGATTTGCAGGCCGGGTCGATTACCAGCCGGCATTTGCAAGCCGGTGCGGTAAATGCCATAGCTCTAGGCGAGCAGGCGGTTGGCAGCGGTCACCTGAAGGCGGGTTCCGTGTTGAACCGCCATCTGGCAGATGGGTCCGTCCAAAGCCGGAATCTTGCTGAAGGCGCTGTGCAAGGCGGGCATTTGGCCGAAGGCAGCATCACCTCCCAGCATCTTGGGGAGGCCGTGGTGGAAGGCACCCATATCGCTCCCGAAGCCGTGAATCACGGACACTTGTCTGCCGAACTGCAGCAGCACGGTCTCTTGCCTGCAGAAGGCATCAGCGGGGAGGATCTGAAGCCGTCGTCCATCACCAGCCGTCATCTGCAACCCGGCGCGGTTGGCTCCGAAGCGCTGGGCGAGCAAGCGGTGGGCAGCGGTCATCTGAAGGCAGGTTCCGTGTTGAACCGCCATCTGGCAGATGGGTCCGTCCAAAGCCGGAATCTAGCTGAAGGCGCCGTGCAAAGCGGGCATTTGGCCGAAGGCAGCATCACTTCCCAGCATCTTGGGGAGGCCGTGGTCGACAGCTCGCATCTTGCCCCCGAAGCTGTGAATGCCTGGCATTTATCGGCTGAGCTGCAGCAGCATGGTCTGTTGCCTGCAGAAGGCATCAGCGGGGAGGATCTGAAGCCGTCGTCCATCACCAGCCGTCATCTGCAACCCGGCGCGGTTGGCTCCGAAGCGCTGAGCGAGCAAGCGGTGGGCAGCGGTCATCTGAAGGCAGGTTCCGTGTTGAACCGCCATCTGGCAAATGGGTCTGTCCAAAGCCGGAATCTAGCTGAAGGCGCCGTGCAAAGCGGGCATTTGGCCGAAGGCAGCATCACCTCCCAGCATCTTGGGGAGGCCGTGGTCGACAGCTCGCATCTTGCCCCTGAAGCCGTAAATGTCTCGCATCTATCGGCTGAGCTGCAGCAACACGGTCTCTTGCCTGCGGAAGGCATCAGCGGGGAGGATCTGAAGCCGTCGTCCATCACCAGCTGGCATCTGCAATCCGGCGCGGTTGGCTCCGAAGCCCTGGGTGAGCAAGCGGTGGGTAGTGGTCATCTGCAAGCCGGTTCCGTGCAAGGCGTGCACTTGGCAGAGGGGACGGTCCAAGGCTTCCACTTGGATCATGGAGCAGTCCAAGGTGAGCATTTGGCGGAAGGCGTTGTGTCGGAACGCCATCTGGGCGAAGCGGTTGTAGGCACTCGCCATCTGCAGGAAGGCGTGGTGCACAGCGAGCAATTGGCAAATGCCGCCGTTCAAAGCCATCACCTGGCCGAGGACGCCGTGCAAAGTGCGAACTTGGCAGCAGAAAGCGTGGAGTCCCGGCATTTAAGCGATGCAGCAGTGAATGCCCACCATATCGCTCTCGAAGCCGTCAATATTTGGCATCTGTCCACCGAGATTCAGCAACACGGTTTGCTGCCTGAGGAAGGGATCGGCGGCGAAGACATCCAGCCTTCTTCCATCGGCCGGGGGCATCTGCAACCCGGTGCAGTGGATGCAGGGGCTTTGGCTGTAGGCGCGGTTGGGGCGGAACATTTGCAGCCAGCGTCGGTAGAGAACGCCCATTTGGCGCCAAATGCGGTCGACAGCGCTATACTAGCGGATGAGGCCGTTGGGACTCGCCACTTGCAGCCGGGCTCCGTTGGAGTGGAGCAGCTCAACTTTGCTCCGGTAACCACGCTGGCAGGCCAGCCGGCGGAGATGCAATTTGGCATGGTTCCGTTCCTGCTGAAGCCTCATGAGGAGGAGGCGACGGTTAAGATCAAATTTGAATCGCCGTTTGCTTCGTCCAACTACGTTGTCGTTGCGATGACCAATCACCCTGCGTATTATACTTCGCTGAAGGAGCAATCGCCTGGCTCGGCTGTCATCACGATATCCAAGCTGAAGGACACTAGCGTCAACTACGGAATCGTAACGTGGATGGCGATTGGCAACACGCAGTAACGTCTTCTAAAACACAATAGAGTCAGCTAGAATACTCGCTTGTATAACAGCCGTCGGGAACCATCCCGGCGGCTGTTTTCTTCAGCTAAGCCATAACAAAGTGACATATCTTTCAGGCTATGTGATTTTGCGTACAGCGTTTTTGCGTCAAATTACCTAGTATTTAATGGGAACCGATCCAACTAATTTTTTTCACAGGTTATGTGAAATTCTTCACATTAATTCAGAGTCGGGTCGGTTCAAGGGATAGACATCGTGCAAGAGGGAGGGGCGCGATTGCTTGGAGAGCGTTATATCGGAATCGTGATCTGAGCACAGTCGAAAATTCAACAAGAACATGCCATGAACGGCGAGCAGGTGATGTAGCTTTACGTAACTCGGTGAAAATCACAAGGGAGAGGATTGCATTTGAAAAAGCTGATTAGCCTTACAGTAAGCGCGACGTTGGTGTTATCGTCCTTGTCGCTTACGGTTGGGACGTCCGGTTTCAAGCTGACCAGCATTGACGTGGTGTCTGCCGCATCGGAATCGGAAACACCAACCAAAGAAACAACACCTAGCAAAACCACAACACCAAGTAAGACAACGACACCAAGCAAGACAACGACACCAAGCAAGACGACAACTCCAAGCAAGACGACAACACCTAGCAAGACAACTACGCCAAGCAAGTCGACGACGAACAAAACTACTACAAAAACAACCACAAAAACTACGACCAAAACAACTACAAAAACGACAACAGCTCCTGTAAAGACAACAACGAAAACAACTCCGGCAAAAACTTCGGCGGTCAAACCTGCGGAAAGTCCGTATGTTGACGGTGTATATGTGGCCTACGGCAACGCTTATTCCAAAGGGACCGAAGGGGCCAAAGTCACGATCAAGGACGGAAAAATCGCCGCGATTGAGCTGCTCAGAACAAGCCCTAAGCTGATCGACAGAGACGTTCGCAACAACTATAGCGGCCTCTGGAACGCTTACGAAACGATGAAAGCGGACCTGCTTGGCAAAACGCAGGAGCAGGCCGCCAAAGTGGACGTTGTGTCCGGAGCGACCCGTTCCAGCGAGGGCTGGAAGCTGTCCGTTGACCGTGCCTTCCAAAGAGCTTTGAAAGAGAAGCCAAAGGGTGTCACTTATTTTGCCGGCGAGCATATGGGTGTCGATCCGGAAGGCAAATACATGGTGTTTGCGACCTTCGATGCAACGAAGCGTACAGCTGTCAAAGTATATCCGCTTGACGCCAGCGGCAATGCCATCGAAGAAGCAAATATGACCAGCGAGCAAGCGGCATTGGTGAAAGCGATCGCAGCCGAGCTGTTGGCGAAAGGTACCGGCGCCGTTGGTTCTAAAGGCCAGGAGGCTGAGTACAAAGCCGCTGTGAACGCATATTGGGACGCGGAGCAAAATGCCAAGGTAAACAACGATTCGAAATATATTGATGGATTCTACTCCGCCTACGGTTCTGCCCGCGATAAAGGGGTTGAGAGAGCCGACGTCTACATCCGCAACGGCAAGCTGGTTGATGTGAAGCTGTACAGATTGGGTTCCAACCTGATTGACCGCGGCGACACGGCCTATGCCGAAGTGGTCAAAGCAAATGCGCCGATGACGGCCAAACTGCTCGCGAACGGCTCGTACATCGAGAACTTCAAGGATGACGTTGATGCGATTGCCGGCGCCACCGAGAGCAGCCATAGCTGGAACCTCGCTGTAGAACGCGCTTTCGAGAAGGCGCTGAAGGTTCCGGGGAAAGCGAAGTATTTTGAAGGAACGTTTGCCGGTGTCGACAACCTGTCCAGATTGCTGGTTTTGGCTGACATTAAAGCAGACCACGTTTCGAACGTAAAAGTCTTCCTGTTTGATGATGCCGGTAAGCTGATCGCTTCCGACAAGCTGACGGATGAGCAACAAACCGTTGTCGCTCAGTTAACCGAAGGCTTGACTCAAAAAGGCGCGAACATGACGCCGATCGTAGGTCAAGAAAACCTGTCCCTCGCCGCCAGAGCGGCGTTCGCTGACCTGCTGAACAACGCGTCGAAAACGCAAGGCAATTATAAAGACGGCACGTACACGACCTACGGCGACGCTTACGACAAAGGGACGAACCGCGCCGATGTCACGCTGCGCAACGGCGTTATCGTTGGCCTGAAGCTGTATCGCGTCGGTGTGAATATGGTGGACCGCGGCGCTTCGGCTTACGCTGAAGTCGTTAGAGCGATCCCGATCCTGACCCGCGATCTGCTGTTTGCCGGAACGAGAGAGCAAGCGGCTCAAGTGGATGTTGTAACTGGGGCAACCAGCAGCAGCACCGCATTGAAAACGGCCGTCGAAAATGCTTATAAGAAAGCGGAAATCAGCGAGACTTACAAAACGGCTTATATCAACGGGATTTTCGCCGGTATTAACAAGGACAAATCCGTTTACGTGATGGTGACGGTGCAAAACAACATTCCGTTCAAAATGGAAGTCTTCTATTTGGATGAAAACGGCAAAATCAAGACTGAAGACCAATTAACCGCCGACGAGAAAGCCGTCAAGGCGGAAATCGAAACGCCAACTGCCGAAGGTTCCCTGCATAAATACGGGTATCGTCCGGCAGCGTTTGGCGAAACCGAAGGCGTAAAAGCGGTTTCCGCACAAGTCATTGAGGCCGTCAAGGACGCGCTTGAGAACGCCGGAAGATAAGCATTGATTTGAAATGAAAAGGACGCTGGCCCTGTGAGATTCACGGGGAGGCGTTCTTTTCTTGTTCTTAGAAGGCGGGCAGGCGGGGATGAAAAGACGCTGAGGTTTTGGCTGTCCCATAGTATAATGGGTCTATCATGGGTTTGGAGGAATATGGGTGACGCAAATTAATCAATTACGAAACCAGGATGAATTTATTGGCTTTTATTTGCTGAAGGAGCTGGAGATCAAGCAGACGAACGCGAATCCGCCCAAAGACTATTTAGATATCGTATTGTGCGATTCCACCGGGGAAATCCCGGCCAAATTTTGGGATGCCTCGCCAACGGACAAGGAAACGTTTTTCCCGATGAGGCTCGTGAAGGTGCGGGGAATCGTGCAAACCTACCGCGAGAAGCTGCAGGTGAAAATCTTGCAGATGCGGTTGGCCAAGCCGGAAGACGGCGTGAGGCTCACGGATTTTATCCGCTCTGCGCCCATTTCGTCGGAAGCGCTGATCCATACGATCCAGGCCGTCATCAACGATATTGCCGATCCGGATATTCAGGCGATCGTTCGCTTTTGCGTCGGTAAGGTGGAGGAGAAGCTGGCCCATTATCCCGCGGCCAAAACGCATCATCACGCTTATTTCGGCGGCTTGGCCTACCATATGGTACGGATGCTGGAAATCGGCGATTTTCTATGTGCGCAGCGCGCGTTCTTGAACCCGGACCTGCTGAAGGCGGGCATCATTTTGCACGATATTGCCAAGCCGGAAGAAATGGTGGCTGAACTCGGCATCGTGTCCGAGTATAGTACGCCCGGCAAGCTGCTTGGGCATATTTCGATGGCGTCGCAGTGGGTGACCGAAGCGGCCATTCGCCTGGGCATCGCGCTGGATTCGCCGAAGGTGCTCGCCCTGCAGCATTTGGTGTTGTCCCACCACAACTTGGGGGAATGGGGCAGCCCGGTGCAGCCGCAGACGCCGGAGGCCGTCGCCCTCCACCATATCGATGCGCTGGACGCCAAGCTGCAGATGGTAGAGGACGCGCTGGCTACGACGCCGGAATCCGAAGCGTGGACGCCGTTGATCCGGGGCTTGGAGAACAAGGGGATCTACCGGTTGAAATGGTAGGGTAGGCAGGACGCATTGAGAGTTTATGGTTCACTGCCTTCTGCGGTCGATAGGCATCGATGATTTTCAGGCGGTAGCCTTGGCTTTCTAAGTCGTCGTTAACTTTTTCAAAGCGCGGGCTGCGCGCAGGGTTAGGATGGCAAATGGGCCGTTGTATCCGTCGATGCGCTCCCCGATGAAATTATCACCGGTATAATAGCGGAGATCGTATACGGCGTTTGGGATCACTTCGTCGAGGTAAATCCTATCATGACAAAGGAGGAGATTTGATGCGTATCGGAGCAATTGAGGCCGGCGGGACAAAGTTCGTGTGCGGCGTCGGAAATGAGCACGGAGTCATCGAGGACCAGATCAGCTTCCCCACAGAGCTGCCGGAGCCAACGTTGGAAAGGGTGATTGCTTATTTTCGCGATAAAAATGTAGAAGCGATTGGCGTCGGCTCGTTTGGCCCGCTGGACTTGAATCCAAGCAGCGCCACTTACGGGCATGTCACGACAACACCGAAGCCGGGCTGGAACGGATATGATGTGCTTGGCAAATTAAAATCGGCTTTTGATGTTCCCTATGGCTGGGATACAGACGTGAACGCCGCCGCCTTGGGCGAGGCAAAGTGGGGTGCCGCTCAGGGGCTGGACAGCTGCGTGTATTATACGGTGGGGACCGGGATCGGTGTCGGGGTCTTGGCCGAAGGTAAGCTTGTCCATGGATTGATTCATCCGGAAGGTGGACATGTTCTGCCGCGGCGGCATCCGGAGGACGACTTCCCCGGGCTATGCCCGTATCATGGGGACTGTCTAGAGGGCATGGCTGCGGGGCCAAGTCTTGAAGCGCGTTGGAAGGTAAAAGGACAAGAGCTGGCACCGGACCATCCTGCCTGGGCCATCGAAGCCTACTATTTAGCGCAGGCGGTGACCGGGTCCATCCTCATGCTCTCACCGCAAAAAGTGATCATGGGCGGCGGCGTGATGCAGCAACCGCAGCTGTTCCTGTTGATTCGCAAGGAAGTTCAGCGGAACCTGGCCGGATATGTGAACGCGCCAGCCATTTTAAGTGGGATTGATGATTATATTGTCCCGCCGGGATTAGGGAATCAGGCTGGGCTTTGCGGCGCCCTCGCCCTGGGGTTGGAGGCCTTGGCTCGCTCCAACTGAAGCTTGGGGTTCTGCGAACCTTTTCAAGCATGGTTCGACATTAGCGATATATCATGATATATTATAATATATATCATGTCCTTGTGTGAGGGAACGTGGGAGGAACGTCATGAGTGAAACCACCTCGTCAAAACCGATGTACGAGAAGATTTTCGATGATGTAAAGCAGAAAATCCTAGATCATAGTTATAAACCGGGAGACCGGATTCCATCGGAGAAGGAGCTGGCCGAGGAATATCAGGTTAGCCGGATTACGAGCAAGCGAGCTTTAGAAATGCTGGCTGCCGAGGGGATTATCGTTCGGAAGCCGGGACGCGGCTCGTTTGTGACGGACCCCGAAGCCGAGGGCACAGGCGCGGAGGAACAGGCGAATGGCCGATGGGACGGAATCTATAGTGGGAACAGAACGGACAAGGAGGCTGCCGGAAAGCTGATCGGCGTTGTGCTGACGGATTTTGCCGGCAGCTACGGAACGCGGCTGATCTACGGGATGGAGGATGCTGCGCGGGAGCAGGATTGTTTTCTTGTCCTGAAGCGGACGTTTGGGGTTCAGGAGAACGAGGAAGCGACGATTCGCAAGCTGCTGCAGCTTGGCGTCGACGGATTGATCGTATTTCCGGCACAGGGGGAGTATTTCAACGCGGAAATCCTCAAGCTGGTGATCGAACGCTTCCCGCTGGTGCTGATCGACCGGGAGCTGAAGGGCGTGGCGGCGGCATCCATCATTACCGACAATGTGAAGGCGGCGCAGGAGGCGACGGAGCATTTGTTTGACCTCGGACACGCCCGCATTTCGCTGTTATCTCCGCCGCCCATCGATACGTCGGCCGTCGAGGAACGGATCGAAGGGTTTGTGCAGGCGCATGCCGGCCGCGGTATCGCTGTAGAGCGGGAGCTGTGGATCAGCGACTTGACGTCGACGCTGCCGAACTCTTTTTACGATGACAATATTGAACGGGACATTCAAAAAATCATGCGCCATCTCGAGGCCCATCCTACGATTTCGGCCTTCTTCGCCATCGAGTACAACATCGCGCTGCTGGCTAAAGCGGCGGTGACCCGGCTTGGCCTGCGCATTCCTGAGGACGTGTCGATCATCTGCTTCGACAGCCCGCAGTTCCGCATCGGCGAGGGCTACGCCTTCACCCATATGCGTCAAAGTGAAGAAGATATGGGCAAGCTGGCCGTGGAAAACGTGCTGGCCCTGATGGAGAACCGGCCGGTAGCGAACAAAATCAAGCTGCCCGCGGTGCTCGTCCCCGGGGAGTCCACCGGACCCGCAAGGGAGGAGCGGGAGCGTAAGTAGCGCAGGGCTTGCTCCCTGGGTGAGTAGCGTAAGGCTTACCTCCTAGGGGGGGCCTAGTAGCTTAAGGCGCACTTCCAAGGTGGAGCGCGAGTAGTGTTAGGCTCACCCTCTGGGTGGGGACGCAAGCAGTAGTGTTAGTGTCACCCCCTCTGGGGGGAACTACAGTAGCATAAGGACACCCCCCTAGGCGAAGTGCTAGAAGGCTTACCCGCTGGGTGGATCGCAAATACCCTACGGTGGATTCAAGTTGCCCCGCCTCAACTCATACATGCCGAAGCTCAACTGCAAAAGTGCAGTTCAACTTCGGCATTTTTTCGTTTTTACCGGCCTTGGAATATAAAAGTGCAGTTAGTTTAAGGTGATTTAGTGGAAAAGGGAGAATTAGGCGGATTTTAACTGTACTTTTACAGTTGAAGGGTCCCAAAGCGACGCTTTCTCTAAAATCAACTGTACTTTTACATTTAGGCGCCACTTTTGGTGGTGCGGTCATTTACGGCAGGATGTTGTCTTCCGTTTACGGACCTTTCTAATTACGGACTTTCTCGATCAAGGCCCTTCCCCATTAATGACATTTCTACAGGAAAGCCATTTTTGTACTCTCCAAATGTTGAAGGGGGTCATTTGGCATACCTTTATATACCAACCAACATCGATATTTTTGCTTATTGACATAATGATATGATACCAATATACTATCCTTATTGAAAACGCTTTAATTACTATGTTATTCGAAATGAAAAGGGGAGGTTTACAAATGAAAAAGTGGATGTTCGTGATGCTGGTGACCGTCCTGTTTGGTGCGATGCTGGCTGCTTGTGGAGGGGGCGGTAACGGCGGCAGTGCTGGAAACGGCGGCGGCAGCGGGGGTAGTGGTGACACCGGAGGTGGCGGCAATACCGAGAAAGTGAAGCTGACGTTCTGGGGCGACTGGGGCGGCGAAGGGCAGAAGCAGTTTGAGACGATGGTTGACGCCTTCAACAAGTCGCAGGACAAGATCGAAGTCAAATACGTGCTTCAGCAGGATATGGTCACGAAATTCCTGACGGCTGCGACGAGCGGCGGTGCGCCGGATATTTTGTTCTGGGACCGCTGGAGAACCTCGCTGTACGCTCCGAAAAACGTGCTTCGCCCCATTGACGACTATATGGAGCGCGACGGGGTGAATAAAGAAGATTTTTACGAGGAGTCCTTAAAGGAACTGACCAATAACGATAAATTGTACGGTCTGCCGTTAACAGTGGATGCCCGCGCGTTGTTCTACAACAAGAAGATGTTTGCCGATGCAGGGCTGGAGGCGCCAACGACGTGGGACGAATTGGAGCAGGCAGCCAAGACGCTGACGAAATGGAACGGCAGCAAGCTTGAAACCGCAGGCTTCTCCATGGCCGATCCGGGGCTGTTTAACATGTATCTGCAGCAAGCCGGCGGGCAAATGCTCAGCGAGGATGGCAAGACCAACTTCAACAATGAAAAAGGCAAACAGGTTCTGGAGTTTTGGCAGCGCTTGCTGAACGAGGACAAAGTTTATAAGGTCGGCTTCGAACAAGGGCTTGGCGAAGGTACCGACGCGTTTGTTACAGGGAAAGTGGCTATGCTGTACACCGGACCTTGGATGATGAGCACCTACAACAAATATGGCAAGGATCTGGAATACGGCATCGTACCGCCGCCGGCAGGTCCGAATGGCGATAAAGGCAGTGTGATGGGCGGCTTCGGGCTTGTCATCCCGCAAGGCTCCAAGCACCCGGATGAGGCGTGGGAGTTCATCAAATGGTGGACGGCGAACAAGGACAACGCTTTGCTGTGGGCAAAAACGAGCTTGAACCTGCCAGGCTTTAAACCGGCGCTTGAGGATCCGTTCTTTAGTGAAGATCCATTGTGGAAGCCGTTTACGGAAACGTTGGAATTTGCAAAGACGCGTCCGACACATCCGGGATACTCCGTCATGGAGGAGAACGCGCTGATTCCGAATCTGCAACTGCTGCTTCAGAACAAGCAATCGATCGACGAGACGCTGAAAAAAGCCCAAGAGCAAGGCGACAAACTGCTTGCGGAAAATGCGGTCGTGAAGTAAAAACCGGCCTCTGAAAGGGGAACAAAGAATGGCATCCGTCAATAAGCTCGAACGGCATCAGGCCCGAATGGCCTATCTGTTCATTACACCAACTATGTTGCTATTTGCCGTATTCATGGTCATCCCCGTCGTGATGGCCCTGTACCTCAGCTTCACCAACTATGACGTGCTGAGCAGCAACGATTGGGTTGGGCTGGACAATTACCGCCGCCTGATCGACGATGCGCTGCTTTGGCAGACCTTTTTAAACGTGTTCTATTACGCGATCGTTTTTGTACCGCTGAATTTGTTGATCTCCTTGCTGTTTGCGATGCTGCTTAACAAAAAGATACGCGGGGTCAAGCTGTTCCGCACGTTTTATTACCTGCCGACCTTGACCTCGGCCGTCGCGGCGGCCACCGTATGGATCTGGATGCTGCATCCCGAATACGGGATGATTAACGGACTGCTCGCATACCTTGGCATCACCGGCCCGGCTTGGGTGTCGCAAACGGAGACGGCCATGCTGTCGATCATCGTCATGACGCTTTGGCAGTCGGTTGGCTCCAACATGATCATCTATTTGGCCGGCCTTCAAGGCGTGCCGGACTATCTGTACGAATCGGCCCGGCTGGACGGGGCGTCGCGGTTTGCCTGCTTCCGCTACATCACTTGGCCGCAGCTTCGCCCAACGACGTTCCTGGTCAGTGTCATGTCCATCATCGGCGCCTTGCAGTTGTTTGACCAGGCGTTTGTCTTAACGCAGGGCGGACCGGCGAACGTCACCAAAACTCCGGTCTACCTGATCTATCAGCAGGGCTTTAACCAATTGCAGATGGGGTATGCCTCGGCGCAGGCGTTTGTGCTGGCGATGGCGATCCTAGTATTTTCAATCATCAGCATGAAAATCACCAAAGCGGAGGAGCCGATCGTATGACAAATCCAGAGACGATAAAAACGGGCGTCGGTACCCGGCGTCCACAAATCGGTGTACCCATGCAGAAGCGATTAGCGAATGTACTGTTTTATACGGTTGGCAGCATCATCGCGGTCATTATGTTTTTGCCCTTTTATTGGAGCGTGCTGACCTCGTTTAAACAAGACGAAGACATGTTCACCCTGCCGATTAAATGGTTTACGGCGAACCTGACGTTCGAGCATTATTACAACGCGTTTACGACCGTGCCTTTTGGCCTTTATTTCTGGAATTCCTTTATTCTTGCGGCAGCTGGGGTGTTATGTAACCTGTTCTTCGGTTCGCTGAGCGGCTTTGCGTTTGCCAAGCTGAAATTCCGGATGAACCAGCCGTTCTTCCGCATCCTGCTTGTCTCCATGATGGTGCCGGGGATCGTGACGATGATCCCCAGCGTTTACGTGCTGCGCCATATCCCGCTGGCAGGCGGCAACGACTTGTTCGGCAGCGGGGGGTACGGGCTGATGAACTCGTTTTGGGGTATTATTTTGCCGGGGGCATCCGGGACGTTTGCGGTATTTTTCATGCGACAGTTCTTTCTGACCCTGCCCAATGACATGATGGAGATGGCGCGGATCGAAGGCTGCGGTGAATTCAAAATCTTCTGGCGCATTTACTTGCCGCTGACCAAGCCGGCGCTGGCTACACTCGGGATCTTTACGTTCCAGGCCGGCTGGAACGGCTTCCTCTGGCCGATGATCGTCCTGAACGATCCGTCGAAGGCGACGATTCAGATGGGGCTGCAGGCTTTTTCATACAATTATCAGACGGACTATGGGCCGATGATGGCGGGGGCGCTGGTGGCGATCCTGCCGATCCTGGTGCTGTTCCTGCTGCTGCAGCGGTATTTTATCCAGGGGATCGCGTTTAGTGGAATCAAGGGCTAGGACAGAGGGGAGAGATCATATGAAGACCACCACGAAGGAAACTGAAATCACGCAGCAACGGGCCGACTTGGCTCAGACGGCGCTGGACGAATTATTCTGGAACGAAAAGATCCAAATGTACAATATTCAAACGCCTTGTGAAAACGGGGCATGCAACGAGATTTTTCATTACTGGTGGATGGCGCATGCGGTGGATGTGCTGGTCGACGGACTGCGGCGCACGGGGGACCGGCGATATGCCCAGCGGCTGGAGCAGCTGTACGACGGACTGCTTCAGCGCAACGGCGGCGCATGGCCCAATGAGCTGTACGACGATATGGAGTGGATGGCGCTCGCTTGGCTGCGCGCCTATCAAGCCACGGGCGAACCGCGCTACAAGGAGGCCTCCCAGCTGCTGTGGCAGGACATCCAAACCGGATGGAACGAGCAAATGGGCGGCGGGATCGCCTGGCAGAAATCGCAGCTGGACTATAAAAACACCCCGGCCAACGCCCCTGCCATCATCCTGGCGGCCCGGTTGTACCAAGCGTTTGGCGATCCGGACGATTGGGCTTGGGCACAGCGGATCTATGAGTGGCAGGCGGCGAACCTTATCGACCCGGCCACCGGGTTGGTGTGGGACGGTATGAACCGTACCGGGGATGGGACGATCGACAAGGATTGGCGGTTCACTTATTGCCAAGGCGTCTTTATTGGAGCTTCGGTGGAGATGTACCGGGTAAGCGGTGATACAGCCTACTTGGAGGCGGCGCTTCGCACGTTCCGCGTCGTCCTACAGGAGTTTACCTCCAGCGAGACCGGCCTGCTGCCGGAGGAAGGGGACGGCGATGCCGGACTGTTCAAAGGCATCCTGATCCGTTACTTGGTGCAGTTGGCTCAGGCGGCCCCGGACCATCCCGAGATTGCCGAGTACGTCGCCCTTCAGGCGGAACGCGCCTGGAGCCGGCTGGCCGCTCCGCAGCAACCGCGGTTCGGCACGGATTGGAGCTGTGGTCCAGCACCGGAGGGGGCCGTGTCCCTCAGCTCGCAGCTAAGCGGCGTGATGCTGATGGAGGCGGCGGCAGCGCTTGAAACGGGTGCGGATCAGGCGGCCTCGGAGCTAACGTCGGATGCTGCGCCCCAAGGGGAGATGCCGTGATGGATCGCCGCGAGCTAGGCTGGGCCCAACTGGCGGACCGCATGCACCGCGACCTGTTCGACTGCTACGGGAATGAGCAGACCGGCATCCTGGACCAGTGGTATCCGCGTACGGCGGGCCGGGCCGGCGAAAATTTCTACTACTGGTGGCAAGCCCATGTCCTCGACGTGCTGGTGGATGCCTACGAGCGGACCGGCGACCCGGCGCTGCCCGATCGGATGAGGCAGTTCTGCCGCAGTCTGGAGCGTTATAACGGCGGGACGTTCACGCATAATTATTACGACGACATGGAGTGGACGGCGCTGGCGCTGCTGCGGGCTTACCGGGCGACCGGTGAGGCGTGGTATGAGGAGAAGGTCCAAGAGCTGTGGGCGGACATCCAAACGGCTTGGAATGAGCATTGCGGCGGGCACCGCAGCCGCCTGCTTCGAGGAGCTGTGCGAGCCTGATATTTGCCTGCTTCCCGCGGAAGGCATCGACGATACCGGGTTATTCAAAGGCATCCTCATTCGCTACCTCGACCGTCTCTTGGAGATCGACCCAGAGTGTCCACGCGTGCGGGAGGTTATTTTCGCCAATGCGGAGACCCTTCGATCCAGCGGGCTGCTTGAGAACCCGACGCTGTGCGGCCCTTCTTGGAAGGAGCCGCCGACCTTGCCGGTTCAGCTCAGCGTCCAGTTGAGCGGCTTGATGCTGCTGGAAGCGGCGGCAAGGCTGGAGGCGCGAAAGTGAGGAACATGTCATACAGAACCGCCGGAAGCGAACGTACGGCATAACGAGCATAACGAGCATAACGAGCATAACGAGCACAATAAGCACAACGACTACGAGACAACACGGAGGAGATTAACCATGACTGAGCAACTGACTCAATCCGATATTATTGTCTTGGTGGAGACGAAAATGAAGCATCGCCCGAAAATCGTGGAGATGTTCAAACGGTGTTATGAAAATACGCTGGAAACCACCATCCATCGCCACGACGACGGGACGGTGTTTATGCTGACCGGCGATATCCCGGCCATGTGGTTGCGCGATTCCGTGAACCAGCTTCGGCCGTATCTGATCCCGGCGGCGCAGGATGCCGGCTTGCGCGAGATTATCGAGGGCGTGTTGAGAACGCAATACCAATCGATCCTGCGGGACCCGTATGCCAACGCGTTTAACGAATTTGAGAATTTCCGCGGCCATCAGACGGATTTGACTGAGATGTCCGGCTGGATTTGGGAACGTAAATACGAGGTGGATTCGTTATGTTATCCTCTGCAGTTAGCCTATCTTTATTGGAAAAATACCGGGGAAACCCGCCACTTCACGCCGGAATTTAAGCAAGCGGCCGAGTTGATTTTGCAAACCTGGCGGACTGAGCAGCGGCATGAGGAACTGTCAAAATACACGTTCGTCCGGGAAAACAGCGGGGAAACAGATCGGCTTCCGGGACCGGTCGGCTATACGGGGATGACCTGGTCGGGCTTCCGCCCCAGCGACGATGCCTGCAAATACGGCTATCTCGTTCCGTCGAACCTTTTTGCCATCGTGGTGTTGGGTTATTTGCTGGAGATCAATGAGCGGTTTTTCGGAGATGACGCTTTCGCCGATGAGGTACGTGCGCTGCGAGAGGACATTCGGCAGGGGATTGAAAAATACGCCATCATCGAGGATGCGGAGTTCGGGAAGGTGTACGCGTACGAGGTTGACGGGCTTGGCGGCGTGAATCTGATGGACGATGCCAACGTGCCCAGCCTGTTGTCGCTGCCTTATCTCGATTACTGCAGCAAAGGCGATCCGATCTATCTCAACACGCGCCGGATGATTCTGAGCCGCCGCAACCCTTACTACTATGAAGGAACGTATGCCAAAGGCATCGGCAGCCCGCACACTCCGCCAGACTACATTTGGCACATCGCCTTGTCCATTCAGGGAATCACCGCGCTGGAGGAATCGGAAAAGCTGGAGATTCTGGATATGTTCGAGCGGACCGATGCCGGAACGAATCTGGTGCATGAAGGGTTTCACAAGGATAATCCATCGGAGTATACGCGGGAATGGTTCTCCTGGTCCAACGCCATGTTTGTTGAATTCGTGCTCAGTTTATGTGGTCTGGAAATTGCCATGCGCTAGCTTTCGGGTAAGGAAAACAATCCGAAAATGGAGAAGGTTACGGGAACCGGCGGCTGGCAGGAGTTTAAGGTGTTCTCGGCGGAGGTCACCGCTCCGGTACGCAGCAAGCATATCGTTTTCCTGTACTTCAAAGGCTCGGATTGGCTGTTTAACCTGGATAAGTTTACGTTGGCGATCCCGCCGTATTTACGGCACCGCCTGTTACGCCTGAGCCGCCTCGTGACCACACCCCACCAGGAGAGGTTGAGCATGTGCGAGCGGTAAAGGAAAATGGACAGATTCGGCTAACATGGGACGGACCGTATGATATGGACGGCGTGAAGGTGCAGATCCGTCTGCTCAAGAACAAGAAGAATGTCTCCAATGGATATACCGTTTCGCTGGGAGATTTGCTCAAGAAGTAAATAAAAACAGACCGGGGCGGATGTGGGATCCTGCCTTCGGTCTGTTTTTCGCGATTAGAATTAGCGTCTTAAATATTCTGCGCGTACTCTGGTGCGGGAACTTTGGTTAAGACAACGTACAGGCTGGCGGGCTCCGTTCCGTCATTCCGGTAGGAAAAGGCTTCCGCTCCTTCCAGATGCAGTGCTTCACCCTGATTCAGCGGCGAGGTTGCTCCGTCCACCGTGATCGACCCGCTGCCTTGCAGGGCTAGAATAAATACGTCCGTATTCGGATGCGTGTGGGTTGGCAGCTCTTGGCCCGGCATAAAGTTCAGCACGAACACGACGCTTTCGCCTTTTTTGAAGGCGATCCGTTTGGAGAATTTCTCGGCTTGGAAGTCCTGAAGCTGGGCTAATGCTAATTTTTCCATCTTGATGATTTCCTCCTTGTAACGGTCGCGTGGACCGGATCGTTTGGCTGGGTTTCTCCGGTTTGATCGCCGGAATCCCTGCTCCTTGTCTCCTATGTTAGCATCGAGTTGCTCCTTTCTTCTTGATTCAGATCAAGTTTGCGAAAAAATGCCCCTATTTCAAAACTCTGTGAAATGGCCACTACTGCAAATTGGAGTAAATTGGAGAAAGGGGATATGGATGTTTTTTGAAAATGTGGTGAAAGGAGTAACGCTCGTGAAACGTTTTCCGGGGATGGATCAAGAAGCGGTCATGATGGAGATTAAGCAGCTCAAGCAGAAAGCTGACCGGCTGCTTGCGATGTCAATTCGGCTGAATCAACCCAGCTTGGCGGACGAAGCGGAGCGGTTGTACCAGCAAATTGACAGGTTGGCTTTGCTCACCGGGTAATTTGACACATTTCATCCTAAGCCATACGTTTAAATATAGCTCTCATGTAAAATAACATCACATCCGAGTGGATGGATGTTATTTTTTTTGACGTAAATGTATTGACAATCCCTTTTGAACGCCTATAATTAATCACAAGAATAATAGTTTAATCAATCACACCCAAGAGTTATGATAGAATACCTGACATGAAGGAGGGTGTGAGTATGGCCATCTCAACCGCTGGCGAATGGAAGCAGGACATTTTGAGGATTTACAACGCGATAAATAAGCAAATCTTTAACGTGGGTGTAAAACAGCAAAAAGTAGATTTCGTCGGCAACAAAATTGTGATTATTTCTTTGAACGGGCGAGTGCCTGTCTTAAAGCTATTGGATGAGGCTTATCCTCACTCCACGAGGCAGCTGGATTACTTGTTGTTTCAGGTGTTCAAGCGGGAGATTAAGGCAGCCCTCGAACGGCAATTTCAACTGAATATCGTCGCCGTACTCAAAGATTACGATGCAGAGACCGAATTTTCCGGTACGATCGTTGTCTTGGATCGCGACGTGGAGGATTATCTGAAGGAGTCGTCGGAACTTCGCTAATCGAAAGAGCCGACCAATCGTCAGTTTGGACTCGCAGCGCTATTGTTAGGAGGCGCTATGGGTTTTGACTGGCGATTTTTTTATATCAAAAAATGAAAATTTCAAGGAGTGGAGGCGTGGAGCATGCAACCCAAAATCGAGATTAACGGAGTTAGTAAATGGTTTCGCCGGAACGGCCGAGATATCCCGGCCATGCAAGAAACGAGCCTGAAGATTGAAGCGGGAAGGTTTGTCAGCATCATTGGCCCAAGCGGTTGCGGCAAGTCTACCTTGTTCAACATCATTGCCGGACTCATTCCACCCTCTACCGGAGAGGTGCTTGCGGACGGGGAGAATATCGTGGGGAAGACGGGATATGTCGGTTACATGCTGCAAAAGGATATGTTGCTGCCGTGGCGGACGATTCTAGACAACATCATTCTGGGGATGGAAATTCGCGGCGTCCCTAGAAAGGAAGCGGTGGATCGAGCTTTGCCCCTGATGGAGAAGTATGGACTCAAAGGTTTTGATAAGCATTATCCCAAGGAATTGTCGGGAGGTATGCGGCAACGGGCTGCGCTGCTGAGAACGTTGCTTTACGACCGCGACATCATCTTACTGGACGAGCCGTTTGGCGCGCTTGATGCACAGACCCGGCTAACGATGCAAAATTGGCTGTTGCAAATTTGGACCGACTTTGGAAAAACGGTGTTGTTCGTCACCCACGACATCGATGAAGCAATTTACTTGTCAGACGATATTTATGTCTTCTCTTCGCGGCCGGGCCGGGTCAAAACGAAAATCACGGTCACGATGGAGCGCCCGCGCAAAACGGAGGATATGACGTCCCCGGATTTTATGGAACTGAAACATCTCTTGCTTGACCAGTTATCGGCGGGACATGCGGAGGAAGAACTCGCGCTTTGACCGTTTGGATAAAAAAATAACGATCTAGGAGGGATGAAGTGTGGAAGAAACTGTGCGTAAATCGACCTTTGTGATCCATTCTCTATCCACCGATGCGGCGGTAACGGTAGCCGAAAAAAAGCTGAAGCCCCCGTCTGCCTCAAATTCAGCACCGCTGATTTATGACGAGGAGGCAGCGGAGCGGAAGAAAGCCCGCAGAATCGGCTGGGGAAGGGTGGCCGTAGGGGTTCTGCTGTTCATCATCTGGGAGGTGTTTACCCGGATCGGTTGGCTGGATTCTTATTATTGGAGCAGCCCGAGCGCGATATGGCAAACGACCTGGCTGCAAGTGGCAGAGGGCGGGCTGCTGGGGGATATCGCCTATACAGCAGGCTCAACCGTGCTGGGCTTTGTGTTCGGCACATTATGCGGAGCTTTGTTGGGCTTGTCCTTCTGGTGGTCACGGAGCTATGCCGGCATTAGCGAACCTTACTTGATTATATTAAACGCGATGCCCAAGCTGGCTCTTGCGCCTGTCCTCGTCATTTTGCTGGGAATCGGCTTCTTCTCCAAAGTGGCGCTGGCTTTTTCCATGACGGTTGTGGTATCTGCCTTGTCCGCCTACAGCGGGGTGAAGAGCGTGGACCCGGACATGGAGAAGCTGATGTATTCGCTTGGGGCCAAACGCTGGCAGGTGTTTACCAAAGTCGTCATTCCATGGTCGATGCCTTGGATCATCAGCAGCTTGCGTATCAACATTGCTCTGGCGCTTGCCGGGGCCATCGTCGGTGAATTCATCGCCTCCAGCCAAGGCGTTGGACGCATGATCATGTATGCGGGGACGATTCTTGACATCAATCTCGTGTGGGTTGGCGTAGTGGTTTTGTCTGTGCTATCCATGGCTATGTATTGGGGAGTTGTACTCTTGGAAAGAGGGTTGTCCAAAGGTTTCGGCGTCAAGTAGCGGGAAACCTGTCAGTCAACCGGAAAGAAAATGTTCATGAGGGGGAAGTTGGATGAGAAAGAGCAGACTGTTACCGTTATTATTGGGATTGGCTTTGACGGGCAGCTTACTTGCAGGATGCGGAGGGAAAAGCGAGCCAACGGAGGAAGCGGCAGAGGGGAGCACAGAGCTCAAAAAGATCGTCATCGCCGAACCGGTTCATTCCACGGGATATCTTCCGCTCTATTTGGCTCAACGGGAAGGTTACTTTAAGAAACGGGGATTGGATGTAGAAGTGATTCAGGCTGCCGGCGGCGCTCACGTCACGGCGGTGGTTAGCGGGGACGCATGGGGCGTCATCGGTGGAACGGAGTCCAATGCGCTGGCAAACAAGAAAAATTCCGATCCCATCGTGTCGATCGTCAACGTCGTTAACCGAGCCAACGTATACTTGGTAGCCAAGAAGGGGCTGGCTCCGGCCGGCAGTTCAGAGGCGGATTTGAAGGAGTTCTTTAAGGGGAAGAAGATCAACGCCGGACGTCATGGCGGTACTCCTAATTTGCTGATCCGTTATTTGCTGATCTACTTGGGACTGGATCCGGAGAAAGATGTCACTCTGCTTGAGCCGGCGGATGCCTCGACGGTCGTGACGATGGTGCAGCAGGGAGCGGCAGATATCGGCAATGGGGCGGAGCCGCAAATTAGCGACGGGATCTCCAAGGACGTCTGGGGCGAACCCTTTTATAAATTCCATGACTTCGGCGATTTCTCCTATTCCGTGCTCAGCGTGAAACAATCGACGATCGATAAAGATCCGGAAACGGTGCAGTTGTTCACCGACGCTATTATTGAGGCGCTGAAGGTGGTTCAAGAGGATAAAGAACTAGCGATGAAAAACATGAAAGCCGAGTTCCCTACGTTATCCGATGATGCGATTCAGGCCTCCCTTGACCGCGCCTATGCGGACAGCCTATGGAGCAGGGATGGGTTCATTACGGAAGCCGCAGTGAAACAAGACATGGACGTGCTGATCAAAACCGGGATTTATACGGGCGATTACTCCTATGACCAATTGGTCGACATGCAGTTCGTTAATTCATCCAAGTAAGGAAAGGGAAGGTGAAGCGAAGTGAATTTAGAGCAGAAGCTAATGAACAGCCGGACAGCCATCGTGGTGGTAGATGTTCAAAATGATTACTGTCACCCGGAGGGAGCTTTAGCCCAAGCGGGTAATGACGTTGGTGCCGTGGCCGACATGATGCCGAATTTACATCGCTTGCTGGCGGCGGCCAGAGAATTTGGGGTACCGGTGATGTTTATCCAGACCTTTCATGAAGAAGCGACCGATTCCGAAGCTTGGAAAGAACGATCTAACGGAAAATCGATGGCGGTATGCCGGAAGGGCACCTGGGGGGCGGATTTCTACGAAGTTGCCCCCGAGCCGGGTGAGGTTGTCGTGAACAAACACCGATACAGCGCTTTTGTGAATACTCGGCTCGATTCGATCCTGCGGAGCCAGAAGATCGAAACGCTGATCATGACCGGTGTCAGCACCAATGTGTGCGTGGAATCGACGGCCCGGGACGGTTTTATGCTGGATTATCACATCGTGCTGCTTCGCGATGCTTGC
Organism: Paenibacillus phoenicis; assembly: GCF_034718895.1. Lineage (NCBI taxonomy): Bacteria > Bacillati > Bacillota > Bacilli > Caryophanales > Paenibacillaceae > Paenibacillus > Paenibacillus phoenicis. The sequence goes on along the minus strand of NZ_JAYERP010000001.1, from coordinate 2,343,271 downwards.
GCCTCTTATTCCAATCAAGCTCATGAAATGACGATCAAAAATATCGAAGGATATTTCGGTGAGGTCACGGACACCCGGGAAGTGATTTCCTTGTGGGAACGGGCTTGGAAGACGACCGTGAACCCAATGACAATGACACAAGTGTAAAGCAGGTGCAGGCATGGGCATGAACGGCAAATACCGTACACTGGTTCAATATATCATTTGTACGGGAGCCTTTTTATCTAACTGTTCCGCCGGCATGTTCAACATCGCGCTGGTTGATATCGCTAGAGATTATCAGATCGGTCTTGCCTCCGCGCAATGGGTTGTTACGGCTTATCTGCTGGTCATTTCCGTACTCCTGCCGGTGATGGGGAAACTCGGGGATATCCGGGGACGGCGGTCCGTGCATAATCTGGGTTATCTCGGTTTCGCGTTAGGGGCGCTTGGCTGCGCGCTTGCCCCGTCACTGGGCTGGCTGATTGCCTTCCGTATCGTGCAAGGCCTTGGCGCTTCGATGTATCAGGCGACGAACATGGCGCTGATCGTTTCTCTGTTTCCTCCTGAAAAGAGAGGGAGAGCCTTAGGGATGATCAGCACCTTCGTGGCCGCCGGTTCGATGATCGGCCCCAGCCTGGGCGGTGTACTGATTCAATGGATATCTTGGGAGGCATGCTTCTGGCTGCTGGCCGGTACCGCGTTAGTGGCTTGGATGATGGCCCAGCGGTTTATTCCGAAGGATCAGCCGGAGGAGCAAGGGCACATCGATGTAACCGGAGCTCTGCTGTTTGGGACTTCGTTAACCGGCCTTGTCACAGCGATTCATCTAAGCTCGGAATGGGGATGGGGATCTCTGCCTGTGGTCGTGTTGCTGCTGTTGTTTGCGGGTTGTGCCGCCGGGTTTGTGATGTGGAGTCTCTCCACCAGCGACTCCCCCTTCATCGATCTCAAGCTGCTCGGCGATGCTGCGACGAGTACCGGGCTCTGGATCACCATCGTTACGTATATGGCCGCGTTTTCGGCGCAACTCGTATTGCCGGTGTTTCTTCGCCATGAGCTTAGCACTCCGCCGGCGATGGCCGGATTGATGATGATGGGTTATCCGCTGGCGTTGATCGTCGCCTCCCCGTTATTTGGCAGTTTGTCGGACAAGCACGGTTCCTTACCGTTGTTGACGGCCGGATTGTTGGCGATGTCCGGGACGTTAGTTGCTTTAGGTTTTCTTTCCTCCTCGTATCCGATGTTTCTATTAATTACATTGATTGTTTTGCTGGGTGCATCCATGGGGATGATCACTTCGCCCAATACGAGCCTGGTGATGGGCCGTGTGGATCCTGGTCACTTGGGGTTAATCAGCAGTTTACTCGCGTTGTCGCGTAATCTTGGCATGATATTCGGTACTGCGGCAGGCGGCGCGTTCATAGCCGGCGCAGACGGTTATCGGATGGTTTTCGTCCTTTGTCTCGCGTTGGTGTTAGGTTCCGTAGTTCTTCTGCTTGTTACCGTTCGTCAAGCACGGCACCGTCGTCGCCATGAGGAGACGGTATCGCCATCCTAAAAAAGCCATTGCCTGGACGTTAACGTCTGGGCAATGGCTTTTTGGCGTGATTCGCTTACAATGTGACCCCCGTTTTGAAAATAGCCAGCTCGCGGACCTCGTTCTGCTCGTTCCGGGTGGGTTGACCGCTGGCTACCGCGATAACGTAATGGATAAACTGCTCCAGCACTTCTTCCATCGGCGTATCCAGCAAGACCCCGGCGTTGAAGTCCATCCAGTGCTGTTTCCGGGCGAACAGTTCGTTGTTCGTGGCGACCTTGACGGTAGGGACGAAGCTGCCAAACGGCGTCCCGCGGCCGGTCGTGAAAAGGACTAGCTGGCAGTCGGCGGCGGCCAGCGCAGAGGAGGCGACCAGGTCATTTCCTGGTGCCTGCAGCAGGCTAAGGCCTTTCTTGCGCAGCTTCTCGCCGTATTTCAGGACGTCGACCACCGGGGCGGTCCCGGCTTTTTGCGTGCAGCCCAGCGATTTGTCCTCCAGCGTACTAATGCCGCCGGCTTTATTGCCGGGCGAGGGATTTTCATAGACAGGCTCGCCGTAGGACAGGAAATATTGCTTAAAATCGTTGATGAGAGCAACAATTTGCTCGAACACCTCTTGACTCTCCGCGCGGGCCATCAGCATCTGCTCGGCCCCAAACATCTCGGGAACTTCTGTTAGAATCGTAGAGCCGCCCTGCGAAATGAGAAAATCGGAAAAAGCGCCGAGCAGCGGGTTGGCCGTAATGCCGGAGAAACCGTCCGAGCCGCCGCACTTAAGCCCAACGTTCAGCTCGCTGAGCGGCACCGGCTCCCGGCGGTCGTTGCGCGCCGCCTCAACCAGTTCTTCCAGCAGCGCCAGGCCAGCCTCCAGCTCATCCTCGACCTCCTGAGCTACAAGAAATTTGACGCGTTGCTCGTCGTAATCGCCTAGCCGCTCCCGGAACTCGGATACGACGTTATTCTCGCAGCCCAGTCCAAACACGAGAACGCCGCCTGCATTGGGGTGAAGCACGGCGTCTGCGAGAATGCTGCGCGTCATGAGATGATCTTCCCCAAGCTGCGAGCAGCCGTAGGGGTGCTTCAACACGGTAATGTTGTCGAAGGGGCCAAGATCCGGGTGCTCCGCTTTAAAGGCGCGGATCATTTGCTCCGCAATCCCGTTCACACAGCCGACGGTAGGCACGATGTACAGATCGTTGCGTATGCCGGTTTTTCCGTTGGCCCGACGGTATCCCTGAAAGGTTAGGGAACGCTTCGGATAAATGACCGGGTGCAGGTTCGGATGATATTCGTATTGTTCCTCACCGGCGAGGTTCGTTTTTACGTTATGCGTATGCACCCACTCGCCTGGAGCGATCGCGGTTATGGCATGGCCAATCGGATAGCCGTATTTCGTGACGGACGAACCGGCGGGAATGGCGGTGAGTGCGATTTTATGGCCTTGGGGAATGTCCTGCACCGCTCGAACGGACTCCTTGTCAAGCTGGAGATCTTCACCAGCTGCGATTGGCCGCAAAGCCACCGCTACGTTGTCGCGCGGGTTCATTTTCATTAATCGTCGCATAGGCTGCCGCCTCCCAACCATTGTAATGTCGCTCGGGCGCCAAAAGCGTCCAGCTTCCGGACATATTGCTCCAGGGTGTCGGCCAGTTCGGGAACGCTGGATAAGTCTTCTCCCCACAGCTTCGTTTCCCGTAACAGGGCCGGAATCGCTTCAGCGGGCTGCGACCACGCCTGATCAAAGAGGGCCAGCACCTCCGGGCTGTCCTTCCGCACAAGCCGATCGCCCCGATAACCAACCAGCAAGGCGGCGAAGGCCAGCGTGATCCGCTTCGGCAATTCGCCCCGTTCCCGCTGGTAGCGAAGGAGCACAGGCAGCAGCCGGGTCTGGAATTTGGCGATGCTGTTTAGCGAGATCGAAGCCAGCTCGTGTCGGATGAACGGGTTCATAAAGCGTTCCCGCACGGCCTCGGCATAAGACAACAGCCCGGATCTGGGCAAATCAAGCATCGGAACGATCTCCTGCTCCATCAGCTCCCTAACGAACACAGACAAATCCTCGTCGTTCATCACATCCTCGACCGTTGTCAGACCGGCGAGTAAGCCCAACGCGGCCATCGCCGTGTGGGGGCCGTTCAGCAGATGAACCTTCTGCTCGCGGTACGGACGCAGGTCCTCGGTGAAGATGACGTTTAATCCCGCCTCGGACAGCGGCAGCCGTTCAGGCAGCCAGGCCGGGCCTTCGATGACCCACAGCAGGTAAGGCTCGGCGGTCACCATCAAGCGGTCTTGGTAGCCAAGCTGTTGTTCCAGCTGCCCCGCTTTCTGCTGCGGAAATCCGGGGACGATCCGGTCCACGAGGCTGCAGCAAAAGGTGTTTTCCCGTTCAAGCCATTGAATGAACCCATCGCCAAGATCCCATTCGGCGGCGTAGCGCAGCACGATCTCGCGCAGCTTCTCGCCGTTGCGGTCGATCAGTTCACAGGGGATGATCGTAAATCCCGCTTTGCCCAGCTGATAGCGGCGGTAGAGCAGGGCGGTCAGCTTGCCGGGAAAGCTCCGCTGCGGCGCGTCCGTGAGGCGGTCCTCCGGGTTGTAGGCGATGCCGGCCTCGGTAGTGTTCGAGGTGATGAACTCCAGCGAATCTTGCTCCGCTAGAGCGAGAAATTGCTCATAATCGGTGTAAGGACTGATCAGCCGGCTGACGGAGTGATTGATCTCGTGTTCGTTGACCACTTGCTGCTCCGCGATCCCGTTAATAAGAACCGTGTAAAGGTGATCCTGCTTCGCATAATGTTCGGATACCGGGCTGCTCTGCGGCTTGATCATCACCACGCTGCCTTGAAACCGGCCTTGCTTGTTCATCTGCTGCACCTGCCAGGCGGTAAAGGCACGCATGAAATTCCCTTCGCCGAACTGGATCATCCGTTCCGGGTAGGCAGGCAAATCGGGAAATAAGGTTCGGGATAAGAGCGGGTATTGCGGTGTGTCCATCGTTTTTTCGCCTCCTTGTTTTAGATGCTGATAGGAGATTAAGAGAAGTTAGGTATTTGCACACGTGAACATTTTGGAGTATGGCGAGCTGCCTGGCTTGCCGGAAAGGACCAGGACAAGCTTGAGAAGCTGTCGAAGTGCGGGACGAAGCGAACCCTTAGCGGCTAACAGAAGCAACCCATAGCGGCTTGCAGACGATAAGCATAATTCAGCGCTACAGTTCAAATCAAGAGATCTTGGCCACGGACTGACGGATCACCAGCGTCGTTGGGACGAACAGGGTCTCGCCAGGTGGTTCTGTTGGTTGTTCCTTATCCGATGATTCTGTACTCGGGGGTTGCATCAGCTCGATCAGCTTGCGGGTTCCCAGTTCGCTGATATCAGCAACCGGCTTGCGGATGGTCGTCAAGGCTGGATTCGTGTAACCTGCGAACACGATATCGTCGAACCCGATCAGCGACACCTGATTGGGCACGTTCACGCCCCGGGCGAAGCAGGCGTTCATCGCCCCGATCGCCATATCGTCGTTCGCGCAAAACACCAGCGTTGGCGGCTCCTTCAGATCCAGCAGCGCGTTCATCATCCGGTACCCGCTGTCGATGCTGTAATCTCCGGCAACTTGATATTCAGCGGGAAGGGCAAGACCATGGGTGAGTAAGCTTTCCAGGAAGCCTTGCTTCCGTTCAGCCGCAGACCGAAAGCCTGCTTTGCCTTCCATGATGGCCAGCCGCCGATGGCCTTGGGCGATCGCATAGTTGATCGCTTCCCGCACCCCTTCCCGATCATTGGCAACGACGTTCACGATGCCGGGATCGTCCAGATAGCGGTTTAGGACAACGAGCGGGATGCCCGCCTGCTTCACATGGTAAATAAACGCATTGTCGGCATCGCTTTGGCTCATGACTAGGATACCATCGAAGCGGTGCGGCGAAATGCCCTCCAAATGGCGGATGCCGTCGATCCCGTGCACAGTAAGACTGTAGTTTTCATCCAGCGCATGGTGAATGCCCTTAATCGCATCCACGAGGAAGCTGGCCGACGTGCCTTGATCGATGCTGGAGAAGAACAAACCGATCGTATACGTCTTCTTCATCACCAGACTTTTGGCGCTGACATTCGGAACATAATTCATTTCGGCGGCGATTTTTTCGATTTTCGCCCGCGTCTCCGGCTTAATCAGCGGGCTCCCGTTTAACGCCCGGGACACCGTGGTGTGGGACACACCGGCCACGCGGGCAATGTCTTTAATCGTAATCATAGAACCTCAACTTCCGCAGGAATTCGCAAGTTTTTCACGTTTTCATTCTATTCCCAGATATCTAAAAAAGTCAAGAAAAACAAGCAATGCACACGTGAAAATAAAATTTGCCCCAAGTTAAATGTAAGCGCTATAATTATCGGTAAAATAAACGGAGAGGATGAGCGGATATGCACGTTGAGGAGCAGCGATCAAAGCTATGGGAGGCGCTTGGGGAGTTGCCGTCCTTTGAAAGACCGGTTTCCGCCCGGTTATTAAAGCGGGAGGCGTTGGACGGATATGAGCTGGAGACCTTGCTGCTGGATTTAAACGGGCTGGAGCCGGTACCGGCATATTTCGCTAAGCCGCAGGAAGGGGAGGGACCTTACCCGCTTGTCGTGTTTAATCACTCCCACGGCGGAAATTACGGGAACGGCCGCAAGGAGTTGATTCGCAGCAGCGGTTATCTTCAAGAACCGTCTTTTGCCAAGGTGCTGACCGGCCTAGGCTGCGCGGTATGCAGCATAGATATGTGGGGCTTTCATGAGCGCAGCGGCAAGACCGAAGGCGAGCTTGTAAAAGAAATGTTGTGGACCGGACGATCGTTATGGGGCATGATGATTTACGATAATTATCGGCTGATCGACTATCTGTGTACCCGGGAAGACATCGATCCTTCGCGTATCGGCACGATCGGCATGTCCATGGGAGGGCTGATGGCGTGGTGGCTGGCAGCGCTCGACGAACGGGTGGGCGTCGTCGTTGACCTCTGCGGGCAGGTTGATGCAGAAACATTGATTGCGCGGCGCGGTCTGGAACATCACGGGTTTTATTACTACGTACCCGGGCTGCTGAAGCATTTTACGACCCTCGATATTCAAAAGCTCATCGTTCCCCGCCCCCGTCTCAGCCTGGTTGGCCGCAACGACCGGTTATGCCCATTTGAAGGGGTACAGCTGCTTGATCAAGGCTTACGTGAAGCCTATGGAGCCGCTGGAAAGCCCAACCATTGGCAAACCGTCATCACCGGCGGCGGTCATATGGAAACCGCGGAAATGCGCGCGGCGTGGCCAGAATTTATCGCCCAGCATCTGCTGCATTCCGCGCCATAGGAAGGGGTTCGCGCCCGGAGCGGTCATCAGCCGCTTTCCCTTCCGCGAAGCTCCTCCGACGGCAGCCGGCCGAACTCGCGCTTGTAAAGCCGGGCGAAATAAACCGGCTCTAAGCCGACATAAGCCGCGGCTTGACGGATCGTCATGTCGGGATGATCCATCAATAGGTGCCGGGCTGTTTTCAGCCGGATCTGATGAAGGTATTGCAGCGGCGTTAACCCCATCGCTTGCCGGAAGAGCCGGGTCAGCTGCTTCTGCGAGTAGCCGACGTGGCCTGCCAGTCCGGCGATGGTGATCGGCCGATTCAAGTGGTCATGCAGGAAGCGAATCGCAACATCTACAACCGACGCCCGGTATGAGGCGGGGGGAGCGGCGGGCGGTACCACTGGGACGCCTGAATCGGCCTCTACGCTCGTTTGGCCTGACGTATCCTTGAGGATGGCTAGAAACAACGAATACAGCAGCTCGGTCGTTCGCCAAGGGTCATGCTCGTTGCCGGACAGCTGCCAGATGGCAAGCAGGCGATCCGTAAATAACGAGACGTCCGAGAGCTGCAGCAGCCGAGGGGCATCCCCAAAGCCCCAATGGCTTAGCACCTCGCCGAAGTTTTCCAGCAATGTGACATACCCGACGAACCAGGGCTCCTCCCCGTAAGGCATATATTCATGAGCGCAGCCGGCGGGGATGTAGAGTAATTGGCCGGGGCGAAGAATGTCCCATTTGTCCTTGTTAACATAAAGCCGGCGAAACTGCCCTGTCCCGGAGATCGTCAAGAACAGCTGATGCGCCGAGAATCCCTTCATCCGCGTGAGCGGAGGCTGAATTTCCGTACCAACTGTATAAACGGATAACGGCAGAAGCTCGTTGCGGGAAGGGGTTAAATTACTTCTGAGCGGAAGCAGGTCCATGGGGAGTTCCTCCAATTTGTCCATTTTGTCTGGTGGTTTGTCCGATTTGTGGCTTCCGCCCGATTATATCCCACCTCTATAATGAGAGCAAATCGTTTGGGGAGTGTGAATTAGGTGGAACTGAACCGTGAATGGGAAAATTTATCGTGTCTGCACATCGGCCGGCTGCCGGCCCGCGCCTCCTATATTCCGTATGGGAGCGTCGAGACAGCCCGAACGGGAAAACGCGGGCGCTCACCGCATTATCAAACGTTAAACGGAAGCTGGAAATTCCGCTATCATCGCAGCGTTCGCGAGGTAGACAACCATTTCTTTGAGACGGATACGGATGTGAGCGCTTGGGACGATCTGATCGTGCCTTCCTGCTGGCAAACGAACGGCTATGATCAGTTACATTATACGAACGTCAACTATCCGATTCCTTACGATCCGCCGTTTGTGCCGGACGACAATCCTGCGGGTACATATGTAAGGGATTTCAATTTGCCTGAAGCGTGGATGAAGAGGCAGACGCGGATCGTATTTGAAGGGGTGAACGCTTGCTTTTACTTGTGGGTGAACGGTCATTTCGTTGGTTACAGCCAAGGCAGCCGGATTCCGGCGGAGTTTGATCTCACGCCGTTTGTAGCTGCAGGCCGCAACCGTCTCGCCGTGCTGGTGTTGAAATGGTGCGCCGGCACTTATTTGGAGGACCAGGATGTCTGGCGGTTTTCCGGAATTTATCGCGATGTCTATTTACTGTCCCGAGATAATACACACATCCGTGACGTGTTTAATCAACCGCTGCTGCCTTCCGACCTATCCGAAGGCAAGCTGCGGTCGGAGATCGAAACGACGGGCAGCCTGACGGTGCAAGCGGAATTGCGGGATCCGGCGGGCAAGCTGATCGGACGTCATGAGGCACAAATCGACGGCAAAGGGGCGATTGAGCTGGACGTGCCGCAGCCACAGCTGTGGAACGCTGAGCAACCCCGGCTGTACGAGCTGGTTTTGACAGCCGGTCAAGAAGTGCTGCGCTTTCGGGTCGGCTTCAAAAAGGTGGAGATCACAGGCGGCATCTTCCGCATCAACGGCCGCGCCGTGAAGCTGAAAGGGGTTAACCGCCACGATTCCCATCCGGAGCTGGGGCAGACGATTCCGGTGAACCATATGATTACAGACCTCAAGCTCATGAAGCGGCATAACATTAACACGATCCGGACCTCGCATTATCCGAATGACCCGAAGTTTCTCGATCTCTGTGATGAATACGGGTTTTACATCATTGATGAAGCGGATCTGGAGTGCCATGGCGTGACCAGAACGGGCGAGCTCGAAGCGGGTGTCTTCCATAAGCTGTCGAACAACCCGGATTGGAAGGAAGCGTTCGTGGAACGGGCTGTTCGCATGGTCGAGCGGGACAAAAACCACGCCTCCGTCATCATCTGGTCCATGGGTAATGAATCCGGATATGGGGCCAACCATATAGCCATGGCGGAGTGGACGAAAGCGCGGGATGCCTCACGTCCGGTGCATTACGAAGGAGCGGATCCCCGGTATTACAGCGATTCGGATACGTCCTGCCTTGATATGGACAGCCGCATGTACCCCTCGGTAAAGGAGATCGAGCGGTATGCGCTCGATGAGAACAGTTCCAAACCGCTGTTCCTCTGCGAGTATAGCCATGCCATGGGTAACGGACCGGGCGATTTGCAGGATTACTGGAACGTGATTTATCGCTATCCGAAGCTGATGGGCGGCTGTGTCTGGGAATGGTGCGATCACGGCATTGCCGCGGAGACGCCGGACGGACAACGTTATTATGCGTATGGCGGCGATTTCGGTGATCAGCCAAACGACGGGAACTTCTGTATCGACGGCTTGGTCTTCCCGGATCGCCGGCCGCACACTGGGCTGCTGGAATTAAAGCAGGTTATTGCGCCGGTGCTGATCGAGGCGGAGGATGCGGTTCAAGGCCGGTTCCGCGTGCTGAACCGTTATGATTTTAGCAGCCTGTCACATCTGGCGGTCAGTTGGAAGCTGGAGCGGGAAGGAGAAGTGCTGCAGCAAGGGCGGTCAGGCCCGCTAGCCGCCGCACCGGGTGAGACGGAGATTCTCTCTCTTCCCTATGATCTGACGCTGGCGCAGGAGGGGTCGGGACCGCTCACCTTAACCTGCTCGGTCCGGCAGCAGCTGGACACACCTTGGGCGGAGGAAGGGTACGAAATCGCCTTTTATCAATTTGAATTGCCGGGGGCCAAGGCAGCGTTGGCCCAAGAGCAACGGCAAAGTGAAGAATACGCTACCTTTATGACGGCGGATGAACAGGACGGCTTGCTCACGGTGCGTGGGTTTGATTTCGAGCATGTCTTTGACCTGAAGAAAGGGATGCCGAAGCAGGTGTCGAAGCACGGCGTACCGTTGCTCGCTAGTCAGGCCCGGTTTAACATCTGGCGGGCCCCGATGGATAACGATATGCACATCCGCAAGGAATGGGAAGCGGCAGGACTCGACCATGCCGCGATGAAGGTGTACGGGAGTCACTGGGAGCAAAAGCCGGACGCTTCGGTCGAAATCATCGTCGACTTCTCGCTCGCCAGCTACACCTTCGAACCGTTCGTGCGCGGCAGCGCCGTATGGACGGTTGGGGTCACGGGCGAGATCCAACTGAAGGTTCATGCCGAAGCGCGCGAGAATCTTCCTTTCTTACCGCGCTTTGGTCTCGAGCTGACGATGCCGAAGGGGACCGAGGAGATCGAATATTACGGCTACGGTCCGCATGAGAGCTACATCGACAAACGGGCGAGTGTACGGAAAGGCAAGTATTTGCTGTCGGTGGACGACATGTTCGAGAACTACGTCATGCCGCAGGAAACCGGTTCTCGCTACGGTACGGATTGGGCAATCGCATCCACCATTCAAGGCATGGGACTGAAATTCACAGCGGCACAGCCGTTCTCGTTCCAGGCTTTGCATTACACCGCCGAGGACCTGACGGCAGCGCAACATACGTACGAACTCAAGCGCCGCCCCGAAACGATCGTCACGCTCGATTACCAAATGAGCGGCGCCGGTTCCGGCTCCTGCGGCCCGCAGCTGGCAGAGCCTTACCGTTTTGCCGAGAAGTCGTTCGATTTCGAGTTGACGATCCAGCCGGTATTTAAGGAAGAAGAATAGGGACTGGATCAGTCGTAGTAAAGAACCGTTCCCTGGCCTAGTGGCTGGGTGAGCGGTTTTTTACGGTTACGGGGGTAGGTCGTCTATCCGATCCCCCCTTTTGAAGGATTATCCCGTTGCATCAGGTGTTGAAGAAAGAGAAAGAGTAACAGTAAGCAAAAATTGAAAGAGTAAAGAAAGAGTAATACAAACGGAAGTAGAAACATAAACAGAAACAGAATTAGAAACAGAATTAGAAGTAAAGATAGACATAGACATAGACATAGACATAGACACAGACACAGGCAAGATATAGACATGGACATGGACATGGATATGGATATAGATATAGATATAGGCATAGGCATAAATGTATGCATAGTTATAGATATTGTTGAAGGTGCAGATGTAGATATTGATGTGGTTGCATATTTGGATATGTATTTGGTAATAGAAATTGGTATAGATTATATACATGTATCATGAATATATATTACAATACATATCCAAATACAGATTCGAGCACATATTTTAATATAGATTTGAATACAGATTTATCCCTTGCCTGTTGTTCAGCCCTTGCATTAAGCTGCAGCTGCAATGGACGGGTTCTGGTGATGTGCGATTAACTGGCGGTAAGGGATCGCTGGAATGGACAGGCACATCTGCAGCAGGTCCTGGCGCATTTCTTCCTCGGAAAAGGTCATGCGCAGGTAACGGCGGACGGTGTACTCATTCAAATACGCCTGCAAATGCGTTATCCCCAAGGCAACATACGTGCGTCTGATAGAGTCCCTCGCTTCTCTCACAACTCTCCGTAGGGGCAGATACATCCGATGAACGAAAGGGAACCACCGCTTGGTTGAGGTATGGACGTCTACATGCTTGTTGATGAACTCCGCGAGATCGCGCCGGGTAGCCCATTGCTCGCCTCCTCTTTTATGCGGTATCAGTTGGATCTTCACTCGCTCGGGCTCACCAGACTCCGTGACCGTGCAGCCGGCGACGACTGCGGTGGCATAAGGTTGAGAAGCTGGATGAAAGCGGTTGGTGTCCGTCCCATACTGATCGCGGTTCACCTTTACCTCTCCAGAGAGCAGTTCCCGGGCATCACATTCACCGAGGGTATGGCGGATTTTGTGCAGCATGAGCCAAGCGGTCTTGTAGGTAACTTGGATTACCTGACTCAACCGCAGCGCCGAGATGCCGTCGGGAAGCAGAAACAGCTCCATGGCTTGGAACCACTTCACCAAAGGCAGATGGGTTCTTTCAAAAATGGTGCCGACCAAAGGCGAGGCTTGATAGCCGCATCTTCTGCACTCAAACAAAGGAAGTCGTCGGGAGGACAGGCGGGTGCATTCGGTATAAGCGCAGCGCGGGCAAACAAATCCGTTTGGCCACTTCATAGCGATGATCGCCTCGATGCAGTCGGCTTCACTTTGAAAACGGCTACTGATAGATTGAAGCTCTGCATTCGTATAAAAACCCATGCCCGATCCCTCCAATTTAAATCCCTCTAACTCAACGAATATGAACATATGTTCCCTTTGTTATCATTATACCAAACACCTGTTCGTAAATCAAGAAAAATATTCCAACTCTCCATCTTGTTCTATCTACTCTAAAAAGGTTGGATGAATTCATCTCCTATAAAGGTCGGATGATTTAATCACCTATTTCTGAACGAAAGGGATAATGGTGTAAAAGAGGCTCGAAAAAAGGGGATAAGGGGGAAAAGGAGCGGGAAGCCCGCATTGAGCAGCAAAAGTGGAGGGGGATAACCAGGGCCGCATTTTCCGCTGTCAAAAAGTTCGTTGAGCCGGGTGCTTGACGGGGGATTTATTAAGGAGTATATTATTAACCGCTGAAATATTTAAGTAGTAAATTAATTAAATTGTTAAATTAATCGAACGGCTCAAGGCAGGAAGGAGGAGAGAAACGTTGGTGAAAAAAGAAGAGCTGTTCGAAGTCACCTCGATGTTTCGAACGCTGTTCAAGGCGATCACGCAGGAGTGGAACAAACGCGGGGGTGAGTTTAACCTTAGTTTTCCGCAATATAAAATGCTCTACATGCTGCACACCTCCGGTACGCATACCGTATCGCAGATCGCAGAGAGCTTGGGGATTACCTCGGCAGCAATCACGGGAATTACGGACCGGCTGGTTACGGAGGGGTATGTGAACCGCGAACGCGGGGAGAACGACCGCCGGGTTGTAAACATCTCGATTACCGATCGGGGGAGGGAAATCATCAACCAGATCACCGAACGGCAGAAGGAGATGCTCGAGGGGATTTTTGATCAGCTGCATGAGGAAGATTTACAGCATTTGCGGCGAATTCTTGGCGTGGTGCTTGCAAATATAGAAAATAAATCATAACGGAGATGGAGAAACTACATGGAACATTTATCACTTAAACGCAAAGTTTCGATCATGATCGCTATCATGGCCGCGATGTTCTTCGCCGCCATCAACCAGACGATCGTGAGCACAGCCATGCCGCGAATTATTTCGATTCTGGACGGCATGGACTATTATACTTGGACGATCAATATTTACTTGCTGACGTCCACAATTGCTACCGTCCTGGTCGGCAAGCTGTCCGATATGTACGGGCGGAAGCCGTTCCTGTTGATTGGGATTCTGCTGTTTATGGTGGGCGCTTTTATGACGGGGACGTCTTCGGACGTGTTCCAGTTCATCGCTTACCGGGGGATTCAAGGGATCGGCGCCGGGATTATCCAGTCGACGGCCTTTACGGCTGTAGGTGACTTGTTCCCGCCGCGGGAGCGCGGGAAATGGATGGGTCTGATGACCGCGATTTTTGGCTTTTCGAGCGTACTTGGCCCAACCTTGGGCGGTTACCTCGTCGATCACATGGATTGGCACTGGCTGTTCTGGATCTTCCTGCCGCTGGGCATCGTAGCATTTATCATGATTTTGTCGCTATTTCCAAAGATGGAACGCGGCAGATCTCAAAGTATCGACTATGTAGGCTCGTTGTTTATGACGACAACAATTGTGCCGCTGCTGTTGGCCTTCTCTTGGGCGGGAACGACCTACGCTTGGGGTTCGACGCAAATCATCGGTTTGCTGGTGGCCACAGTCGTGTCTGGTTTGATCTTCGTGTTCGTGGAATCGAAGGCGAAAAATCCGATTTTGCCGCTGCACTTGTTTAAAAACGATGTGGTGACGATTTCGAATATTATCGGTTTTATTATGAACTTCGGAATGATGGGCGCCCTGATTTACTTGTCGTTCTTCGTACAGGGCGTGTTGGGCATTTCGCCGACTTATGCCGGCTACGTTACGATGCCGATGTCTATCGTCATGGTTGTCGCGAGCGCCATCACTGGTCAGTTAATCGCCAAGAAAGGGAAATACAAACAGTTTGCCTTGTTTGGTATTCCGATCATGATCGCAGGGATGGTCATCATGATCTTCATGAACAGCGTACCGGTTGCCATTCTTAGTATGATCGTATTTGGTTTAGGCTTGGGTGTCGGGATGCCGGTATTCTCGCTGGCCACGCAAAATGCCGTGCCGCATAAAGAGCTTGGCGTTGTTACTGCATCGACGCAGCTGTTCCGTAACCTTGGCGGTACGATTGGGATCGCCGTGATGGGGACGGTCATGTCCAACAACTTGACGAAAAACCTGAAAGAGGCGCTGCAATCCTCGTCTGCACCGGATATGAGCCAGATGGATCCGCAATTGGTTCAGCGAATGACGGCCTTCGCTAATCCGCAGACGTTGATGAACAAGCCGCTGCTGGAGCAAACGCAAGCAAGTTTGCCGGCTGATGCACAGCCGCTGTTTGCACAGATGATCCAAGGCATCCGTGATGCCTTGGGAACTACGTTGTCTACCGTATTCTTTACAGGTACGTTGGTGTTGGTTGTGGCCTTCGTGCTGGTCTTCTTCCTTCGTGAGCTGCCGCTTCGGTCCACGAACCAGGAACCAACACCCCAAACTGCCAAGGAAGGCGGCGAGGAAGGTGCGGTGCAAGCGGCAAAAGCCTCGGCTCCGCATCAAGCTTAAGTCAGAAGTCCTCTATGTAAGTTTTAGCTGTTTCAGCAAGCCAGAGTTATCGCATTTCGGATGCGAAGACTCTGGCTTTTTGCGTTAAGTTGATGTGAGAAAAACGTGGCGAAAATTGTTGATTTAACAGAAGTATTGGACAATTTTGCGGAATTAAATTTCAAAATATATTTTCTTATTGAAATAAAATTTCAACGTCTTTATAATTGCCCTAAGAGCAAAACTATCAGCTGATTTAAGTAAGGCCAAGGAGGGTTGCAGATGAGCGAAGTGAATTGGCTCGAGGCTGCGGAAGCGGCGGAAGCGATGGGACTGGACCCGGATCGAGTTCCGTGGATCGGGAATACGCTGCGCGAAGCGGTGAGCGCAGGGGAGATTCCCGGCGGAGTTGCGGTCGTGTCCCGGCGCGGCAGGCGAATTCGCTTCGCCTGCGGTAACGCCGTGGACGACGACACCGGGAAGACGCCGGTCTCGTTTGAGACGATCTTCGACTGCGCCTCGCTGACGAAGATCGTGGTGACGCTGCCGCTGACCTTGCTGCAGGCCGAACGCGGGCAGCTGCGGCTGGATGATCCGGCAGCGTTGTACTTGCCGTCCCTGGCCGCCGCGGAAGCGAAGCGGCGGTCAGGGACGGGGGTAGAGCAGATGACGCTCCGGCATCTGCTCACGCATACGGCGGGCCTGGCACCATTCTACGATCTGCACTCCTACGGCTTCAGCCGGGGGGAGATTGTGGATTTCATTTGCCAGGCTCCGCCGGAGGCAGCCCCGGGCGCTAGGGTGGTGTATAGCGACCTGGGCTATATTTTGCTTGGCGAGATCATCGCCAAGGTGGCGGGACGCCCGCTGCCGGAGCTGGCGTCAGCGGAGCTGTTCTCGCCGCTGGGCCTCGCGTCCAGCGGCTACCTCACGGCGCCGGCGCCGGAGTTGCGCCGGCGTCTCGCCTCGACCGCCGAGCCCGGCACGGCGGTCGGCTCGGGCCCCGCGGGCGTTCCCGTCGTCGTCCACGACGAGAACGCCCGGGCCCTGGCCGGCGTCAGCGGGCACGCCGGCCTGTTTGCCACCGCGGACGATTTGGCATCGTACGCGGAGCTGTGGCTCGGCCGCGGCTACAGTGCCGCCGCCGGCCGGCGGGTGCTCTCGGCCGCGGCGGTGGAAGCCGCGACGCGGCCGTGCACGGACGGCGTGCCGGGCGGCCGCCGCGGCCTCGGCTGGGTGCTGCGCGGCGACCCGTTTGACGCCGCCGGCGACCTGCTCTCCCCGGTGGCCTACGGCCACACCGGGTTCACCGGCACCAGCCTCTATATCGATCCCCAAAGGGAGCTGGCCTGCGTCCTGCTGACCAATCGCGTCCATTACGGGAGGGATCGATCCGTAGCCGGCTTGCGCGCCAAGTTCCACAACACAGCTGCCGCAGCGATTGCCGATGCATAGCAGCTGTGGCAACAGGGCCAGTTGGCCGCGAAGAAGTTGTTCAACAAGTTCAACGATAGAGAACAGGAGGAGATCCATCATGGGACAAATCGCAACCCGGGGGTACCGGCCTGGCGACGAAGCGAAGCTGGTCGAGCTTTGGAACCGCGTGCTGCTCCTCGACCCGGTGACGGCGAAGCGGTTCCGGAATCTGGTGCTGCTGGACGCCAACTTTGATCCGGAAGGCCTGCGCTTCGCCTTTGACGAGACGGATCGGTTAGTCGGCTGCGTCTACGCGGTGCGGCGGCTGCTTCCGATGAGCGGCACAGAGCTGGAGCCGGAGAACGGCTGGATTCCATTTTTCTTCGTGGATCCCAAGTTCGAACGGCAGGGCGTGGGCAGCCGGCTGCTGCTTGAAGCTGAACGCTTCTTGCGCGAGCACGGCCGCACTAAGCTGTTCTTCGCTTCCTACGCTCCCAATTACATCGTGCCTGGCATTGACGCAGCAGGCTACCCGAAAGGGGCGGCATTTTTACAAAAAAACGGCTTTACCAAGCAATACTCCGCCGTTGCGATGGATTACAGCCTGGTGGGCTATGAAACTCCGGCCGAGGTCGAAGCGCTGAAGCGGCAAAGGGAGGAGGAAGGTTATACCTTTCGCACGGCACAGGATGCCGATTTGACGGAATTGATCCGCTTTAATCTGGAATTGTTTAATCCGGACTGGGCTCGGGCAATCCGTGAGGGCATTCTTCAGGGGTTGCCGCTGGAGCAAATTATGGTGGCCCGCGAGCGCGGCCGGCTTGTCGGCTTCTGCTTGTTTGGCGGGTACGAAGGAGTTCGCGAACGGTTTGGACCGTTTGGCGTTCATCCGGATCAACGCGGCCGGGGCATCGGCAAAATTCTGCTTCATCACTGCCTTCACACCATGCGTGCCCATGGGCTGCACGGAGCCTGGTTTCTCTGGACCGGCGAGCAGAGCCCGGCAGGGTATCTGTACAAACAAACAGGTTTTTCGGTTACAAGAACCTTCGACATCATGGTAAAGACCTTCGCATAAACACCTCATCCGTGCTGCGGTAAAAACAGAACAGCAACAAGCAAATACGATCCTAAGTCCTATCCTGGGAGGGAGAAGCGTGAATAAAACGTTCATTTGGCTTTTAACGATCGTCTGCGCCATTGGCATGACCGCCTGTTCTTCCGGCAACAACGCAAGTTCCTCCTCGAAAGTGACCCTCACCTTGCTTTCGCATTATACCGGTGAAAACGAGAACCTCCTCAAACCTTACATCGAACAATGGAACAAAGAAAATCCCGACATCCAAGTGAAGCTGACTCCGGTCGAATTTGACCAGCTGCTCAGCACAATGATGACCAAGCAGACAGCCGGTCAGGTGGCTGACATCGTCCATACGTACACCTTATGGGGCGGACAGTTATCCAAAAATAAGGTATTGGCCCCGGCACCTGAGGATATCGCGGCTGACATCAGAGTGAATTACCCAGAATCCGCCGTGGCTGCAGCAACGATCGACGGGCAAATCTTCGGTTATCCGACCGAGGTGCAGGCCTATGGTCTGTTTTACAACAAGCGGCTGCTGAAGGAAGCAGGCTTTGACCAGCCGCCGAAAACGTGGGATGAACTGCTGCAAATGGCTACTGCCATCGAGCAAAAAGACAAGGACGGCAAAACCACGGTACAAGGGTTCGGCTTCTTGCGAGGTTATGCCGGTAAAGTGGTACAGCCATTTATGGGGCTGCTGGCTACCGCCGGAGGCACGTTGTTAAGCGAGGATTTAAGCAAGCCGAATCTCGACAGTGAGGCTGCAAAGCAAACG
Source organism: Paenibacillus phoenicis (assembly GCF_034718895.1). Taxonomy (NCBI): domain Bacteria; kingdom Bacillati; phylum Bacillota; class Bacilli; order Caryophanales; family Paenibacillaceae; genus Paenibacillus; species Paenibacillus phoenicis. The sequence goes on along the minus strand of NZ_JAYERP010000001.1, from coordinate 2,325,071 downwards.
ATCGATCTTTATTCGAAGGTTTACGGAAGTAACGGGATCTCCGACATCGGGTTCGAGACGACCAAGGCGTTTGGCGCCGGTCAAGTGGCGATGACGATTGAGGCCGGCTGGTGGGCGGGTTCCTTGAAAACGCTCATGAAAGACAGCTTCGTCGACGTAGGTGCAGCCCCGCTGCCTTCACCGGACGGTCAAACTCAGGGCTCCTTGGCGTATACCTGGGCTTGGGGCGTAAACTCCAAGTCGAAGCATCAGGAAGCCGCCTGGAAGTTCCTCAAGTGGTTTAACTCGGTTGAGGTGAAGAATGGGATGACGCCGGAAGGAAACTTCTTGATCGAAGGCTTTAATACGGTACCAGCGCGCAAAACCGATCTCGCCTCACAAACGATCCAAGACAAGCTGGCCGCCGACCCGATCGCCAAAACGTTCTCCGATGCGCTGCAATACGCGAATCCTGAACAAAGCCCGGCCACCGCTTCGGAAATCCAGGACATTTTGTATAAGCAGATTGAAAACATGTGGGCAGGCAAAGCCACGAAGGAAGAAGTGCTCGCAAATGCCCAGAGGGATATCCAGGCGAAGCTGGGACAATAAGGGGACCGGCTGATGAGACAGAAGATGGGTTTAGCATATCGTGAAGGCTTGGTTGGTTATTTGTTCCTGACGCCGGTGTTCGTGTTTTACGCGATCTTCCTGGTGATCCCGTTTTTCTTCTCTCTGTTCCTCAGCTTTACGGAATGGGGCGGCTTCGACCTCGCGTCGATCCGGTGGGTAGGTTTGGCCAATTACCGCACATTGTTTTCAGCGAATTCGAACTTTTTGCATCCGATCTTAACCAATACGTTTACGTTTGCGTTTGGTACGGTGGCGATTTCGTTTGTCTGTGCATTGGCAGTCGCCTATTTCATCACCCGTCTGCGCTGGGAGGGACTATGGCGAACGCTGTACTTTCTGCCATCGGTCACGACGGTTGTCGCCATCGGCAACATCTGGCTGTACTTGTACAACCCGACAAATGGGTTGATCAACGAGCTGTTCACCTGGGTGGGCATCCCTCGGCAAAACTTTCTGCAAGACCCCAACACCGCGCTGACGTCGGTCATTGTCGTTGGAGGCTGGCTCGGGATCGGCAGTTCGATGCTGATCCTGTCGGCCGGGCTCAAGGCGATCCCGGAGGACTACTATGAGGCTGCGGATCTGGAAGGGGGAAGTTTGTGGAAGGTGTTTCTTGGGATCACGCTGCCGCTGCTTAAACCATCCATCACCTTCGTATTGATCACCTCGTTTATCGGCGGACTACAGTCGTTTACGCTAACCATGGTCATGACGCGCACCGGAGGTCCGGGCGATGCCACCAACGTAGCAGGTTTGGAAATGTATAAGCAGGCGTTCTCCTTTGGTAACTGGGGACTTGCCAGCGCCATGGCGTTTGTGTTGTTTGTATGCATCATGATCATTACGGCGATCCAGATGCGGTTTTTTAAACAGGGAGGGGTGGAGAGCTACTAATGCGACGGAGAAAAAAGCCTTGGGTTTCCTTTACAATCATCGTCATCGGCTCCATCGCGATGCTGTTCCCTTTCCTGGATATGATCTTTAGCTCGTTTAAGGGGCCGGCGGAGTATAACAGCCTGTACTACCGCTTTTTGCCGGAGACGTTCCAGTTTGGCAACTATAAATTGGCGTTTGAATCTCTGAACATCGCTTTGTTGTTCAAAAACAGCCTGCTCAAATCCGTCATCACCACCGTTTTGGTGCTGCTGACAAGCTCGATGGCGGCGTACGCACTCACGAAGCTGCGGTTTCGCGGACGGGATGGGATCTTTCGGTTTATTTTGTCGACGATGATGATTCCGAGCTTTCTGTTCTTTATCCCGAACTTTTATATTATGACGCATTTTCCATTGGTAGGCGGTAATGATCTCTTTGGCAACGGGGGCGTAGGCGGGATGACGACGTCGATCCTGTCCTTGATTCTCCCCTTTGCGGTTAGCGCGTACGGCATATTCCTGATGCGGCAGTTCATTATGACGATCAACAACGCGTACCTGGAAGCCGCTCGTATTGACGGTGCATCGGAGTTCCGTATTTATTTCCGGCTCATTATGCCGATGACCGGGCCTGCGTTAGCCACTCTGGCGATCTTTGAATTTATTGGGCAGTGGAACGAGTTCATTTGGGCATTGATCATTAACTCAGTAAATCCCGAGCTGGCGGTCTTGCCCGTTGGGGTGCAAATGCTGAAGGACCACCTGGATCCGACGTTGACCCAACCGCTTCTGATGGCAGGACTTGTCATCTCGACGGTGCCGATCCTCATCGTGTTTATCATTCTGCAAAAATATTACGTCCGCGGCATGATGAACTCTGGGTTGAAAGAATAGGCGTGGCGGATATTTTGATTGCCAACAATACTACAACTTGAAGGGAGATTCCGGATCATGGAAATGGATAAACCACAACATATATTGGCCATCGGCGGGCATGCCGGAGATATGGATTTAACAGCGGGGGCCGTTATCGCAAAATACGTACAGGCGGGACATAAAGCGACTTTCCTGCACTTGACGCCAGGAGAGAAGGGGCATCCCAAGCTGTCCCCGGACGATTATGCGAAGCAAAAAATCGAAGAGGCGCACAGATTCGCCGAGATCGTTGGGGCGGACGTACGGTTTCTCGCCTATAAGGATGCGGAGCTGCCGGTCGACGAAGAGGTTAAATACCAGGTTGCAGACGTGATTCGCGAAGTGAAGCCCACGCTGCTCATCACGCACTGGAAAGGCTCGATGCATAAGGATCATGCGAACACGCACTACATCGTTGAGGATGCCCGGTTCTATGCGGCGCTGAAAACGATAGAGCGGGCGCTGCCGAATCACTACTCCGGCCCGCTCTATTATACCGACAACTGGGAGGACCCGTATGACTTCCAGCCAGAGGTGTTCGTGGATATCCCGGAAGAAGCCTATGAAACCTGGGTAAAAGCGATGAACGTGTACGCCTATGCGCGCGGTGAAACGTCCGGCTTCCCCTTCATCGAATACTACAAAGCGCTGACCATTGTGCGCGGAGCACCGGTCGGGTTCAAGCGGGCCCAGGCGTTTATGGTTCCGCGCGGTGCTTTAAATAAGCGGGTGCAGTTTTTATAGTCTACATGCCGACCGGGGCCTTAGGGTCCCGGTTGTTTGTTTGCTGTGCATTTTAGTATACCTGTTGATCGCTGGCGCCCTCTTTTCAACCATTATCCCGTTTGTTCAGAATACCTGGGTTAGGGGTAAGGGGATGCTTCGTTTAGGCTGTTCTTTAGTTCATCGATTCGATCGAATGAGTGGTATCAACATCAACCTGATTCAGATACATAATGATGCAAAAACGCAGATTTAGATCATAAGGTTGCAGGAACCCCTGACTGAAGGGGATAATGGTGGAAAAGGACCCGGACAACGGATCAAATGGAGAGAGGCATCGGCTGTTCCGGATTTGAGGGCAGAAACTAAGATAAGGGCGGATGCCTTTGGTGACGATTTGCTGGCCGCCCTGCGCAAGGAAGGCATTGATGTCAGCGGCGTCAAGCGGCTGGCCGATACGGCAACGGGCGTTGCTTCGATTTACGTCGCTGATGGTGACAACAGTATCCTGGTTGTTCCCGGGGCCAATGACCAGGTGACTCCGGCGGATATCGATCAGCACCTGGACAAGCTGAAGGAGGCCGATATCGTGCTGCTCCAGCTGGAAATCCCGGTGGAAACGGTGTTCTACGCAGCGCGGATCGCTAAATCGCTGGGCAAGAAGGTGATTTTGAACCCCGCCCCGGCTCGGGAACTTCCGCAGGAGCTTTATGGCTGCATCGACTACATGACGCCGAATCGCACGGAGCTGGGGCGGTACGCCGGGATGGGGGCGGACACGTCAGACACGAACAGTGACTTCCTCCGCCTGGCGATGCGGCGGCTGAAGGAACTATTGCCCCGAGTCCGGAGCTGCGCAAAGAATTCGCACACCGGATGGAGCGGTATGCGGATTTTAGCGCCAGCTATCTGCGGGAATTGAACAGCAGCCCGGAATGCGCCGTGCTGGCGGACCGCATCCGCGAAATCGCGCGCGAACGCCCGGTCACCTTGCTGTATGCCGCCAAGGACCCGGTGTATAATCACGCGAACGTGCTGCGGCGTTGGCTCATAGAGTGAATATAGAAAAAGCTGCTCCCTCGCTATAGAAGTGAAGAAGCAGCTTTTTTCGCATGAAGAATTGTGGCCAGTCCCCGCCGCGCAGTCAGCTCTCCTGCAAAAACCGGAACCCCTTGTGGACTCCGTCCCCGGCATAGATCACCGGATTCAGCTTGTCAATTAGCAAGCGTCCCTCCGCACTCAAATAGTCCTTCCGCCATGGAACGGCTGACGATTCGGCCAAAAATATGGGTCAGGCCAGCGGCGGCGAATTTGCTGCCCTCTGCACCGGAGCGTGAACCGCAGTAGTTGATCGATTCCTCTAGGAAACGATCCGGCAGGTTCACCACGAAGTCGGCCCCCGCTCCTCCAAATCCCTATATTTCTTATCAAGGTGATTCCGGTCACACTGCCACTTACGAAGGATGGAGAAGGATTGACAACCCCAAAAGCGAGCGATACTACGGCAGGTATCATTAAGCCAAAGCTCTTGGACGCGATCGTCCAAGAGCTATTTTTGCGTTTTTCTAGGTTGACTCTAACTGCTTAACGCTTCACCCAAGCTAACTCTAAATCCATCTCCCGGATGCATTCATCGGAATCATACCGGTTGTTGTCGATCAGCGGCGTTACAGGGTAGGCCTGCATCTCCTCCGCTGCATGCGGTCGCAGGATCGGGTCCAGCGCGTCGAGATCATTAATTTCTTCATCAAGCCACCGGGTCATGTCCCCAGGGGACAAAATCGCCGGCATCCGGCTCTCGAACTCCCCGATCAATGGATTAGCCTCCGTCATGACGAGGGTACAGGTGCGGAGCGGCTCGCCGCGTGTATCCCGCCAAATTTCGTACAGGCCGGCGACACCAAAGATGCCGCGGTTTTTCAGCACTACGCGCACGGGGTATTCCTTCTTGCCGTCCTTCTTCCAATAATAAAAGCCATTGCAGGGGATCACGCAACGCTGTGTGCTGATGAGCCGACGGTACGTCGGATTTTGGTGGACGTTTCGCAGATCGGCATTCACCGCATCTTTTCCCCAATAAGGAACGAGCCCCCAGCGGAACTCGTCGAGTACCCGCTCCCCGTCCTGCTGAAGCACTACCGGCGTGGGTTGTGTGGGGCTGATGTTAAAGCGGTTTTTATAATAACACATGACTCGTCCGATCTGAAAATGCTCCTGAACCTCCGGCAGCTCGGCCGCCATGGAAAACCGTTGACACATAAACTTATGCCTCCTTTACCGAGTTGTGATGTAGTGTTTGCTAATGGAGGAAAATAATGCATATTTATTGAATTTGATCTGAACAAGTTTTGATGAAAAAATAGAATCAGGTGATCTTATGACAACGAATGCGGATAAATTGGACAGATTTAAAGGCTGCTTCGCAAATCAATTTGGACAACCAAACGATTGAAGTCGAGGATGATTACTCCATCGATGACATACTCGAATTGGCAGGAATATTGACTCCGGAGCAAGTTTTCGATCAGCATGTCTTTCGATGTGACCAGGTTCTTCCTGCACATGAGCAGCTCCAACATCTGTGATTCCTTAGGAGGAAGTTGGACTTCGTCAGAACCGCATCGGAGCGTATGAGCGAGCGGATCAAGGCTTAAGTCGCCGCATGTCAAAAGTCCATCCTTATGCAATATCGTTCCTCGGCGGCCAAGCGCTCGCAAACAGGCTAGCAGTTCATCCGTTTGGAACGGCTTGGACAAATAATCATCGGCTCCGCAATCGAGACCATGAATTTTGTCCTCGGTTTCTCCTCTCGCCGTGAGCAAAATGATGGGGTTCATGATGTCGTTTTCCCGTAGCTCCTGGAGAACACGAAGTCCGTCCATTCTCAAAACTTGGCTTGATGAAGTGCTGACACAAGGCTGGGCATATGGCAGGAACGGGGGAGATAAGCTACATGATGGTCATTTTATATTTTCCACCGATAATTGACAGCGTGTAATAGAAACCACTCTTTTCTAAGGCTGGTCCTGGTACAGCGCAACTGGTGTTTTTCATCTTCAGAGGGATTTCTTTTCCTCCGTACAGGCACGGATAGGCCTCCGCCCACATACAATGAATTGACCCAAAATGAAGCGAGGTTGTATTCATCGTGATGTGATTCTGCGGGAGGTGTCATCTTTGCCCGGATTGTTTACCGCAATTGCTTTATTCATTAAACAGCTGACTTTGCTCGTATCGTATGTCAAAAATAATGCGTTTCCGCAGCCCCTGACCGAGGAAGAGGAAGCGAAGCATCTGCAGCGCATGGCGGAAGGGGACGCGGTGTCCCGCAATATCCTGATCGAGCATAACCTGCGGCTGGTGGCGCATATCGTCAAGAAATTCGATAACACCGGCGAGGATCTCGAGGACCTCATCTCCATCGGCACGATTGGTCTAATCAAGGCGATCGAGAGCTTCCGACCGAATAAAGGGACGAAGCTTGCGACCTTTGCGGCCCGTTGTATCGAGAACGAAATCCTGATGCATTTACGTTCGCTCAAGAAAACACGCAAGGACGTCTCTTTGCATGATCCAATCGGAACCGACAAGGAAGGAAATGAAATCACCCTCATTGATATTTTGGGGACGGAAGCGGATGATGTGGTGGACCGGGTGCAGCTCAAAATGGAAAAGAGCAAAATTTACCGCAACCTGGACATCCTGGACGCGCGGGAGCAGGAAGTCATCAAAGGGCGTTTCGGGCTGGAGCATGGGGGAGAAGAACGGACCCAGCGCGAAATCGCCAAGGAGCTCGGCATCAGCCGCAGCTATGTGTCACGAATTGAGAAGCGAGCGCTCATGAAGCTGTATCATGAGTTTTATAAGAAGAAATAATGTTGCGGTTGATTGAAATATGATGATATAAAAAGCGGGTTTGCGTTGCTGCGCAGAACTCGCTTTTTTTGTTTCCATAGCGATTTGAATGGGTCATGATTTTGCGTAATTCATTCATGGGTTGACAATATCATATAAATCCTATAGGATTTAATTACAAACTGACTGACTAGTCAATCATGTGGGGTGGGAACAGATTGAGCGGAGAGAAAGAAGCCCAAATCAACAGTGATCGCAGAGAGCATATTCTGCAAATTGCCATGAAGCGATTTGCCAAGGATGGCTATCATGCAACAAAAATTTCCGATATTGTCGCTGAGGCGGGTGTGGCTCAAGGGACGTTCTACTGGTACTTCAAAAGCAAAGAAGCGATTGCGCTGGAAATTGTGAAGGAAGGCCGGGAAAAATTGCTTGACGTCATCCGTCATGGATACCGACGGGAAGCAGGATCGGTGCAGGACATGGTACATGCCTCCGAAGCTCTGCTGGAAAGTCTGTTTCGGTTTGCCGAATCCAACCGGTATTTAATAGAGCTTATTTTCGGCAGAGGTGAAGGGGTTGAAACGATTCGCCATGCGATCCGGGAAACGAGAGCAGCTATGGAGAACTCTTTTCTTCTTAACATTCGCAGGGCGATTGAGTTAGGCATGCTCCCGGCTTCCATCGATGCTGAATTCCGTGCCACGATGATTATGAGCTTGATCGAAGGCGTCATTTCACGTTGGTTGCTCGGGTTCGCGCCGCCAGGCAGCGGGATCGAATCCAAAACGGCTCAGCAGCTTGCCGCGGAGACGGCCAGATTCGAATTTTTTGGTTTGCTTGGTGTTTAGCTTTGATTGGATAATGATCTGCCGTTTCGGAATTTTACCCATTCTGCTACCCAATAAATAAAAAGGAGAGAACATCCATGCTGAAAAGTAAGAAATCCAGAAATATGCTGTTTCTAACATTATCCGCCGTATTGCTCGTAGTTCTGGCATTGACTGGCTGCGGTTCTAACAATAACGGCAATAACGCGCCAAGCTCGGCTCCTTCCAACAATGCGGCGAACGGAGGAAGCTCCGCAAATACCGGAAGTGATTTATTGAACGAAATTAAAACAGCAGGTGTGATAAAGGTAGGGCTTATGGGGACTTACGCTCCTTACAATTTCCTGAATGAAAACAAGGAAATCGATGGTTTTGATGCTGACGTTGCGAAAGAAGTAGCCAAACGGCTCGGCGTTAAAGTCGAGTTTGCTCCGCAGGAATTCTCTGGACTGATTCCTAGTCTGCAGGCTGGAAAAATCGATGCCATTATCAGCCAGGTTACGATTACTGACGAACGCAAGCAGCAAATTGATTTTACCCAGCCGTATATTACGAACGAAGTTAAAATCATCGTAAAAGAGGATAATGACTCGATCACGAAGCTGGAAGACTTTAAAGGGAAAAATATCGGCGTGGGACTCGGCACAAACGATGAATCCTATCTCCGGAATGACGTGCTGCCGCAGGTTGGCAACTTCGAGATCAAAACCTATGACGATGTGATTACTTCCCTGCAGGATTTGAATGCGGGACGGATCGATGCCACCATCAATAACTTGTACGCCTTGAAACCCATTGTCGACAAAAACGGCTATAAAATTAAAGCGGTGGGCGATGCGATCAAATCCGACCAAGCGGGTATCGCGATCCGCAAAAATAACCCGGAATTCCTGGCCGCTCTGGATCAGGCTTTGACCGATATGAAAGCGGATGGCACCTATAACACTATCTTCCAAAAATGGTTTGGCGAAGAGCCGCCGGCAGAATAAAGAATCGTGAAAAGGATAAGGCCTTGAAGAATTCGTATTTTTTCATGGCCTTCTCGCTTTAACCATGGAATCAAAAGGGGATTCAAACGACAATGAATCTGGTATGGGATAACCTTCCTTTCTTGCTGAAAGGTGCTTATTACACGCTGCTTGTTACGGTTGTATCCATGTTTTTCGGACTGATCATCGGTTTGGTGGTTGCGATTGCGCGACTAAAAGGGAATTGGCTGGTTCGCGGAATTGCCCGCGTATATGTGTCGGTTATTCGAGGTACGCCGCTTCTTGTCCAAATTTTTATCGTTTATTACGGGGTTGTAGATTACGGAATTACGCTGGGTCCGCTGACAGCCGCTTATGTGGCATTGAGCATCAACGTGGGCGCCTATCTGTCTGAAACGTTCAGAGGGGCGATTCAGTCAATTCCGAAGGGCCAGACGGAAGCCGCTTATGCGACGGGCATGACGGGCTGGATGACGATGAGAAGAATCATTCTGCCGCAAGCAGCTCGGGTGGCCATTGCGCCTATGGGTAATACTTTTATCGGAATGCTTAAAGAGACGGCGCTGGTGTCGGCCATTACGGTCACCGAGTTGCTGCGTTCAGCGCAGCTGCTGATCGCTCAATATTATGTCTATATGCCTTTTTTCGTTGGGATCGCCGCCATGTATTGGATCATGAGCACTGTGTTTTCGGCCATTCTGAATGCGGTGGAGAAGCAGTTGTCCAAAGTATATTGAGGCATGAGGTGGAGCAAATATGATTCAAACGACAGGATTGTCCAAGTCTTTTAACGGAGCAGAGGTGTTGAAAAGCATTGATCTGCATGTAGCTCCCAAAGAAATCGTTGTGCTGCTCGGACCAAGTGGTTCCGGCAAAAGCACCCTGCTGAGATGTCTGAACGGCCTTGAGGAGCTGGACGGCGGATCGCTTGAGGTGAATGGTGTTCGAGTGGACGCATCCATGCCGTCTAAGAAGAAACAGGCCGCCTTCCGTGAAATTCGTCGTCATACGGGAATGGTCTTTCAGCAGTTTAACTTATATCCGCACAAGACAGCGCTTGGCAACGTGATCGAATCGCTGTTATCTGTGAAGAAAATGAAAAAAGAAGAAGCCGTACAGATCGGCGAACGACTGCTGGATCGGGTTGGACTGTTGGCGAAGAAGGATGAATATCCCTCGAGGCTGTCCGGCGGCCAGCAGCAGCGGGTGGCAATTGCCCGAGCATTAGCCATGGAGCCGGCGATCATGCTGTTTGACGAGCCTACTTCAGCTCTTGATCCCGAGCTTGTCGGAGAGGTGCTGGAAGTTATGCGCCAGCTGGCCCGGGATGGGATGACGATGGTCATCGTCACTCATGAAATGAAATTTGCCCGTCAGGTCGCCAATCGGATCGTGTTTATGGATGGCGGTGTAATTGTGGAATCGCAGGAACCGGAAGTTTTTTTTCAGAATACGGAGTCCGAAAGAGCTCGTAAGTTTATCAATCAACTTCAGGAGCATTAACAACAGAAAGTAGGTAATGATGATGAAGGTTATGACAACCTGGAATGGAAAACGTTTGTTTACATCAGTCGGGGATTCCGGTTATCCGGTAAGAATGGACGCTACGCCAAAATACGGCGGCGACGGCACAGGTGCAACACCCATGGAGCTTTTGCTGGCCGGACTGGCCGGATGTATCGGCATTGACATCACCATGATTCTGAATTCATTCCTTGAGAAGATCACTTCACTAGAGATCGAAGCGGACGGTACCCGGAAAGAGCAGAATCCGTCCGGCTTTACCGCCATTGAGCTGATCTTCCGCGTTGAAGGAGACATTCCAGATTATCAAATTTGGAAAGCTATTCAAATGGGCAAAGAGAAATATTGTGCTGTATCGGACTCGCTGAAGGCCGACATCAGCTACAGACTGATTCTCAACGGTCAAGAGGTTTTCCAGCCATAAACAAAAGGCACTTCCACACCAAAGCTTCGGACGATCAATACCCGTCCGGCATAATATCCGAGCTATCCCCCGTAGGCTTTTAGTAATTGAGACTTATGGGGAGGTACATGCATGTTTAAACGCGTAAACCGATTGGCCATTGAATTGCCCAGACCGAAAGCCCCGGATCCGAATGGCGCCAGCGTCGTTCAGGAACTGTTAGGCGGACGGTTTGGTGAAATGTCGACGCTAAATAACTATTTGTTTCAGTCCTTTAATTTCCGGGGAAAAAGCAAGCTCAAGCCGTTTTACGACCTCGTCGCGAGTATTACGGCAGAGGAGTTTGGTCACGTTGAGCTGGTGTCGAATACGATCAATTTAATGCTGGAAGGTACGACTCGTCCCGGGGATCCGGATTCCACTCCGTTAGGGAATACGAAGGATCTTCGTTTCTCCCCTCACTATATTGAATCCGCTCAGACCTCTCTGCCGTATGACTCAATGGGGCGTCCTTGGAACGGATCGTACGTCGTTAGCAGCGGCAACTTGATCTTCGACTTGCTGCATAACTATTTCCTGGAGTGTGGTGCACGGACGCATAAGGCCCGCGTCTATGAAATGACCGATCATCCGACGGCCAGAGCAATGATCGGTTATCTTCTTGTGCGCGGCGGCGTGCACGTGTTGGCGTATGCGAAGGCGCTTGAGATCGCAACCGGAGTGGATGTCACCAAAATGCTGCCCATCCCGAAAATTGAAAATCGGAAGTTTGATGCGACCCGTCCTTGGGAAGCCGCTGGTGAGCATCGCAGATTGTATACGTTCAGCGATCATGACTATCACGGCATCGCCCAAATTTGGCGCGGCCAGCATCCGACGGACGGCGGCAGGCTGGAAGCATTTGCCGGACTGCCGGGGTACAGCGGCGAAATTCCAGAACTGGAGCCGATTCAGGAGGAATTCGCCCCCGGCATATCGCCAGAGGATTTGGTGGAAATCGCGAAACGGCTGCAACGCGCCGCTGGGCTCTGAGTTTTGTACGAATACTCTGATTTTGAACACCCGTCAACTGCAATGTTGAGCGGGTGTTTTTTTACATATGAAAGGCGGCCTTCGGTTGACGCCTCCTCCCATCCGTGATATATTGTGTATACACGATATACACAATTTAAAAAGAGGGGGTATTCCATGCTGGCATTAGATGTTCGACATATTCATAAGAAATTCCCCGCCTTTGAGCTGAAGGATGTTTCTTTCCAGTTGGAGAAGGGATACATCATGGGCTTTATCGGAGTTAACGGTGCAGGGAAAACGACGACGATCAAGTCGATTTTAAATATGACTCGGATCGACAGCGGTGAGGTTTACATTCTGGGCAAGAACATGGCGGAACATGAGCTGGAATTAAAGCAGGAGATAGGATTTGCTTTCGGGAGCATTGATTTTTACACGCGCAGTAAGATTAAGACGTTGACGGATACCATTAAGAGGTTTTATGAAAATTGGGACGATCAAATCTACTCCTCCTACATGAAGAGATTTAACTTGGATGAGAATAGAAAGATCGCCGAACTGTCAACGGGCATGAAGGTCAAATACAGCCTGACGCTTGCTTTGTCCCATGGGGCCAAGCTGCTGATCCTCGACGAGCCGACCAGCGGGCTGGATCCGGCTTCACGGGATGACCTGCTGGATCTTTTTCAGGAGCTGATTGCTGATGGCGAGGTGAGCATTCTGTTCTCCACCCATATTACCTCCGACTTGGAGAAGTGCGCAGATTATATTACCTTTATCTCAAACGGGCAAATTGTGCTGAGCGGGGAGAAGGATGAATTCAAAGAATCCTATCTCCTCGTGAACGGTTCCGAGGGCCAGCTTGCACAGGTGAAGGACCGGATGATTTCCTACAAAACGAACTCGTTTGGCTTTACGGGCTTGATCCATGCGGATGACTTTGACCCGACTTCGGGAATCCGAGCCGCCACGCCAAGCTTAGAGGATATTATGATTTACTATGCGAGAAAAGGGGGGCAGAACCATGATTAATTTGATCCGAAAAGATATCCGACTGGGTGTACATCCTCTATTATTGAGCATGCCTGTGTTAATGGGCGTTTTGATGTTTGTTCCTGGCTGGATTTACTTCATAGTGATTTTGTATTTTTGTTGGATCACCATCCCCAATATGTTTAACCAACTGAGAGCACAAAACGATTTGATGTTTACCTCGATGATGCCTGTTACGAAACGGGACATTGTGAAAGCGCGGATTATCGTGATCGCCGGACTGGAATTAGCGCATGTGGTGATTGCCCTAATCTTTGGCCTGGTCAGTCAGCGCTTCTATTCGGATATAACCTACTTCTTCTTCCCGCCGAACTTAGGATTCTTTGGTCTCTGTTTGGTGATGCTGGCGATCTTTAACCTGATTTTTATTCCGATGTATTACAAGACGGCGTATAAATTTGGTATGGCACTGCTGATCTCCACTGTAGCAGCTACATTGTTTGCAGGGATCACCCAGTGGATCGGGATCGCGAATTCGGGGATGAATCGTATGTTTTATGGGACGGAAGCGAATCATTTGGCAGTTCAAGCCTATATTCTGATCGCAGGAATCGTGATTTTCATTGCGCTTACCGCAGTGGCTTACCGGATGGCGGTCAAACGATTCCTTCAAGTGGAGATCCAATGAACATCGCGATATCCAATACTTCGGAGAAACCGATCTATCAGCAACTGTTCGAGCAAATCAGCGCCCAAATTCTAAAAGGGGAGCTGGAGAGCGGCTATATCCTGCCGCCCATCCGGCAAGCCGCCCATGAGCTGCGGGTGAGTGTCATCACCGTCAAGAAGGCGTGGGAAGAACTTGAGCGGCGCGGCTTGATCCATACGGTGACCGGCAAAGGGTGTTTTGTCGCTGAATTTTCCCCCGAAGAGATGCAGCGCATCCGCAACGAAATGGTGATGGAACAGTTGGCTAGCGAAGTGTCCTATTACAAGTCCTTTGGTCTGACCTTGGATGAGATGATTGAGTTGTTGAAGAAGGTGTACTGATCCTACCGATCTTGGGATATCGTGCTTCCCCCTCATTATTGAGCAATAACTGTCGAACAAAAAGCCGCAATAGCGGCTTTTTCGGTTTGATAGACCTTAAATTTTACAATTTTGAAACGTTTCCAAAATAATTATTGAAACGTTTCCAGTTTGATGCTATGATAGGGGACATAAGAGAGCTCGGGGGGGTCATATGGCAAGCATTAAGGATGTAGCCAACTTAGCTGGCGTCGCCGTGGGAACCGTATCCAGAGTCATCAATAACTCGGGGGCTGTCAAACCCAAGACGCGCAGAAAAGTGGAAGAAGCAATTAAGCAGTTAAATTATATTCCCAATGAAGTCGCTCGAAATTTCAAAATGCAAAAGTCCAAGATGGTCGCTCTCTTGCTTCCAAGCATTTGGAATCCATTCTTCTCTGAATTGGCTTATTACATAGAGGATGAATTGGATCGGGAAGGCTTCAAGCTGATGTTGTGTAACAGCGGAGGGAAGCCTGAAAAAGAGTTGTACTACTTGGATATGCTTCGGCAAAACAAAGTGGCTGGTATTGTGGGGATCACATACAACGATATCGAAAATAATGTGAGTCATGATATCCCAATCGTGAGTATTGATCGGCATTTTAACAAGAAAATCACCTGCGTGACTTCGGATAATTTTGAAGGAGGACGCATCGCCTTACGGGAGTTAGTTAAAGCCGGTGCTCGGAAACCTGCTTTTATCGGGAGTATCACTTCGGTATTTAGTGAAACCATGAATCGTAAAAAAGGATTCATTCACGAGGCGGAGGCTTTAGGTGTCGAACATGTGGTTTATGAGAAACCAGATCCTATTGTAGATGACGAATCCTACTTTAATGAGTTCTTTCATGAATATTCAGATGTGGATGGCATTTTTGCCATTACGGATATGCTGGCTGCCAACTATATCGAAAGAGCACGCCAACGAGGCATCCGTGTTCCCGAGGATGTCAAGGTCATAGGGTATGACGGCATTCAGGATAATCCTTTCTTTCATCCGATCTTATCAACGATCAGGCAGCCGGTAGAAAAAATGGCTCGGATGACGATTCGTCTGCTTTACAGCAAGATCGAAGGGAAACCTTTGACAGAGCAGGTCTATCGGATCCCCGTCACCTACAGGCAAGGTGAAACGACTTGATTCCTTCGAAAGGAAAGAAAAACCTCAGTTTATTCTGATTCCTTTGAGAAACTGAAGTTTTTCTTAGCAAAATTGGAAACGTTTCAAATTGTCATATCTGTATGATAAACACTGGAATAATATCAACGATTTCAGATGATTAATGGGATAGATTTACCTAATTCTGCACATAACAAATTGGAAACGTTTCAAAATTGAAGATCATTTTACTATGGAAAGGGAGTATTTTTCATGGCCTCAAGAACCAGCGGGGAGGATATGATGATGATCAAACCTCATCGGAAAAGCAAATGGAGCAGGGTAAAGCGTGATTATGAATTATATCTGTTCCTGCTACCCATCATTATTCTATATCTCATCTTCAAGTATTATCCGATGTACGGCGTCCAAATCGCATTCAAAAACTTCTCGCCAAGTCAGGGGATCTGGGGGAGTGAATGGGTCGGATTCCAACACTTTATCGAATTTTTTGATTCGTATAACTTCTGGACCATCATTACCAATACGCTGTCACTTAGTTTCTTATCGCTGCTATTTGGTTTTCCGGCGCCAATCATCATTGCTATTATGCTCAATCAAATGCTCGGCAAGAGATATAAGAAATTTATTCAAACGGTAATTTATGCTCCGCACTTTATCTCTACGGTTGTGCTTGTAGGGATGCTGAACGTTTTTTTATCTCCAAATAGCGGAATTGTAAATCATATCATCACCTGGTTTGGAGGAGATCCCATTCTCTTTATGGCTGACGAGGGTTGGTTCCGTCCTTTGTATATCTTGTCCGGGATTTGGCAGGAAACCGGCTTTTCCACGATCATCTACCTTGCAGCTCTTGCCGGAGTGAATCCGGAACTGCATGAAGCTGCAATTATGGATGGAGCAAGTAAATGGAAGCGTGTCTGGAATGTGGATATTCCAGGGATCTTGCCAACGATCGTGATATTGTTGATTCTTGCGCTGGGCAACATCATGAGTATCGGATTTGAGAAGGCATTCCTGATGCAAAGCGATTTGAACTATGCCACCTCTAATATCATCCCGACTTATGTCTACGAAATGGGGATTCAGAAAGCAGAATACAGTTTTTCTACAGCAGTTGGCCTGTTTAACTCGCTGATCAATATTATCCTGATTGTCATTGTCAATCGAGTCGCTAAGAAGTTGACAGAAACTAGCTTGTGGTAGGAGGGGTCCATCTTGAATTCCATGCTGAAAAGAAAGAGCAGAGGGGACGTTTGGTTTGATGTAATCAACTATTCTTTATTAACCATCGTGATGCTGCTCGTGTTATTTCCGTTGTACTTTGTACTGATCGCGTCATTTAGTGATCCTAATTATATCTATTCGGGGGAGGTTTGGCTGTACCCGAAAGGTTTCACATTGGATGGCTATGAACGGATTTTTAATGATTCCTCCATTTGGATTGGATATGCTAATTCGATCCTTTACGCAACTTTAGGAACCATTATTGGTGTGGCCGTCACCGTATTTGCGGCTTATCCGCTGGCTCGTCGAGATCTAGTGGGGAAATCAGCGATTATGTGGTTTTTGATGGTGACCATGTTTTTTAGTGGCGGGCTAATCCCAACCTATTTGCTGATTAAAGATCTTCACATGCTGAACACGATTTGGGCACTAGTTCTCCCCGGAGCGGGCGGCGTATTTAATGTGATTATCGTCAGAACTTTCTTTCAATCCACTATCCCAGATGAAATGTGGGAAGCCGCTTCGATTGACGGATGTTCCAATACCAGATTCTTCTGGAGCATCGTTTTACCCTTGTCCAAGTCCATCTTAGCGGTTATGGTGCTCTATCATGTGGTTGGCTTTTGGAATGGCTTCTTCGATGCTTTGATTTACCTAAGTGACGAGAACAAGTATCCCTTGCAACTGGTGCTCCGCAACATCCTTGTCCAAAATCAGGTGAACTCAGGGATGATGATTGATGTGGAATCTTACGCGGCCAAAATGCGCGTTACCGAATTGATCAAATACGGTGTCATCATCGTATCCAGCTTGCCGTTGCTCATTTTATATCCATTCCTCCAAAAGTATTTCGTTAAGGGCGTGATGATCGGATCGATCAAGGGCTGATGCTAACGACGTACTTGAAGGGGGGGATGCAAGGCTAAGGGCCATTTCATTGTAATGGAACAGGTGTGTAATGAAACGAGTAGGACGAATTCAAGGGAGGTTATGTTCAATGAAATCATGGTACAAAAAAATGGGGATTCTTGTCTTAGCCGGAGCCTTTGTTCTAAGTGGATGTTCGGGCAAGGGGAACAGCGGCGACGGGGACAAGAATCAGGCCAATAGCTCGGTGGAAGACACGAATTTCAACAAGACGGGTCTTCCGATTGTAAACGACACCGTGACCTTAACCATGGTCTCTCCAAAAGCCGCATTGGCACCCGAGTATTCCGAAATGGAGATCTTTAAGAGATTAGAGAAGGAAACAAACGTGAAGATCAATTGGGAGAACATTCCGGATACCGACTATACCGAGAAGAAAAACCTGTTAATCGCCAGTGGGGATTTGCCAGATGCATTCTACGCAGCTGGATTTACCGATTATGAACTTATTAATTATGGTAAGGACGGAACCATAATTCCGCTAGAAGATCTAATTGATCAATATGCGCCAAACTTGAAAGCGCTTTTTGAACGACGGCCGGATATCAAATCGACGATCACGGCGCCTGACGGACACATCTATGGACTTCCATCCTGGGAAGATAATAACCTCGGAACGAACCCGTTCTTTCATGTGATCAATAAAAGCTGGCTGGATAAGCTGGGGCTGAACGTGCCGCAAACTCTGGATGAATATACGGAGGCCCTGGTTGCCTTTAAAACACAGGACCCGAATGGCAACGGCAAACTGGATGAAATTCCGCTCAGCTTTATGCATATGCAATGGTGTATGGATATCGCCGGAATCTTTGGTGCGTTTGGACTTCCGGATAACCTGGAACATCGAGTCGTTCGTGATGGCAAGGTCATTTTCACCGCAACCCAGCCTGAATACAAAGAGGCGCTCAAATACTTCCATGAAAAATGGTACAAACAAGGTCTGATTGATCCCGAATCCTTTACCCAGGATGCAGCGCAATATCTGGCTAAAGGCAAATCGACAGAAGAGACGCTTGGGTCTTACATCTGGTGGGAAATCGAGGAGGTTGTCGGGCCGGAGCGCAGTAAGGATTATGTTCTGCTGTCGCCGCTGAAAGGACCTAATGGAGATCAGTTAATCGGACGTGCCAATGGCGGGGGGCCGGGACGCGGGGCTTTCGTGATTACCAAAGCAAACAAGTATCCGGAAATCACCATGCGTTGGATCGATCAGCAATATGAGCCTTACATGGCCGCTCAAATTCACTGGGGTCCGCTGGGTGTCGTCTTCGAGAAAGATGAAAATGGGAAATTGGTGAATCTGCCGCTTCCTGAAGGTACCTCTGCAGGCGAGTTCCGGCAAAAGGTTGCCCCGGGTTCTGGTGGACCAGGCGTGATTACGTTTGAAGATTTCGGCAAAGTGGTGGATATGGAACCACGTGCTCAGCAACGTGCTAAAGATCTGGAGCAGTATTACAACCCTTACATGGAAAAAGAAAACTATCCAAGCATCTTCTTTGAACCTGAGGAATTGGACAAAATCAACAAAATTGAGCCTGAGTTAATCAAATACGTAAATACGCAAAGAGGAAAGTTCATCGTGGATGGCGGCGTCGATGAACAGTGGGATAACTACGTCAAAACATTGGAGAAAATGGGCCTCAATGAATTAATGGAACTCTATCAAACCGGGTTGGATCGCTATAATGCAAACCTAAATAAATAGTCGATAGGTGGGGAGAAACCGTGCTTGATGTCATCGCAATCGGGGAAGTATTAATTGATTTTACACCGGCAGGCCGTTCATCAAGAGGGAACGAGCAGTTCGAATGTAATCCTGGGGGAGCTCCGGCTAATGTGGCGGCTGCGCTGTCCCGGTTAGGTTCTCACTCGGCATTGATTAGTAAGGTGGGGGAAGATCAGTTTGGTTCCTTGCTTCATCAAACTTTGCAAGACGCTGGTGTTGACGTTACCGGAGTATCGTATACGCGTGAAGCGAGCACCACGCTGGCCTTTGTCCATTTAGACGATCATGGGGATCGATCCTTCAGCTTTATTCGGAAGCCAGGGGCAGACACCTTCTTGCATTCAAAGGATGTTCCGCTGGAGAAGATTGCTTCAAGCCGGGTTTTGCATTACGGAACGGTATCCATGACCCATGAGCCGGCTCGTACCGCAACTAGAACGGCGGTTCTTAAGGCTAAGGATGCAGGTGTCCTACTCTCTTTCGATCCGAATATTCGGTTTGCTTTGTGGGAGAGTCGGGAAGAGATTAAGCAGAATACGCTTTGGGGAATGAAATACGCGGATATTTTGAAAATATCCGAGGAAGAGTTGTCCTTTATTACAGGGACACATGATATCGAGGAAGGGGCCCTGAAGCTAGCCCAGCAATTTGATATTTCGTTGATCGTTGTCACTTTGGCGGAAAAAGGATGCTACTACCGTTTAGGAAGTAAAGACGGTTATGTCCCAGGGTTTCGAGTCGAGGTCGTTGATACAACGGGAGCCGGTGATGCTTTTCTTGGATGCTTGTTATTTAAAATCCTGGAGGTTGGAATCCCGCTGAAAGAACTGACGTCCTCGCAAATCACGAACATGCTGGCTTTTGCAAATGCCGGAGGAGCGTTAGTGACAACACGGAAAGGGGCACTTGGAGCAATGCCAACTATCGAGGATATCCATCAGATGCTGGAGTCTACTCCGCAGCATAAAGAAGAACGGTTTAGACCGGGCTATCACTTTTCTCCCCCATCCCATTGGTTAAACGACCCTAATGGACTGGTTTATTACGAAGGAAGCTATCATTTATTTTATCAGCACCATCCTTACGGAAATCAATGGGGACCAATGCACTGGGGCCATGCGATAAGTAAAGACCTGGTGCACTGGGAACATATGCCGATCGCTTTGTTCCCGGATGAGCATGGTGCTATTTTCTCCGGATGCTGTGTGGTGGATTGGAAGAATAGCAGCGGATTGTTCGAAGATTCCCATGGTTTGGTGGCCATTTTCACCCATGCGGATACCCATCCGGAAACCGGACAGCCGCGTCAACGGCAAAGCTTGGCCTACAGCAGGGACAAGGGATTGACATGGCACAAGTACGAGGGGAATCCTGTTCTTGAAGAAGAAGGACTGGTTGATTTCCGGGATCCAAAAGTATTTTGGCATTCTGAAAGCGCGCGTTGGATTATGGTGCTTGTGGCGGGCGATCACGTTCGTTTCTATCAATCTACAAATCTATTGAACTGGTCGTTGTCCGGTGTATTCGGTAAAGAAGAAGGGTCGCATGACGGCGTTTGGGAATGCCCGGATCTGTTTGAATTGCCGATAGGGGATACCGGACGTTCAAAATGGGTACTTATTATCAGCATCGGCGATCATCCGAATTGTCCGGAAGGATCGCGTACGCAGTATTTTATCGGTGAGTTTGACGGAAACACGTTCATTAATGACAACGCGTCAGATCAAATTCTGTGGCTGGATTATGGGAGAGACAATTATGCCGGGGTCACCTGGTCAGATCTCCCTAAAGAAGACGGACGACGAGTGATCATTGGATGGATGAGTAATTGGAAGTACGCCAACGAGACGCCTACAGGCAACTGGAGAGGCGCAATGACTTTACCACGCGCCTTGACATTGAATGAACAGGATGGGAATGTACGATTGATTCAATTACCTGTCCGAGAAGTGGAGCAACTGCGCAAAGCGTCATTGCATTGGGAGGAAGTTACGGTTACGCCAGAAGCTCCCTTTTGGCAGAAGCTGAAGGAAGATTTGCTAGAAATTGAGGTGGAACTTGATATCCGTTCCGGCGAGGAAGTGCAGATCAAGTTAAAATCGTTGGAGAAGGACGAGATTATCATCGGTTATGATCCCGGGACTCAATGGCTATTCATCGATCGCACCCAATCCGGGATTATTGATTTCCATCCGTCGTTTGCGACCAAGCATGGGGTTAACATGGCGGCGGTAGACGGAAAAATCCAATTGCATGTCTGGCTGGATCGCAATGCGGTTGAAGTGTACGGGAATCATGGACTTGTCGTAATGACGGATCAAATTTTTCCGGAATCTCCGATTGAGCAGTTTGAAGTCATCACGAAATCCGGGGAGGTTATACTAAATTCCCTTCAGATTCATACATTGAAGTCTGTTGAGATTCCCTACGCCTCTCCAAAGCAAGTGGCGTGTCAGGAGGGATGATTGATGCGTCGGCTCGCAGGAGACCAAGAATTAATGATGTACTGGGCATTTGATGAAGGTGCCGGAAGAAGCGCTCTAGAGCAGGTATCTCTTTCATGGGATGAGATTCAGTATGTATTTAATCAAGCTGAATTCACCGGGCCTGTTGATCCGCAATGGAGACAAGGAGTTGTAGGAAGGGGCCTCCTGTTTGACGGTTATTCGACCTTTATCACCCATCCAGCCAGAGAAATGGACAGGATGCAGGAGCCAAAGCTGTTGTCAGCCTTAAGCATAGGGGTGTGGGTGGCGCCGCGCTCCTATGACTGGGGGTATGAAGGGAAGCTGGCTGCTATTGTGAACCGTCATCATCGGGATCGTCACCAGGGTTATCTGCTGGGGATGTTCCGGCACGGACGATGGTCTTTTCAGTTGGGACTTGATCAAGGGGGCTGGAAGGAAGTTTGGTCACCGGACGGCTGTGAGTTGCCCAAGCATGAATGGTCCTATGTTAATGCGGTTTTTGATGGGGATCGAGGCGAAATTAAGCTGTACTTGAATGGCCGAGCAATTGCTTCATCTGAGGTACCTGTCGGTTCTCGAATGGTTGAGGCTGTAGGTACAGATTTACTAATCGGCAAAAATAATCACAGCAGCCGTTGGGCCGGAGTATTTCACCTCCAAATGTTCAGCGGAATCTTGGATGAGTTGAAGATTTATCGACGGGCATTAAGTGGAGAGGAAATAGCCGCATCGTATCGGGAAGTGCTTGATTCCCTATATGGCGGTATCAAACCTCAGGTGCCCTATGATGAAATTAAGCTGGATCGGGCTCCGCTTCTGCTAGATTGGCATAGGCCGCAGTATCATGTCAGCCCTCCTGCTCATTGGATGAACGAACCACATGCACCGATTTATTTCGAGGGGCGGTATCATTTATTTTATCAACACAATCCGTTAGGTCCGTACTTCTATCAGATCCATTGGGGACATTGGGTGAGTGAGGATCTCGTTCATTGGCGTGATCTTCCCGTAGCACTTGCCCCTGAGAAGGATGGACTTGCCCCGGATGGTATATGGTCAGGCAGCGCCACTTATGATGCGGACGGTTTACCGGTCCTGTTTTTTACGGCGGGAAATGACAGTGCTTCGCCAAATCAGAGCGTGGCCCTTGCCCGAAGTACTTACTTAACGGATGGCAATTCGGACTTGGTTCAGTGGGTGAAGCATCCGGAGCCTCTCATCGTACAGCAAAAAGGGATGGGGGCTTTCGGCGATTTCCGAGATCCGTTTGTCTGGAAGGATGATGACGGTTGGTATGCCCTAGTGGGGTCGGGGATCGAAGGTGCAGGCGGGGCTGCCCTGGCCTTTGTTTCGAAGGATATGTTGAACTGGACGTACAAAGGACCGTTTTTCCAAGCGGATCTTCAGAAGTTCCCTTATCTTGGACCAATCTGGGAGCTTCCGGTTCTGCTTCCGCTTGGCGCGGACAAGCAGGGGGAAAGCAAGCATCTGCTTCTGGTCAGCCCAGTCGGAGAAGGTGCGGACGTTGAAGTGTTTTACTGGATTGGGCGGCTGGATAAGGAAGAGCTCTCGTTTATTCCAGATCAGGAAGAACCAGAGCTGATTGATGTGGGTGACTTCCATTTTACTGGACCCAGCGGCATGGTGGATCCGAAGACCGGAAGGAAGATCATTTTTACGATAGCCCAAGGGGACCGGACGGCCGAGCTGGAGTATCAATCGGGCTGGGCCCATAATGCCGGGTTGCCATTAAGCGTTTATTTACGGGATGATGGACGCCTGGGAATTGAGCCGATCCAAGAGCTTCAATCCTTGCGTGGCGCAAAGCGGTTGTCGATTCAGGACAAGACAATGGCAGAGACCAATGATCTGCTGAGGGGCATTAAAGGGGACATGCTTGAGATCCTTGTGGAACTGGAATCGGTACAAGCCAAACAACTCGGAATTAAAGTGCGGTGTACGCCGGATGGGAAAGAGCAAACGTTGTTGTACTACGATAAGGTTGAAGGTAAACTCTTGGTCGATCGAACCAAAACGACTTTGCATCCACGAGAGAAGTGCAAAGGAATTCAGGGTGGCAGATTGGATCTGTTCGGTGAAAATTTAAAGCCGCATCTCTTTTTGGACCGTTCGATGGTTGAAGCTTATGCCAATGGACTAAAAAGCCTGACCACCCGAGTCTATCCGAGCCGCAGAGATGCTCTAGGGCTGGAGATTTGGGGAGATGGAGAGCTCGTGGTTAGGTCGATGGAAGTTTGGGACATGAAATCTATCTGGCAGTGAGGATAACTATAGCTGGAGTTTTGATAGGGAAGAGACCTGCCAGGGCGGCAGGTCTCTTTCATTCCAACCGATACAACCGCACCCCGTGCGGCGGGATCGTAGTCCGAAGCTCCTCAGTCGCCGTAAGCTCCGCGGGAGCTTCGCTCCACAGCTCAGTTCCGGTAGAAACGCCGGATAAACCGATTTGCTCCAGAGGGAGCTCCAGCGGCAGCGCGCTTTCCCCTACATTAAAAACAGCTGCATAGTTGAACCCTTCGGGATGTTCGGCCGTCCAAACGATCAGGTCGTCTTGCCGAAGGGCTTCTTTGGCGCCGCGGCTTTCCCGGTGCATCCGCAGCACCTCGCGGTTGGTCAGCAGCGACAAGGTCCATTCGTCATTGTCTCGGAGTTCCCCGCCAAAGATCAACGGCGAACGGAAAATGCTCCAAAGCGACATCATCGTTAATTGCTCGTCGCGGGTGAACCGGGTCCAGCGATCCGCCCCGCCGCCGTCCACCGAGCGGATGCCGATATGCCCCAGCGGCAGCATGTCGCAGTCCGGCCATGACCCGGCTTGCGGGACGCCCTGCCATGCCCGGCAGCGGTCGAACATGTCCCTTAGCAGCGGCCACTGGTCCCAGAAATCGTCCGTCATGCGCCACATGTTAGCCTGTTCGGCGAAGAAAGCTGCAAGCTCCACCGGAGCCGGTCCGGGGGATAAGCTGAGCACCATCGGACGGCCGCAGCGCTTGATCGCCTCGGAGATCAATGCAATTTCGGCTTGGTGGGTGCCGTAAAGCCGGGAAGTGGCAATATCGTCCACTTTTACGAGATCAACGCCCCATGAGGCATATAAGGCAAAAAGCGAATCATAATAGGCCTGCGCTCCTTCTTTGGAGGCATCCACACCGTACATATCGGTATTCCAGGGACAGATCGAATTGGGATGTGCAATATCACGTGCGGTTGCGGTCGTCCCCAAGATCGGTGTGGCGGCGTGAACGGCTTGCCGCGGAATGCCGCGCATGATATGAATGCCGAATCGCAGCCCGAGGCTATGCACATAATCCGCTAACGGCTTGAAGCCTTGGCCGCCGGCCGCAGAGGGGAAGCGATTCTCGGCAGGCATCAGCCGGGAATAGCCGTCCATCACAAGCGGAACAAACGGCCGATATTGAGACGAAAGGGCTCCTGGTTCATACCATTGAATATCCACGGTGATATAGTTCCAACCAAAGTCTTTCAGATGCTTGGCCATGTATTCCGCATTGCCCCGAATCTCTTCTTCCGTCACAGCTGCGCCGTAGCAGTCCCAACTATTCCAACCTAGCGGTGGAGTTGGGGCAATCTGCTGATGGTTCATTTGCAAAACTCCTTTACGGATGGATCTTTATTGCTCTTGTTAGGTTCATCTTACCTAAAGGAGTTTTGCTATATCTATAGTAACTTTGCGATATGAATAGCAAAATATTGCGTTTAATCGAAGAACAGCTTGCGATAGACCAGACTTTCGCCCCCGCTGCGGAACTCTCCGGGGGTGAGCCCGGTCAAACGGCGGAAGGCCTTAATGAAGTAGCTTCCGCTGGAGTAACCTACCCGCTCAGCAATGGTCTCAATGCTAAGTGACGTACCGCGAAGCAGGTCCATCGCTTTTTCGGTGCGGACACGGGTCAGATAAGCGCCTGGCGTAAGTCCTGTACTGTCCGAAAACCGGCGGATCAAGTGGTACTTGGACAAGCCAACATGCTCGGAAAGCTGATCGATGCTGATCATCTGCGCATAGTTGCTCTCCATCAACTCGGCGGCACGTTTGACGCTTTCCGGCCAGTTCTCTTTGTTTTTCTGCGATGTAACCTGCATTCTGGCTAATTCCGTGACGAACTGGTAAACGCAAGATGAGGCGATGTAGGGATCGGTGATCCGACCTGCTCCCGCATCAGTGATGATCATACGCGCCAACCGCACCGGTGCGGAGTCTTCGGGGAGATAAGGAACTGCTCCGGCTTCGCTGAGGAATTTTCGCCATAAGGGAAGTACCACATTCGGCCGAAACAGCAGGAACAGGAACTCCCAAGGCGCCGAAGCTTCTTGCGGATAATAATAGCGATGGGAACTTGGAATTTCGGCGAGGAACGCTTGTCCTGCGGTAACGCGGTGAGAACAGTCACCCAACTCAAAGACCCCTTCTCCGGAGAATGTATATTGGAACAGGAGCAAAGGTCCGTCCGTTCGCTCTAATCCGTCCCAGTGATAAGAAGGGTCAGTGATAGAGTCATAGCCGGCGGCAAATAACACGCACAGCGGAAGCTCTTGGTCTTCAGCGAACCGGAAACCGTAAGTTCCCCTTGTCATGTCCATAGGGCTCCTCCTTCAACCATGTAACATGAATATCCCATATCATAGATTCAAACGATAAGGCCATTATCCCATAAGTTTAAAGGAGAAAACATAAGGACAACTGGAATGTGGGACAAAACGCTCCTGTCGGTGGGGAAAACACTGGTGATCCCAAGCGGTGTGCTTGCAGGGCTGCCGCGCGCTGAAGCCTAGCAAGCTGCGGGATACCTTTACGCCGCTGCGGCTGGATTTGCTGGGCCGCGGCGAGTCATAAAGAAACCTGCGATTGCCCACAAGGCCCTCGCAGGTTTTGTTCATTAATACCGATCGGACTCATGCCCCATCCCTTTGGCTTTATCCATCGCTTGATCTGCGTCCGCCGTGCTGGTATGCTTGCCTGCGGCTCCCATTTCCCGCTTGGCCGCTTCAAGCCCTTCCTTTACGCGTCTTCCATACTCTTCGTCAGCTTGGGTAAAGTAGCTGATCCACGTTTCCTGTATTTTAGGACTGCACACCTTCAGATTGTTCACCAAATTGGAAATCAGCTCGTTTTTCTCCACATCATCAAACTTGCGGTAGGTCTCGCCGGCTTGAGCGAAATCGTTGGTGCGTTCGATCTTCCGTCGAACCAGATTGGCGTCGTAATGCGGCTCATGGTCTTTGCCTCGTATGTCCGCTTCTTTCAGGCCTTCTTTCGTTGACGGTTCATAATCGACATGCGGGTTCGTGCCCGGATTGTGGACGACCCGATAGTCCATTTGTCCGCCGCGTTGGTTCGTGGCAACCTTCGTTTTTGGCGCATTGATGGGAAGTTGCAAATAGTTTGTCCCCACGCGGTAACGCTGCGTATCCGAGTAAGAGAAGGTCCGCCCTTGCAGCAGCTTGTCATCGGAGAAATCCAGCCCGTCCACCAGCACGCCGGTCCCAAACGCCGCTTGCTCTACCTCGGCAAAATAATTCTCCGGATTGCGATTCAGCACCATTTTGCCAACCGGCAGAAACGGGAATTTCTCGGGATCCCACAGCTTGGTGGGGTCCAGCGGATCGAAGTCCAGCTCCGGATGGTCGTCATCGCTCATGATCTGCACGCACAGCTCCCACTCCGGATAATCACCGCGCTCGATCGCCTCATACAAATCCTGCGTTGCATGGTTATAGTTGGTCTTCTGGATCTCGTCGGCCTCGTGCTGCAGCAGATTCTTGATCCCTTGCTTCAGCGGCTCCCAATGGTATTTGACCAGTACGGCTTCTCCATCTTTATTGACCCATTTATACGTGTTGACCCCTGAACCCTGCATCTGACGATAGTTTGCCGGGATGCCCCAAGGCGAGAACAGGAAAGTCACCATATGCGTCGACTCCGGCGTTTGCGACAGGAAGTCGAACATTCGCTCCGGGTCCGGCAGCTTGCTGACTGGATCGGGCTTGAAGGAATGCACCATATCCGGGAACTTCAATGGATCACGGATAAAAAAGATCTTCAGGTTGTTACCCACCAAATCCCAGTTGCCATCCTCCGTATAAAATTTCACCGCAAATCCGCGCGGATCGCGGAGCGTTTCGGGGGATTCCCCGCCGCCGATCACGGTCGAGAAGCGGACGAACACCGGCGTCCGTTTTCCGGCCTCCTGAAACAGCTTGGCCCGGGTATATTTCGCAATCGGCTCGTCCCCGACTTTGCCGTAAGCTTCAAAATAACCATGAGCCCCGGCCCCCCGCGCGTGTACCACTCGTTCCGGAATACGTTCCCGGTCGAAATGGGAGATTTTCTCGAGGAAATGATAGTTCTCCAGAGTGGTTGGCCCCCGGCTTCCTACGGTTCGGACGTTCTGATTGTCCGTGATGGGGTGACCCTGACGGTCCGTTAAAATATGTTCGGCTTCCGTTGATTCGTAGTTTGTTCCAGCTTGGCTATCCACAACATGACCTCCAATGATTGATATGGGGATAGCGTGTACCGTGAACGGAGTAAATATACATTTAATGGAAATATAGGGAACTATATATGGGAAATTGTCCCTTGCCCGAAAAAATGGTTGCTGAGATCCGCTGGATGCTCCATCGAAATCAGGAGGAAGTGTACGCCAAACGAAGAGATGTACCTAGGCGAAGCCGGCACGTTCATGAGATCATTTCATCGGACAGATATGTAAGCGCTACCAAGATAATTTAATCGCAGAAAGGGGGAGGGCACCGAACTTCAATGAAGCACAGAATCACTGAATCATTGAACCACCAACCGTCCAACAGGGACCACAATATCTACCAAAGGAGATGAATTGATGATCCGTTTGCTGCAAAAGACGTTGGTTTGCTGGTTAGCGGCGGCGCTGACTCTAGTGCCCTTTGCTTATTTTGGCACGGAGAGCAAGGTGGCCCATGCCGCCGATAACGGCCTGGCATTGAAGCCTTATATGGGTTGGAGCAGCTACAGCCTGCAGGTGTACGACGGGCCGGAGGGAAATTGGACCTCGGAAGCGAAGCTGAAGATGATCTCCGATGCCATGCGCGAGAAGCTGCAAGCCCACGGGTACGAATACATCAACATCGACGCAGGCTGGAACGGCAGCATGGACGAATACGGCCGGCCGCTTCCAAGTGAAACGTTGTATCCTAACGGTTTTGAGAATTTGGTGGACTATATCCATAATAATGGACAGAAGGTCGGGATCTATTTGATTCCCGGTTTGTCCAAAGAAGCTTACGAGAAGAACCTGCCGATTTACGGCACGGAATACCATATGCAGGACATCGCCGCTCAGCCGCTTCGACCAGCGGACTATTGGAATATCGATTACAAAATCGACTTCTCCAAGCCGGGGGCGCAGGAATATGTGAACTCCATCGCGGATCTGATCGCCTCCTGGGGCGTTGACTTCGTGAAGTTCGACAGCGTGACTCCCGGGTCTGGCCATAACGACCTATCGATCGACGCGCGGGATGACGTAAAGGCCTGGTCGATGGCGTTGTCCAAGCACGGAATATGGCTGGAACTGTCCTGGGCGCTGGACCACAACTACGTAGACTTCTGGAAAAAATACGCCAATGGCTGGCGCGTCAATTGGGATGTGGAGGCGTATGACCGCAACATTGGGATGACCCAATGGTCGAACATCGCCCGGTTGTTCCCGGATGCTGCCTTGTGGTGGCGTGACGCTGGCCCCGGCGGTTGGAACGATTTCGACTCGCTTAACATTGGGAACGGGCAGACGTCCGGCTTGACCCGAGACGAGCGGCAGACCGCGGCAACGCTGTGGGCGATTGCCTGTGCGCAATTTTACACCGGCGACGATTTAACTAACCTGGACGGCTATGGTCTGGAGCTGTTGACGAATGATGAGGTGATCGCCGTCAACCAAGCCGGCCGCCCGGCACATCCCGTATCGATGGCAACCAATCAACAGGTGTGGTACGCCAATAATGGGGATGGCACATACACGGTGGCTTTGTTTAATCTGGGCACCAAAGGCGCATCCATGAATGTAAAGTGGAGCGACATCGGTTTGGACGGCGCTGCTTCGGTCCGCGATTTGTGGGCCCATAAGGAGCTTGGCGATTATGCAACCGGAATGACCAACATTTATTTGGAGCCGCATGCTTCGCGTTTGTTCAAGGTTACAGCCAAGAACGGAACCTCCAAAGTGAATGATGACGACACAGGCGTGAAATATACCGGAAGCTGGACGCGCAACGGCGGTAAAGAGCTGGTACAGGATGCCCAAGATTTGAACGTCATGATTATGGAGTCTTCCGATGCAACGAATCCAATTGCGCCAGAAGTTAGCAACTCGGTGGAAAGCTTAGAGCAAGCGGCGCCCGAGTCCGTCGTTGAGACGGTAGAGCATTGGGTGATCTATAACGACAATCACCCGTCGGTGACCTACGATACTTACGGCACCGGGGGCAGCTGGGGTTACAGTTCAGGCAGAAATCCCGATTGGAACGATTATCAAGGGGATGTCCATTACGGGGAAAAAGGAGAGGTAGGTTTTGAATTCCCGTTTAGGGGCACTGGCATTGATTTTCTGACCGAAACTGCAGATTCTGGCGGGGAAATTGACATCTATCTCGACGGCGAATTCCGAGAGACGGTTAACGCCAATGCTTCCGTTCAACAGGGGCAGGTTCCCATTTACAGCGTGCGAAATCTGCCGTTTGGCGAGCATACCCTCTCCGGTATAAAAAAGGGCGGAACCTACCTGATCGTTGATGGGTTTAAGGTTTATGCGGACAGCTTAATTGGTTCGACAACGGCTGATTTTGAAACAACGAATCCACAGGATGTGACCGTATCGTTGCCGCTGGGAGGAGACACGTTGACGAGCATCGCGGCAGGTTCAACAGCGCTGGCGCGGAATACCGATTATGTGATCTCCGGGGACGATGTTACGATCAAGAAAGAGTTTTTGCTCCAGCAACTGCCGGGGACGCTGAGCTTGACGTTTCATTTCGCCGGCGGAGATTTGCAGACGTTCAACGTCGATATCACCGGGCCTGCGATCGTCAACAGCACGATCTCGCCGACAATGGCGGAGTTTGATCAGAAACCGTCGGCGCAAGCGGACGTGACGACTGCGATGACGCTAAACGGAAATACGCTGGTTCGCATCGCCAACGGGGAGGAAGATTTGACCGAAGGGGCGGACTACACCATCGAAGGGGATACGGTCCGCATTCATTCCTCGTATTTAGCAGCACAGCCTACAGGAACCATCGAGCTGACGTTCCATTTTAGCGCAGGTCTGCCACAAACGCTTACGATTCAAATCGTGGATATGTCAGGCCGGTTCCTTATGATCAATAACGATGACCCCGGCATTCGTTACACGGGGTCCTGGAACCGCAACGGTGGTCGGAACTTTGGGGATTACATGGATGATGTGCATTTTGCCGAGACCAACGGAGATTTTCTGGAGTATACGTTTAAGGGCACCGGAATCCAGTACATCACTGAAATCGATCCGTCCCAGGGAGAGGTGGATGTGTATCTGGATGGCGCATTTGTAGGTACCGTGGATACCCATGCCGACGTTAGACAGGCGATGCAAGCTGTCTACAGTGTATCCGGATTGTCCAACAGCCTGCATACGATCAAGCTGGTGAAGAAATCAGGCCGATTTATGCTATTGGATGCGTTCAGGGTGCAAATTCCTGACCTGATAAACCGCACCGAAGCGACTTTTGATAAAACGCTGTCCGCCCAGGAGGACATCCAAGTAGAAGTGCTTAGCGGCATCGAAAATCTCAGCAGCATCCAAAACGGTGAGACGCCGTTGGTTGAGGGCACAGACTACACCGTAGAGGGGAACCAGGTGACGATCAAGAAGGAATACCTCGCCGCTCAACCGGCGGGAAGCTTGAAGCTGACGTTCCACATCAAGGGAGATTACTACGATGACGTGCATTCCACCGAGATGAATGGCGATTTCTTCGAGTATACGTTTAAGGGCACCGGCATCGATTTGCGAATGCCTACTGGCCCGGCTCAAGGGGAAATGGAGGTGTACATCGACGGACAGCTGAAAGCGACGGTAGACGCCTATGCCGAGACCCGCAGCGCTCAGCAACCGTTGTTCAGCATCGCCAACCTGCCGGCTGGTGAACATACAATCAAAGTGGTGAAAAAATCCGGCGAGCTGATGCTGGTCGATCAGCTGATCTTCCACGTCGCTTCGGGTTCGACGCCGCCAACAACGCCAACCAATCCGACGAACCCGCCTTCGTCTCCATCTGGACCGTCAACGCCGCCTAGCCGTCCAGTGGAACCGGAAATTATCCGCGATCCATCCAGTCCTATCCCGGTCGACATCGTTCGGACGACCGCAGCTGATGGCTCGAAGCAGGATGAAATCAAGTTGACGGCCGATGCTAAGCTTCGGGAAGCGATTAACAAATTGGAGGAAGAAGGCGCCGCTTCGCTGAGTCTGATGATCCCGGATGCGAAGGATGAAGTGAGCACCATCAAGATTTCGCTTGCCCGCGACGTCATTTCCTTGCTCACGGGGCGTGGACTTGACTTGCAATTTCGAACCGTAAACGGGGAGATCACGATTCCGGCAGCTTCCTTGCAGGGGGCAAGCGGTGATGTGACGATGACGATCCAGCCGGTAAAAGCAGCCGCCCAAACCAAGGAAATCGAAGGGCGCGCGAACCAGGCTGAGGTTGTGCTTACGGCTACAGGAGGTAATGAAGTTACAATTATCGGCCGCCCGGTTCAAATCGAGACGAATTTACAAAACCGGGAGGTCGAGCTTGTTCTGCCGTTAACGGGGATAGCAGATGAAGTAGACCCGACTAAACTCGGGGTCTATGTCGAACATTCCGGCGGAACAACGGAGTTCCTGACGGGGGAAGTTGTTCCGTTAGCCAACGGCAAAGGGCTGAAACTCACCGTCGATCATTTCAGCACCTTTGCTTTAGTGAAGTCGGACGTAGCGTTAACCTCTATGCATAAGGCTTATATCAGCGGTTACCCCGGTGGTTTGTTTAAACCGGAGAACCCGATCACTCGCGCGGAGATGGCCGCCATGTTAGTTAAAGCGGTGGAAATGAAGGAAGCGGGCCAGACGATTCGCTTCAGCGATGTTCCGGCAGGTCATTGGGCCGTTGAGGCGATTGCCAAAGCGTACAGAATGGGCTTGATGCAAGGCTATGCCGATGGCAGCTTCAAGCCGGAAAAGCCTGTCACACGGGCGGAAATTACGGCGATCGCCGTGAAGTTGATGAAGTCGGCTGCAGGGCAGCGAGGCGCAGGCTTCTCGGACACTGCCGGTCATTGGGCGGAGCAGGCGATCCTAGCGGCTCAAGCGGCGGGTATCGTCAGCGGATATGCTGACGGCTCGTTCCGGCCAACGGCTTTGGTCACACGGGCCGAGGCTGTGACGGTGTTGAACCGCGCATTGGAGCGGGGGCCGCTGTTTGGTGGAGCCGACGTACTTCCGGTGTGGCGTGACGTTCCGCAGACGCATTGGGCATTTTATGAGATTGCGGAAGCATCGACAGAGCACACCGAGATGCCGAGAGCAGAAGGCGGAGAACTGCTGAAATAAAATAAAAGAGGAGCGCCACCCGGCTTGCTTCAGCCGATGGGCGCTCCATCTTTGTGCTTATTTATATGGATCGATGGTTTGAATGGTGCCGTCCGGATTGTAATGCAACTCGGTGTATTTGACGCTGCGTTTGTGGTTCACGCCGCCGGACAACGAGCTGTCATGGTAGAACAGGTACCATTTATCTTGGAATTGCACGATCGAATGGTGTGTGGTCCAGCCGATGACAGGCTCCAGGATTTTACCTTTAAATACGAAAGGGCCTTGCGGGTTCTTACTGATCGCATAAACCAGTGTATGGGTCGTTCCGGTGGAGTAGGACAGGTAGTAATACCCGTTGTATTTGTGCACCCACGGCCCTTCGAAATAACGGCGATCCTCGTCTCCGGCTAACAGCGGATTGCCATCTTCATCCACAATCGAGATTTCCTGCGGTGCCGATTTGAAGGTAAGCATATCATCGCTAAGCTCGGCGAATCGCGGTCCCAGTGCTGGAGCGTCCGGTGCCGGTCCTTCGGCGTCCGGTTTGAAGGTGCCGGTTTGCCATTTCTCCAGCTGACCGCCCCAAAGTCCGCCGAAATACATGTATGCACGATTGTCGTCATCCACGAGCACGGCCGGATCGATGCTGAAGCTGCCTGGAATATAGCTTTCTTCCGCCTTGAAAGGTCCGGCAGGCGAAGAGCTGGTGGCTACGCCAATGCGGAAGATGCCTTCTTTGTCCCGTGCGGGGAAGTAGAGGTAATACGTATTGTTCTTGTAAGCTGCATCCGGAGCCCACAATTGCTTGCTGGCCCATGGGATATCACGCAAATGCAGCACTTCGCCGTGGTCGACGCACGGAGAGTTGAAGTCGTCCAGCGAGAGGACATGGTAGTCCTCCATCGCGTATTGGTCGCCGTTGTCGTTGTCGGGACCGTCGTGATCAATGTCATGGGATGGATAAATATAGATCTTGCCTTCATACACATGGGCAGATGGGTCTGCCGTATAAATGTGTGTAACAAGTGGTTCATTCGGACGTACAGGTTTTTCCACAAGGATTCCCCTTTACCTAGTTAGTTTGTTGACTAAACTTACTAACTTTAATTATACAGAAGCTTGGGCAACTATCAAGCTCTTGAAGTTATTTTCTCCGAAATCGTCGGATTTTATGGGAAATGTGGGAATGAATCACAACATATTTTTGCTAATTCAGGAATAGGATCACTGTGTAAATATGAATTGGTAAAAATTAACAATAGCATGTCCAGAACGAGGAGTGATGTGAATGTCGGATCATTTGGATTCATCCGATTCAAGACAGCCGGAAAACCAAGCTGCCGGGATATCGTCGATCCCCCAGCCGATCCGAGATGATGGCAGCGGAGCCACCGATACCGGCCCCCGGGACGTGATGCGGGATCGCGAAAACCCCGATATGCTGGTACCTCCGGTGACCGATAACGGATTGATTCCGAATCTGAAGTTCTCTCTTTCAGATACGCATATGCAGTTGAACCATGGGGGATGGTCCCGGGAAATTACGGTTCGGGAGCTGCCGATCGCTACGACGCTGGCGGGGGTCAATATGCGTCTGACGCCGGGGGGAGTGCGGGAGCTGCATTGGCATCAACAGGCGGAATGGTCGTTTATGATCTCAGGAAGGGCACGGATCACGGCGGTGGATCAGGACGGACGGAACTTTATCGCCGATATGGGCGTGGGGGATTTGTGGTATTTTCCACCGGGGATTCCTCATTCGATTCAAGGGCTGGAGGAAGGCTGCGAGTTTCTGCTAGTATTTGATGACGGTAATTTCTCCGACTTAAATACGTTGTCCATCTCGGACTGGTTTGCCCATACGCCGAAAGAGGTGCTTTCCGCGAATTTTGGCGTACCTCGTAAAGCGTTTGACCGCATCCCCAAAGAGCAGGTGTATATCTATCAGGACCGTGTCCCGGGGCCAATCGACACGCAAAGGATCGAATCGCCTTACGGAGAAATTCCTGTCAGCTTCAAGCATAGCCTGCTGGCCCAGAAGCCGATCCAAACGCCGGGCGGGACCGTGCGAATTGCGGATTCCAGAAATTTTCCTATCGCCAAGACGATTGCGGCCGCTCTTGTGGAAATCAAGCCCGGCGCGATGAGGGAGCTGCATTGGCACCCGAACAACGACGAATGGCAGTATTATTTGTCCGGGAAAGGACGGATGACCGTATTTGCTGGTAACGGCGCCGCCCGGACATTTAACGTTAGAGCAGGGGATGTGGGGTATGTTCCGTTTGCCTATGGCCACTACATTCAAAATACCGGTGACCGCAGCATCTGGTTCTTGGAAATGTTCCGCAGTGACCGGTTTGCCGATATATCGCTTAATCAATGGATGGCGCTGACGCCGCGGGAGCTGGTGCAGAGCAATCTGAATGTGGGGCCGCTGCTGATGGCGCTTCGCAAACAAAAGTGGCCGGTGGTAAAATACGACCGCCCCAATCAACCTCGCTCATAACCCAGGACTTCCGTGGCGTCGTCCATCTGCAAGACCAGGCGCTGGATATCAGAGGGATCGCCGCAGCGGGCAGCGATTTGCGGTAGACGGATGCCAAGCACCCTTCGCGATGGAACGGAGGTCGTCGTGCCCGGCTCGCAGACTGTGGTATATTCCGACGGTTCCTGCTTGGGACGAACCAGATCCTCCAGCAGGACAGATACGCAGGGCAGATCGCCAAAGTCCTCGGACGTAAACGGCTCAAATGGTCCCGAAACCGGGAGGTACAGCGTCTCCGACCAATCCACGTCCCCCGGCTGAATATCCACAATCAACTGCAACGGACGAATGGAATCGGTGTAAAAATCGCAATACGCCGCAATCCGCATCCCTATCGCCCTCCTCGACCACCGATTTGTCGTTCCAGCTGGGACAGCACCCGCCGGGTTTCCGGCGACCAGTTCTGCTCCGCTTCGCGCTGGCGGCGGGTTGCCTCCTGGGCTGCTGCGATGAGGCTGCCTTGCAGCACCCGCCGTTGGATTTGGTCCAGCCGCTGCTCCGCCAGCTCCAGGGGGACCTGGAACTGTTCGGCGATGTAGACAACCGCTTCGCTGCGATGATCCGGCACTGGCAGCTTAGCGAACATAAAGAAAGGAATGGCGGCATACAGCACAAACTGCTCGGCCTCGGTCTCTTGGGCATGCATGAACAGTTCGGTCATCCTCCGCTGATCCCCGGCATGGCGCAGCACATGGCAAAGTTCATGGAAGAAGACGACCCGGGCCTGATCCGACTTCATCATTTTGTTCAGGAAGATTACATTCTCCTCGTTGTCCGAAAAGGACGGGTGATTCCCGTAAACCAATCCGATCCCAAAGGCTTCAGCGATGCGGTCGATGTCGAGATCGGCGGGGGACGATATCCCGTGGTTCAGATATTTTGTATTCATCCACTGCTCCAGATGGGTCTCACGATAATAGGCGTACAACATTCAAGTCACCTCTTGAATAAGAATGTATGTTCGGTCTAAGATCCGAAATAAGGGCCCTTAGGATCAGGGCCGTTGTACTTGTCTTGTAGACTTTATATGTAGTTATTTATCTTCGAATGATTTAGCCTTTAGCCTCGTCTCCGTCCAGCAGCTTCTTCTTCTGCTCCCGATACGCTTTGAGGGCTGCCTCCATCATGGCGATTTCATCCGCCGTATACGCTTCAGGTCCTCCGAAAAAAGACAAGCTCATGCCTTTCTCCGCTGCAGGAGACGGGTCGTTGGTCCGGCCCAGCAAATAATCGGCGCTGGTATCCAGAGCGTCAACGATATTACGCAGCACCTCCGGATCCGGCTTGCGATCGTTTGTCTCATACCGGGACAGCTGAACGACCGAAATTTCGGCTTGGGAGGCGAGGTCTTTTTGCGTGAGCTGACGTAGTTCACGAAGATATTTGATCCGTTCGCCTAGCGTTTGCATGGTTACTCCTCTTCCTAACCGTTTCATTTAGTGTAGCACAAGTTGCCAAATTGGTAAAGCGAGATGGTAAGAATGGGATTTATTTATATTACCAAAATGGTAATTGTGAGGCTTGACATTACCAAAATGGCAACATATAATCAGGTTACGGTTACCAAATTGGTAAAAAAGAGGAGGTTGAAGGGGCTTTGTTCAAAGTTTGCAGGCTGTTCTAGACTTGGACAAGCTAATTGATTAGCCGGAGGGAAATGATATAACTTGCCAAAATGGCAATATACTATAGGAGGGGATTCAGATGGGGAGAAGACGCATTCATGTGTATCATGCTTTATTCGATTCATTGCCGGTGGACGAAGCAGCAACCCGGGCTGCGGTGGAAAAGTGGCTGGAAGAAGTCAGACGATACCGGCAGGTTGGATGGATTCGTAAGGAAGCGTTCATCACCGCACGATATGAGCCGCAGTTTCATGGTGCGACCCATGTTGTAAGTCAACCAACGGAACGAATTGCGATCGGGAACGTGGATAAGGAGGCGGAGCTGATTCGCAAATCAGAGCTGCTGGACCTTGCCATGGAGAGGTTATCGGAGGAGCAGCGAGAGGTGATACGACGCAGTTATTTGGATCAGAAGGGTGAGTACGATTTTATCAGCTGCGGCGAGATGGGCATCAGTGACCGGACCTACCGTCGCATCAAAGCCAGCGCCATCCGCCTTCTGGCGGCGGCTCTAAAGCTTGAGGTCTATAAAGAAGAACCGCAAACGGCAAAACACGGGGTCGGCTGAAAGCCGGCTTTTTTTCTGTTGTTATAAGAAAAATCAACGTTGTCCGATACCTGTCCGGTGGGTGTCCGTCAACTGTCCGTTCGCTTGGTTTTCCCCGTGTTACATTGGTAGCGTGGAAGATCAGGTTAAGGTTAACCAAATCATCGATAGCACGATGAGAACCGCTGAGCATGTCAGCGGCTTTTTGCTTTGGAAAGGAGGGGGGCGAGATGCAACATCAGAACAAAACGCCGCCGCATCCATCTGAGCCCGAATGGGTGCAGCCTTTGTGTTGCCAGGGGTGCATCTGGGGGCGGCTTGAGGGAACCAAGCAGTTTTGCAGCATGCCGCGCTGTATACACGGCGATTTCATGCTGGAAGGGAGGTGATTGCCATAGCAGAAGATGAGATGACTTTAGCTCCGGAATCGGTGCCAATCACAAGTGATCCTTGGATGACAGGATTAGCGAATTGGTCGTTAATGGTGCTGGGCTCCGAGTGGAAAGCCTACTGCGGAATGTGGCCGCAGGATGTGACTGCTCCGGGTGTGATGTGGCGGATGATCGGCATGGACGTACGGGCGTTGGGCCCCTCGTCTTATGAGATTCAAAAGCGGATGACGGCTTTTCTATTGGCG
Source organism: Paenibacillus phoenicis (assembly GCF_034718895.1). Taxonomy (NCBI): domain Bacteria; kingdom Bacillati; phylum Bacillota; class Bacilli; order Caryophanales; family Paenibacillaceae; genus Paenibacillus; species Paenibacillus phoenicis. The sequence continues at coordinate 2,286,815 of NZ_JAYERP010000001.1, read as the reverse complement.
GAAGATGCGAACCAGGAACATGCTGCGCTACTGCGGCTGCTAGAAGCGCTGGGAACAGCGGTGAAAATCCCTCTGGATCCCGCAGCTAAGCGATATCTGCGAATTGTTGATCCGAAGCTGAGCTTGCAGCCGGAGGAAACCTCAGGGAGTCCGGCGGTACAAGGGCCGCTGACCGTCACGTTGCTTCAGCGCACGTCGAAACCGGTTGTGGAAGCGCCGCTGATGCAATCCGTTTTTTATCAATCGAAAATGAGGTGAATTGGTGTGGCAAGAAAAAAATCAAGGAGTCCTGAAACCGCATCGGCTTTAGCTGCGGCGGACGGCTCTAAGGGTTACCGTGTGGAGGAACTGATGGCCTGTTCCGAGACGTTGCTTGGCGTCAAGCCGGAAATTCTGGCCGGGGCGACGTTGGGAAGGGAAAGCAAATTACTTCAAATTTACGAGGCGAAACGGCTCGTTGATCAATTTTTGAGAAAGAAGGTGCTGTAAGTCATGGCAGGAGGAACATGGAATGTAACGGATCAACCGGTGTTGCCCGGGTTGTATATGAATTTCGTCAGCGCGGCGGTGAACGCCATCCAGGCGGGGGCGCGCGGCGTTGTGGTTGCCCCGGTAAAGGCCCATTGGGGGCCGGTTGGACAATTTGTGGAAGTTGGTAGTGAGGCTGCGATCCGGGAGTTGTTCCAGGAGGACGAATCGGAGGGGGCGACGGCATACAGTACGCTCTATCTCGCTTTGCTGGGTGGTCCGAAAAAACTGCTGGCTTACCGTCTGGCCGGGGCTTCCGCAACGGAGGCGTCGGTAACGCTTCAGGATGAGTCGGGTGCCGCAGTGCTGCGGGTGAAAGCGAAATATCCCGGCAAGCGCGGCAATAACTTCATCGTCTCGGTTAGCCCGAGTCTGTCGATTCCGGGCAGCAAGGAATTGAAGCTCCATGAAGGCACGGCTTTGCTGCGCACGTTCCCGTTGGGGGAAGGTTCGGTAGTTCAAGCGGCCGCAGCCATCAACGGTGATCCGACTAATACTTGGATCGCTGCTGAAGCATTGGGGGGCGGCACGCTGGCGGACGTCACCGGGGTGGCCTTAACCGGCGGGGACAGTGGGATCGCGGACCTCACGAACGCCGAGTACGCTTCGGCTTTGTCTGCGTTTGAGACGCAGGACTTCCACGTGCTAACGCTTGACGGCGTGTCGGATGCGGCTTTGCAGACCAGCGTTGCCGTTTGGGTGAAGCGCGTGCGCAGTGAAGGCAAAGGCGTCATCGCCGTGCTGGGCGGATCCGCCGCCGACGATACCGCCGCCGACGCCATTAGCAAAGCGGTGGCGCGCAGCGCTGCCATCGATCACGAGGGCGTCGTGAACGTTGGAACCGGCGCGGTGCTGAACGGCCGGGCGTACTCGTCGGCGCAGGTGGCCGCCTGGGTCGCGGGCTTGATCTCCGGCCAGCCGCTGAAGGCGTCGACGACGTACGCGGCCGCGCCGTTCGACGACGTGACACGGCGCTGGACCCGCTCCGAGCAGGAGCAGGCGGTGCAAGGCGGTGTGTTCCTGCTCGTGCACGACGGCCGCCGGGTGAAGGCGCTGCGTGGCGTGAACAGCCTTGTCACGCTGCGCGAAGGGCAGAACAAAGGCTGGAAGAAGATCCGCAAGATTCGCGTCATGGACCAAATCAATGCGGACCTGCAGCGGACCGCCGAGGATGCCTATATCGGCAAGGTGAACAACACCGAGGAAGGCCGCCTGGCGCTGATTGGCGCAGGGAAGCAGTATCTGCAAACGTTGGCCGCCGAGAACGTGATCGAGGCGACTGGGTTTGATGTGACGCTGGATCCGCGTTTTTATGGCAACGCGCCGCAATTTACGCCGGAAGACGACCAGGTGTTCCTGGCTTGGACGGCGGATGATACCGATGTGATGGAACAAATTTTTGGCACGTTTTATGTGCAATAATTCGATTTTTCAAAATTGAGGAGGAGCTAACTAATGGCACAATTTCTTGATCCCGGCCGCGTGATTATGGGGACGTTTGGCCAGATTTTTATCGAAGGGGTATGGCAGTCGAATCTGAATCACCTGGAAGCCAGCGTTGAGGCAGAGAAAAAGGAGCTGAACCTCGTGGGCACCGATTATACGGTGTACAAGCTGGGACGCAAAAAAGGCACCGGCACGATGAGCGGCTACAAGGTCACGTCGGATATGATCACGCGCGGCTTTCAGAAATTTTCGATCATTCATAAGCTTGACGATCCGGAAGCCTACGGCTTTGAACGCATCCAGTTGAACAACTGCATGGTCGACAAAATCGTCCTGGCCAACTGGACCGCCGGCGAAGAAGTGACGGAGGAAACGCCGTTTACGTTCGAGTCGTACGAGTTGTTGGACCCGATTGTGGCGTCTTAAAGGGCCGTGGGCCGTATGGGTGGCGTATGAGGGGCGTTATGGCAGGTGTCGTTGCTTACTTAGGGTAGAGGCAGCCTGACGTGTGTACCTAGGCAGCTACGGGGTACGGTACTCCCTTTCGAACTCTCAGCGGCCCAATTGGCCTGGAATTAGCGGACATTTTGGGCGTTATTTCCGTTTATTTGCGCATAATGGGTGAAATAGCGGACTTTTTTGGCTCTAATTTGCGATTTGATGTCGTTGGACGCCTGGTTTGCGCTGATTTCGTGTTCATAAGGCCATGAAATGGTCTTATTTTTCGTTGGAGCCCGATTTTGTGTGGAGTAACGCCCATTTGTACCGCTATTGCTCAAGAGACACATTTGTATTTGGATTATCATCCGAAGGAGGAAGCGAGCATGAGTGAATATTCAGCTTTGGATCCGGTTCGCGAACAGGAAATTTTGGACGGGCTCTTTGAAACAGTGACGAATTTACCGGAAGAAACTGTATTTATCGGGCGATTGGGACTGCGTGTGACGCTGCGCGGCCTGACGTCCAGCAAAGTGGACGCGATCCGCGAACGTTGTACGGTGCGCAAGACGACCAAAGGGCAGGTGACCGAGAAGATCGACAGCGAGTTGTTTAACGCGGCGTTGATCAAAGAAGCCACATCGATGCTGGAAGTAGTGAAAAAAGCCGACAGCGGCGGAGATCACGGCGGGGAGCCGCAAAGTGTGAAGTTGAGCGGCTGGGACGACGCGCGCCTGACCAGCCGGTTGAAGCTGTCCGGCGGGGAAGAGGCGATCCGCCGCCTGCTGCTGGCCGGGGAGCTCGACGCGGTAGGCGATAAAGTGCTGGAGATCTCCGGGTTCGGGGTCGACATCGATGACGTAAAAAACTAATCAGCTCCGGCGGCATGACGACGCTGCTGTTCCACATGTGGACGCGGCATCATCTTCGCCCCGGGGAATACTGGTCACTCCCGAAGGGAGAGCGCTTGCTGCTGCGGGCTTTTTCGGAACGTGAGTTGGAGATGTTGTGAGGTGCTGTGCGGTACTGTGGGGTGCTGAGGCTCTGGTCTTGGAGCCTTCGAGCTAGGCTCTACCCGCGTCAGTATGGTGGTTTGATGAGACTAACTGTAAAAAGTACCGTTAGTTTATTGACTTGGTGGGTGTAGAAGGCGATTAACTGGAATTCTTACCGTTAATTTTATGGAATTCAGCCCTACTCGGGAAAAACGGGCGAAATAACAGTAGGATTTCCAGTTAATTTGCGTGAAAGCGGGATTTTCCCAAAAATAACGGTAGGAAATCCTGTTATTTTTTCGTGGGATGGTTCCTGCCCGCTTAAATCCGAAAGAAAGGAGGCAAGACGACCTATGGCTAGAGATGACAATGACAAGCTTGAAATCAAGACCGACGACCGTGACGTTGATCGAACCGCGAAAAAGCTTCGCAGTCTGGACAAGCTGCTGCAGCAAACTCAGCGCCGAGCGGCGCTGCTCAGCAAAACCCGCATCAAGCCCATTCTCACCTTGGACGATCGCTTAACATCCGCAGCCCGAAAGGCCGAGGAAGCACTGGAACGTCTGCACCGGACGACGGTGAAGCCAACGGCGCAATTGAGCGATCGCGTCACTACCACAGCGCTGAGGATTCGTGCTTCCCTCGCCGCAATGGCTGCTGAACCGTGGCAAGTTTCTATCGCAGGTGTGAACTGGGAAACCGTGGTTGGTGATTCTTTTTCAAAGTGGATGAAGTCTGATGGGAAGAGCACGCTGGGACGGGTATCTGCGGCGATTGGAGAAGCGTTGGGAGAAGGAATAAAAAGTAAGATCATTGAGAGTCTAGGCATTGGAATAGATGAGGCGAGTGGAGGTAAGGGCTTAAATAGTGGAGGCTCAAGAATCTGGAAAAGAGCAAATCCCCCGCTTTTAAGTTTGCCGGTCTTTCCTATGCTAGACGCGTATGATTATCTATCTAACCGCTTGGCAGATAGGCCTCGTCATTCAATCGTTGATAATATTTTATCGATGCTGAACCCTATAACAATTGCTGAAAATTCAATGAGAGGCAATTGGGGACCTGTTAAAGTTACGCAAAAAGTCTTTTCTGGAATGGGCAAAGCATTTGAACCCATCTCTGCTCTTAGAGAAGATCATCCTAATATAATCAATTCGATAAAGTCGGTTTTAGAATTCGGCGGTAAAGTCATTAATGAAATATTCAAAGACCGATACAAAGAAGCGCTTGAAAGTAAGCTTACACAAGCCGCAAACTCCGTAAAGAAGTATTGGCTAGAAAAATGGCCAGGTTGGCGATCGCAACTTGAGACGAAAATCTCACCGAAGAAATTGGACCAACTCTCGGCGGCAGGTACAAAAGGTGCGCAGTTCTGGGGTAAAAGAGTAACTCCTTTTGTAAAAAAAATAGGAGGCTATGCGGGGCTTCTTATGGACGGCTATGAGATCTTTTCAGCTAAGCCTGGCAGGGAAAGAACTCAGAAAGTTACGTCTGCTATTTTAGGGGGGCTACTGGGCGCTGGAGGTGCAGCTCTCGGAACATTTACTGCTCCGGTAACTGGCGGTTGGGGCACGCTGCTTTTTCCTGCCCTTGGCGCTGCTGCAGGTGATTCATTAGGTGAACTATTGGGGGGGTATATATTTGATGTACTTTATGGGAAGAAAAAAACAAAACCCCTAGTGTATTCCAATCGAGTCATGGCTCCCAGCGTACAGGGAGTTACACGCCCGGGGACTAACGTGAACGTTCCCAAGGTTATGGGCACTCCAGTACCAAACTACTACCAACTGCCGGAAGAAGTGAAGTCAAAAATCGGTGGAGCTGGTTACAAACAAGCCCCAACCCCAGTCAATGTATCCCTGTCGGAGGGTTCGATCAATTTAACGGTTAACGAAGAAAAGCTGGACTATCAAAAATTGGCCGAAACCGCCGGCTGGAAAATCGCCAACGAAGTGCGGTTTGCGATGCAAAATCTGAAGTAGGGGAGGGGAGCAGGGACGTATGGAGATTCACTTAATTGACGGTACGGGACAAAATTTCGTGTTTCCCGTGAACCCGGAGGAGATTACGATCTCCCGGAGCAAAGGCGTGGAGGCGGTGAATATCGTATCGCTGGGGGAATATGACTTTCCGGCTGGAGAGAGGGTGAAGGAGATCGCCTTCTCTTCTTTTTTTCCGGCGGCTTATGATCCGGGGTATTGCAACTATCAAAACCTCCCCGATCCGCAGGAGGCGATGAACCGGCTCACGACCATGATGAACAGCAAGTCGCCGGTTCGCATGATCATTACCGATACGGCCGTAAACGTGCTTGTGACCATCGCGGCTCATAACAGTACCTTTCGGGGTGGGGAGCCGGGGGACGTGTATTTTGATTTAACCGCTCGGACTTGGCGGGAGATGAAGGTGCACACTCAGGCGGGTGCCGGCGGAGCAGCTTCGACAGCCAAATCCACCCGGCCGGACACGAAAAAGCCCGCAAAAACCTATGTCGTTAAATCAGGTGACACCTTGTCCAAAATCGCAAAGCTGGAGCTTGGTGACAGCTCGAAGTGGCAGCAGATCTATAATGCCAACCAAAAAATGATCGGCAAAGACCCGAACCGAATTAAGCCCGGTCAAAAGCTGGTGATGCCGCAGTGAGTTACGAAGTGGTGCTGCAAAACAAATATTATTTGCGGGAATTGGTTGAGAGCATTTCGCTTAAGGATTCGCTTGATCAGATTTCGTATCAGGGCACGATTGGGCTGAGGATTCCGGCTTCTTTTCCGGGGATTGAACCGGGGCAGGAGATTCGGATCAGCGGCGTGCCGTATAACGGTTCGGGCAGCGGCATTGCTGCTGGGGGCAAGATGGTTCCGTTACTGCATCCGGGCGTGGTGTGGGATTGCTCCAGCACCTTGAGGCAGACGAAGCACATGACGGTAACGGTGTATGACCGGACGATTTATTTGGCGAAATCGGAGGATGAGTATCTTTTTCCAGCAGGGGGAACAGCAGCCCAGCGTCTTCAGAAATACGCGGCAGACTGGGGCATTCCGCTTGATAAGGTACCAGATACGAAAACCAAGCTGAAAAAAGCCGTCTATCGTCCGCAAACCCTTTACAACATGATCTTGTCGGATCTGAAGGAGACGGTGAAGGCTGGCGGGGACATGTACGTGCCGCGAATGACACCAGCTGGATTAACCTTGTTCAAGATCGGCAGCAATGACGTGGTTTGGAAGCTGGAGCAACTGGAGGAAGCCACGCAAAATCGTACACTGGAAGGCGCGGTGACACGAGTGAAGGTCATCGGGACCGAGAACCGTGGCGATAGTGCACCTTCCAAGGTGTTGGCCGTAGCGAGCGGAGAGACTGCCAAATACGGCGTGCTGCAACGGATCGTGCAGGATGAGAACGTCAAAACCGCCGGTGCCGCCAAAAAATATGCCGAGTCCATGCTAACGGGCCTAAGGCAGTCTTATACCGTTACTTGCATCGATTTAAATACGATCCGGGCGGGGGATAAGGTGATTTTTAACGGGCTGAACCTGATTGTGACTTCCGTATCGCATGAACTGGGGGATCCCGGACATATGACGCTGGAGCTCGCGATGATGGACGACGTGAAAAGGAGGTATTTTCTTGAGCAATGATCCTTATGCGGCGTTGGCCGTTTCACTGCGGGAAAATGCAGCAAGAAAAGCTGCCGAAGTGCTAACCGGTGCGACGGCAGAGCTTGGGACCGTGACGGGCACGGGACTGAAGCTGGACAGTTTTAAGCATGAAATTCAAGAATACTATGTTGCAGAGTTCCCAGGCATCCTGAAGCTCCCGGAGTTGAAGATGACCGGAGAGGTCCGCGGGTTAAAAGACAGCGGAGGAGGCAGTGTGGATGGTCAAGGGGAGTTTACATTTATGCCATCGAAAACGAAGGACACGGTGTTGTCGCTAAAAATTCAGCCGGGGGATCGCGTACTGGCGTTGCCGCTAAACGGCGGGAATGATGCGATTGTGTTATGCAGGGTGGTGAGCGGGAATGGCTAATCTTTTTCCGGAGGCGGTGGCGGATTCGTGGTTGGTTCCGGGACTGGACGAGCAGGAAGCGGTTGCGGATACGGTGACGTTTGGCCGGAGCTGGCGATTTGATTTTGATGCCGGGGAGTTCGTGATGACGCCTACGGGAAAAATCGCCCCTGCCGACGAGATCGCCGCCTGGAAGGTGTGGTGTGAAAAAGCGATCCGTACCCCGCGATATCGACATGTGATTTACTCCCGTGCGTATGGTCAGGAGTTTGAGGAGGTGATCGGCCAAGGCTATAGCCGGGCCGTTCAGGAAAGCGAAATCCGGCGGATCGCGACGGAGACGCTGATGGTGGACCCGCGGACGCTGAGCGTGGACGGGTTTGTTTTTGATTGGCGGGAGGATGGTTGTCGTTTTACGTGCCGAGTCAAAAACGTGAGGGAGGATGAGCTGATCGTGGAAGGGAGTGTGACGTGATGGCGGAATTACCGCTTTATTTGCAGGATCAGACGGAAGAGCGGATTATGCAGCGAATGCTGGAACGAGTGCCTTCGGATATGGATAAGTCCGAGGGTTCTTTTATTTGGGATGCGGAAGCGCCGGTGGCCTTCATGTTGGCGGAGGCTGCGACGTGGGCGCAACAACTGCTGGCCCGGGGATTTGCGAGCACGACGTATGGGGAGTATCTCGATCTCCGGGCGGCGGAGCATGGCGTTACACGGCGGCCTGCGGTGGCAGCGACTGGTATGGTGCAGTTTACTGGGGAGCCGGGGAAGACAGTTCCTGCGGGGACGATTGTGGCGACGCCGGCGGATGAGTATTCGGCGGAGGCGTCGATGGAATATGAAACGACGGCAGCCGTGACGTTGGATGAGAACGGAGTGGGGACGGCCCCAATTCGAGCGTTGGTTCCTGGCCGAGCGGGGGTTGTACCGGCGGGCGTCATCCAGGTGATGGCTACGCCCGTTAGTGGTTTGACGGCGGTTACGAACCCGGAGGCTACGCGGGGTGGAGCCGACATCGAGTCGGATGAGTTGCTGTTGGAGCGTTTTTTTTCACAGGTACGTAATCAGGGGACAAGTGGAAACAAGGCGCAATATTTGAAGTGGGCCGGTGAAGTGCCTGGCGTGGGCGGAGCACAGGTGGAACCGTTGTGGCAAGGTCCTGGCACGGTGGGTATCTACTTGCTGGATGCGGACAAGCGGGCGGCGAACGAGGAGATCGTTGCGGCGGCACAGGCATATATTGATCCGACGCAGGATGGGCAAGGCGAAGGTGTGGCACCTGCGGGAGCGATTGTTACGGTGATGGCTGCCGAGGAGGTGCCGATCGATATTCGCGTGAAGCTGACGCTGGCCAGCGGCGTGACAATGGATGAAGTGAAGAAAAAAATCGAGGATGGCGTGCGGGCGTATTTAAAGCAGCTGGCTTTTGTTGACCCGTTGGTTCGGTTTACGCGGATCGCTGCGATTCTGCTGGACATTCCGCCGATCATCGACTATGCCGAGTTGACGGTGAATGGCAACGCAGACACCAATCTGGAGATCTATACGGGCCAGGTTGCCGTATTGGGGACGGTGGATGTGTATGAGTGAACCGATGCGGTGGGAGAAGGGAGAAGCTTTACGTGCGAGTACGAAGGAGTCTTTGCTGACCAGCCCCCGAGGGCGTGAGATGTTCTCCTATCTTCCGGGCTATTACGAGACTTCCCGGGTTATGCAGGCGGATATGAACGCCAAAGGTGCGGAGATGGACCTGCTGTTCGCGGCGCTGGACGAGACTTTTCAGCAGTTCTTTGTGCGCACGGCGACTTGGGGCCTGGACCGCTGGGAGAGCGAGCTTGGTATCGCGACTGACTTAAGTAAATCGCTGGACCAACGCCGTGCCGTCGTCGAATCCAAGCTGAGTGGCAGCGGGAAGTTCTCCGGGCGATTGGTGAAAAATGTGGCCGAGGCGTATGACCGGGGAAGGGTGGAGGTTTCTTTTCAGCCGGGGGAGTGGAGGTTTACGGTGAAGTTTGTGGATACCGTGGGCATTCCGCCGAACCTGGATGATCTGAAAGCGGCCATTGAGGAGTTGAAGCCAGCACATTTAAAAATGGAGTTTGAGTTTAACTACATGTTGATTCGTGATGTTCACGGAGTATTGACGCTTCATGAACTGGAACAAATCCCATTAAACAAATTTGCAGGAGGTGATCCGGTTGGCAACTAACACACCGAATCTCAATTTGCTTAAGAAAGATCCTATAGCCGACGGAAACGAAACCTTTAATATTCAAACAATGTTGAATGATAACTGGGATAAGATTGATGCGGCCATAGGAGATGTAAGGGAGGAGTTGCAGGACATCGATATTCCTCCGGCCTCATTGACCGAGGCAGGTATTGTGCGTCTCTCAAACTCCACCAGTGGAACTCGGGAAAACGTCGCTGCAACTGAAATGGCGGTGAAAACGGCATATGATGTTGCTGCTGCAGCAGAAACCAAGGCAGAACAGGCTTTTCAGTTTGGCAATGAGCGTAAGCAGGAAATTGTGGACGCCCTCATTGCTTTGGGAATATCGGCGTCCACGACAGAGAGTTGGAATTCGCTGATTAGTAAATTAGCGGTGATCATTAAAGCGACGGGTAACGCCACTTCAGCCGATGTATTGACTGGCAGGACTTTTAGCAACGACAACGGCAATAACATGACTGGAACTATGCCAAACCGTGGCGCGGTGACAAGTACGATTACCACTCAAAATGGGGAGTACACAATACCTGCCGGATATCATAATGGGAGCGGGAAGGTGACGGCGAGTTTTGCTAATTTAGTAGCGGGTAATGTTAAGTACGGAGTAAATATTGGCGGGGTGACAGGCTCCTTAAAAGATGCATCTAATATTATGATTGTGGAACATGCCCCGAGCATTACTCAGTCTGATGTAGAATACAATCGAGTTATTGACTTCTCGGTTGGATATACTCCTATTGCTTGGTCTGGAGCAGCGGTCTACCTTCAATATCCAAGCGGATCACAGTATTATACATCTTATGATATGAGATCAGCGAAAAATTTAACGCCTGAGTTATATTGTCGTGGTACAAACCGAGATATATATATAACTGGAACGATTAACTGGACGGGGAGTGGATATAGGGCTACGTATAGAGTCAGTGGAATAAATGGTAGGGTTGATCTTAGTAATGGCTCTTGTATCGTTAGAATATATTGGGCGTGTGCTGTGTAAACCAGGCGAATATGCAAGATGTTAAAAAAACGCCGAATAGGCGTTCTTATAAATACCCTCTGTGCTGTACTGGGGGGCTTAAAAAGGGGATTGAAGATGGTCATGATGTTTCGATAATAAGATTGTGCGTAATGGAAACAGTAACAGAAATCGCAAGGTTTACGAGATTGCGTATGACTGTCGAGCTTAATTCGGATGGAAGTGTCGTTAGAGTTGGAATTATCAAGAAAACGACAGAACCACCAACTCATCGTTACACCAGGCCAGTTTGTATACAAAGAATGCAACGGAAAAATCGGTGTTTACAACCACGAACAGTTCATCGAGAAGCACGAAGAAATCACAGAAGAAGTCGCAAAGTTGACGGTTATTTTTTCTGCCCTCGGTCCCCCGAGGGCTCTTCATTTTCCCCGAAAGAAGGTGTAATCATGGACATTACGATCATCACCGCGGTAACCTCCGTGCTGGCGGCGGTGAGCGGGATTGCGTTGGGGTGGGCGGGGCGTGCAAAGGCGGCGAGACGGGAGGCTGAGGAGTCGGCTGAAGCGGAGGCTGTGCAACGGGCGGATGTAGAGTACATCAAGCGGGGCGTAGACGACATGAAAATTGAACAAAAGCTGCAAGGCCAGCGATTTGAAGCCTTCTCCGAGCGGCTGACGCGCGTCGAGGAATCGGCGAAACAAGCCCATAAGCGAATCGATCGGCTGGAGGAAAATAAGATTTTGTGAATTATTGAGATATATGGAATAGTATGTTAATATAGTAAATAGGCTGCGCCACAGCCTCCCCGGTACAACACTTGGGTGGGAAACCTCCAAATGTACATCAGAGAATAACCCGCACCTTGGCGCTAACCTGGGCGGGTTATTTTAGTTAGAAAACTTCATATGCATCACCTCCGATCCGGAGGCGCTACTCTCCCGTCCAAATTCATGCCAAATTATACCAGAGTCTGCTAAATATCGCAGGCTCTTTTGTTTTATTGTCGAAAGCCTAGAATCGTGCTCACAAGTGCACAAGCGAAGGGGGCACCTTGCGGAATAGCATAAATGGAAGGGGTGAAATCGCTTATGGATACACAAAAGTACCGAATTGAAAGGCGATACATTGCAAAGCGGCCTAATGTCCGGCCAGGGGCGAGGTTGACGACGGGAACCCCGGAGTTTTTTGTGGCGCATGACACAGGGAATCCGGGGGCAACGGCGGACAACCACTATGCCTATTTCAACTCGCTGAAGGATCGCACGGCCTCGGCCCATGTGTTTATTGATGATACAAAAATCCTTGAAATTATCCCGACAGGTACCGGCCCCGATCCTGCGGAGAAAGCCTGGCACGTGCTGTACAACGTGAAGACGGACAATGATTTATTTGGCTATGATGCCAACGATGCGGCCATCGGGGTGGAATTTTGCTACGGCGGGCGCATAAAATTTACGGAAGCGTACAAGCGGTATGTCTGGTATTTGGCTTATTGCTGTTACAAATGGAACAAGAACCCTTACGTCTTTATTCCATCTCACAGGCAACTTGACCCGGCGCGAAGACAGGATCCCGACAAAGCTCTGGCTACAGGCGGGAAAACGATGAACCGATTGCTGGACGATATTTCAGCCGAACTCAAGACCATGCGTACGCCTAGCCCAACGTCAAACTCGAATACGTCGTTTACGCCATTGCCCGCTTCCATCGCCCAGTCGCTGATCGACAACTATGTTTCACCCGCATGGTTTGCTTCACGTGCCAAAGGGGATCAGGTTGGCATGACGCATTTTCACAATTTGGCGAACAATCTTCGGGTGGCCTCAGGGATTCCGCTAGCCTCTTCGTCCACCCCCGGCCCACTGATTCCGCTGCCAAAAAGCAATGCGCAGGAAATCATCTTCCGCTGGCTATCGCCGGCTTGGTTTAAGGCACGGGACGAAGGAAATATGGCACGGGCGCAGCATTTTCACAATCTGGCGAATTACCTGCGCCGGGCTGCGGGCATCCCGGAGCAATAAGAAGGAGGGAAGTCATCGTTATGCAAAACGAGATTTTAACCAATGTATTGGCGTTTGCCTCGGTCTTGTCCGTATTTGTATTAGCTTTGGTGCAACTCGTGAAAACGACCTTCAACCTGCCCAAAAATCTAATCCCTTTCATCGGCGTGATTATCGGCGTACTGGTCGGAGCAGCGGCGTACCCATTTACGGAAATGGAGCTGGTGCTGCGACTCTGGGCGGGCGGTTTGGCGGGTTTGTCGGCCACCGGATTGTTTGAACTCGGGAACAATCGCCAGGGAAGAACGAAGGACAAATGAGGGGCTTACGGTCATAGAGCAGCATGATCTGGCTTGGAGGCCATTTCCACTTGAATAAAGAACATTTGTTTGCATATAATACAAACAAACGTTCCTATTTGGAGATGATCCTGGTGGAAAAATACATCGGTCGAACTGTAGAAATCATCTACGTTGACCGTACAGGCAAGATCACGCAGCGGCGGATCGAAGTTCATGATGTGCGGGGCGGTTTGGTTCGGGCGACATGCCTGACTTCCCATGCCCCTCGGGCTTTTCGGATCGATAACATATTAGCTTGTGTACCTGTGGCAAAAGGGCGGCATACTGCCTCCTGAGCCTCCTATATTTTGGGCCGTTCGCTTTGCGAGCGGCCCTTATTTTGCATTTTTCAAATCAGGATGGTTGGTAGGTGCATTGTCAATACGTTTTTCTTTGTGATAGAATGAAAGCAAATAATCTCCATAAAATAAAGAGTGAAGATGCGGGAACATCTTCACTCTAACAACAGCCGCTTTGAAGAGCGGTCGGCTGTAGTTGGTAAAAGGAATAGACCCTTACCTACCACAAATGGGGGGTCTATTTCTTTTTGTTTTGGTTTGACGTAGCTACGATCGTAATGACCAAACCGATGAGTGCTATTAATAGCGCTCCGAATTGGATCATCAGAGACAGTGCGTCTTTAACCTCCACAGGCATCACCTCCCATCGGGGAGACTAGCCGACCACCCATCTAAGCCTTCTGTTGTCAGGACTATTATACCATATTTGGTAGAGTTAGTATAAAAGCTGCGAATTACTAGAATCCCCCGGTCACTTGCAAAGTGATACGGGGGTTTTTTTGCTTAATGCACAGTGTAAATTTACAACTTTTTCGGATATTATCGTAATTTCGTGGGATATTTCATGAACTCCCGGGAGGTTAAGATTAAATTAAGCGTAAGAGAAATGCAACAGCAAAACATTATAACGTTATATTCTCAAGAGCGAAATTCCGTGTTATGCTAAATCCAATCGGAGGCAGGCATGACAACGATCCATTAAAAAGAGGCGAGCTATGATGAAGGAAAGAGTCGTTTACCGCCATCTCAAAAGAGTTAACGGGGAAGAGATCGACATCGTTATCGAGGACGGCATCATCGCTGAGATCACTGGAGCCGGTCAGGCTCGCGGCGATCGGGAATGGGATGGGACCGACCTATACGTGTCCAGCGGTTGGATCGATATGCATGTCCACGCGTTTCCGGAATTCGACCCGTATGGCGATGAAATTGATGAGATCGGCGTGAAGCAAGGCGTCACGACGATCGTGGACGCTGGCAGCTGCGGCGCGGACCGGATTGGCGATCTTGTGGCCAGCGGCAAGCGGGCGGAGACCAATTTGCTGGCTTTTTTGAACATCTCGCGGATCGGTCTGAAACGCATCGACGAGCTGTCTGAATTAGCTTGGATCGACCGTGAGCTCCTGAAGGCCGCGCTCGCCGATTATCGCGACTCCATCGTTGGCCTGAAAGCGCGAATCAGCCAAAGCGTAGTCCGCGAAAACGGGGTCACTCCGCTGCGCATCTCGCGGGAGCTGTCGCTTGAGACAGGAATGCCGCTTATGGTGCATATCGGATCGGCGCCGCCCGATATCAGGGAGGTCATTCCGCTGTTGCAACGAAAAGATATCATTACCCATTATCTCAACGGTAAAGCGAACAATTTGTTTGACGAAGCGGGCGAACCGCTCCCGGTGTTAACCGAGGCGATCGGCCGAGGGGTGCATCTTGATGTGGGCCATGGCACGGCGAGCTTCTCGTTTCGGGTGGCCGAGGCGGCGAAGCGACAAGGGATCCACCCCGACACGATCAGCACCGACATCTACCGGGGGAACCGGCTGAACGGTCCGGTGTACAGTATGGCCAATGTGTTAAGCAAATTCCTCTATCTCGGTTATCCGCTTGAAGAAGTTATTGCTGCGGTAACCACTCGTGCCGCACAATGGCTGGGCCGAGAAGAGCTTGGCCGTATACAGGTCGGGGACCCGGCCCATTTAACGTTGTTTGCCGTTAAGGAAGAACCTGTGGAACTCGTTGATTCGGAAGGAGAACGGCGCGTCTCGAACCGCCGTATCGAAGCTAAAGGAGTGATCGTCCATGGAAAATTCATTGAATGCAAAGTACGGGCTTAAGCGCGTGATCAACGCCAGCGGGCGGATGAGCATCCTTGGTGTATCCGCGCCAAGTGACACGGTGATGGAAGCGATGAAGCGCGGCGGCCAAAGCTACGTCGAAATCGCCGACCTCGTTGACAAGGCGGGAGACTATGTCGCCAAGCACGTGGGATCGGAGGCGGCGGTGGTCGTAAACTCGGCCTCCAGCGGCATCGCTTTGTCGGTAGCGGCGATTGTGACGCAGGGCGACCGGCGTAAAAGCTTACGTCTGCATCAGGAGGAAATCCCCCGTAACGAAATCATTATGCTGAAGGGCCACAACGTGCAGTACGGCGCTCCCGTGGAAACGATGGTGTACCTCGGCGGCGGCAAGCTGGTTGAGGTTGGCTACGCTAACGAAGGGCGGGCCGAGCACATCGAAGACGCGATCGGCGACAGAACCGCGGCGATTCTATATGTGAAATCGCACCACGCCGTGCAGAAGAACATGATCTCCGTCGAAGAGGCGTGGGAGGTCGCGAAACGGAATCAAATACCGATGATCGTCGACGCGGCGGCGGAGGAGGATCTGCAAAAATACGTGAAGTTCTCCGACCTGGCCATTTACAGCGGCTCCAAGGCGATCGAGGGCCCGACCTCCGGTATCGTTGCCGGAAAACGCACGTACATCGAATGGGTGAAGGTACAGCTGCACGGCATTGGTCGGAGCATGAAGGTGGGCAAGGAAACGACCTTTGGTCTGCTGCAAGCTCTGGACGAATACGCCGTCAAACCAGACAACAGCGAGCGCGAGAAAGAGGCTTTGCAGACCTTGATGCCGCTGAGTGAGCTCCCGGGAATCCGGGTCTCCATCGTGCAGGACGAAGCCGGGCGAGCGATTTACCGGGCCCGGGTGCAGGTCGACCCGCAGCAAGCCGGAATGACGGCGAAGGAGATGGTACATGCGCTGCAAACCGGCGAAATTGCCATTTACACCCGGGATTATGGAGTTAGACAAGGGTATTTTGATATCGATCCACGCCCGCTGATGGGGGACGATATCCAGATCATTGCCGCAAAAATTCGCGAATTGGCAGGAGGACGTTAAGATGTCGCAAATCGCAAAACGTTTTTATAAAAATCGGGTAGCCCTCAACGTACTAGCTAAAGATATTGCGAACGCCAAGGCAGTGTTCGAAGCCGCGGAAGGTCATGTTCTCGTTGGGGTCCTTTCGAAGGACTACCCTACCGTTGAGGAAGCCGTAACAGCGATGCAAGCATACGGCCGGGAAATCGACGATGCGGTGTCGATTGGCCTTGGCGCCGGCGATAATCGCCAAGCGGCAGTTGTTGCAGAGATCGCCAAGCGTTATGCCGGCAGCCACATCAATCAGGTGTTCCCGGCTGTTGGGGCGACCCGGGCGAATCTTGGCGGGCAAGACAGCTGGATCAACAGCCTGGTATCCCCGACAGGGCAACCGGGATACGTGAACATCTCCACCGGCCCGGCCAGCGCCGCCCAGGAGAAGCCGGCGATCGTTCCGGTTGAAGCGGCGATCGCGCTGGTGCGTGATATGGGCGGCAACGCGCTCAAATATTTCCCGATGCAAGGCTTAAGCCGCGAAGAAGAGCTTCGCGCGGTGGCGGCTGCTTGTGCGAAGGAAAATTTTGCGCTGGAGCCGACCGGTGGAATCGACCTGGACAATTTCGAGCCGATCCTGCGCATTGCCTTGGAATCCGGCGTACCGCAGGTCATTCCGCACGTATATACCTCGATCATCGACAAGGAGACCGGTTACACCCGCACCGAAGACGTGCTGCAGCTGACCAAAATCATGAAACAGCTGGCGGATGCTTATGCCTAACCGCCGCATAGCAGCCTTCGGTGAAGTGATGATGCGTCTGCAGGTCCCGGGGTACGAGACGTTAGCGCAGGCGGATACGTTGAAGTATTCTTTTTCAGGTACCGGAGTAAATGTGGTGTCGGCCTTATCCCGCTATGGGCATGTTGGTGCACTGGTTACGCGGTTGCCGGATAATCCGCTGGGCGATGCCGCCGTCGCCTATCTACGCAAGCTGGGCATTGACACCGCCCACGTTGTCCGGGGAGGCAAGTACGTAGGCATGTACTTTTTGGAGAACGGCTTTGGTGTGCGTCCCAGCCGCGTCACATACTCGAACCGGTTGGACAGTAGCTTTAACACCGCGCCGGAAGGAACCTACGATTTCGAAAACATCGCCGCCAGCATGGAGGCGATCCATTTCGACGGGATTACGCTGGCAATGAACGACGGCGTACGATCCCACATGAAGGCGCTCGCCGAAGCGGTTAAGCGGCAGGGGGGCAAGGTGATTTTTGATTGCAACTACCGGCCGTCCCTTTGGGGAGAAGGCGGATATGCCCAGGCGAAACCGCATTATGAAGCGATGCTGCGGTTGGCGGACATCGTGATGATGAATGAAAAGGATGCACTGCTGACCTTGGGAATGGCCACGGACCAACAGGACCGGGAGGAGCAGCTGAAGGAGCTGATTCCGGCCGTGGCAGCAAACTATGGCATTTCCGTAATTGCCGGAACGCACCGCCAAATCCACCGCAACAATACGCATTCGCTGCGCGGATTTCTGTACAAGGGGGAACGTTTTGCGTTCTCTGATCAGCTCACGTTCTCCGTCTATGATAGAATAGGGGCAGGAGACGCTTTTGCGAGCGGGATTATCCATGGGGAGTTGGAGGGCTTTGCCCTGGAGAAGACTGTCCGGTTTGCGGCGGCAGCGGGCATGCTGGCCCATACCGTGCCGGGCGATACCCCGATGGCGACGGAGGCCGAAATCCTTCGGGCGATGGAGCAATCCGCCGCTGGCGATGTGGAAAGGTAGGGAACAGGTTCGTGATGTTGTCCCGCAAAGATAGACCGTTATATTTACAAATCAAAAACATCTTGAAGGAACGTATCTTACACGGCGTATACCCGCTAGGTTCGAATATCCCTTCTGAGCCTCAGCTGGAGCAGGAGTTTGCTGTCAGTAAAATCACCGTCCGCGGTGCGATTCAGGAGCTCGTCCAGGAAGGCTATCTGGAGAAGGGCAGCGGCAAAGGCACCAAAGTGATCCGCAATAAAGCCGCCTCCAAGTGGTCGAAATGGAAGCACTTCACGGAGATTCTGGTGGAGGAAAGCCATCAGATCCGCAAGGAGTGGGTTCGCGCTGAGACGGTGCGCAACGAGGCGGGCTCCGAGCTTCACCAGCTGTTCGGGGAGCGTTGCTTGAAGCTGGAACGTGCGTATTATCTCGACGGTGAGCCGTATATTTTTTACGAGCATTATTTGGCCGCCCCTTGGAAAGAACCCTCGGAACCGGAGCTTGAAGATTTCCGCGACCATTCGCTCTATGAAGTTCTGGATGAGTGGGGCGTATCGCTGGACAAGCTGAGGGACGAGTTCGCGGTGTCGCTTCCGCCAGCCGAGGCAAAGCAGTTTTTGCGGTTAGCCGACGGGGTGCCCGTGCTCAAGCGTTCGCGTTATTCGCGGGATGTCCAAGGAAGACTGGCCGAATATAGCATCGGCTACTATAATACGGAGCTGCAAAGTTACATCGTTGATTATGACGCATAACGCGGCTGCTCGAATGAACATTAGACCCCAGATTGTTGCTCTAAATGCAACGACCTGGGGATTTTTTATGCGAAAAAAATGATCAGAAATTATTCAGATGTTTTCGAAAGTTTATGGGATATTTCCGCCAGAACGCCGGGGCTATAATAACAATACAGATTTTTATATCTAGATTGTTATAGGGGTTTAGGAGGAGGAGCGCAGATGAAGATCACGAGACATCCGGAAAATCCAATTGTGGTACCGGGCGGTTTTGAATGGAGAAAAGTAACCGTATTCAACCCGGCGGTGATCATCGATAACGGCAAATTTTATATGATCGAACGGACGGCGGGATCGCTGACACCGTGCAAAAACTACCTGGGGTTGTTGGAAAGCGAAGACGGTGTCCATTTCACCCACGTAAAGGACGAGCCCATCGTTACGCCGGACATGCTGGGGTTCCCGTACGGCAGCGTGCAGGACCCGCGGATCGTTAAAATCGACGATACGTTTTATATGAACTATGCGCTGCGTCCATGTGCAATGAGCTACTATCCGACGGGACGAGGCGTTCCAGAGCGTTCGATTCCGAAATACCCGGACGGATGGGGCGAGCAGGAAGGCCATTGGTTGACGCGTTCATCCATCCTTGCCTCCAAGAACCTGATCGACTGGGAATTCGTCGCCGACACGACGCCGCTGGACATCAATGACCGCGACAACATCCTGTTCCCCGAGAAGATTAACGGCAAGTTCGTGCTGCTGCGGCGGCCGGAGGAATACGTAGGCGAAGCGTACGGCACGGAAAAAGCGGCGATGTGGATCACCTACTCCGAGGATTTAATCCATTGGGAAGAGCCGAAGCTGCTGGCGAAAGCGGAGAACATGGCTTGGGAATCGCGCAAAATCGGAGGATCGACGCCGCCGGTGCGGACGGATCGCGGATGGCTCGTGCTCTATCACGGCGTGGACGACGAGGTGGTTTACCGCGTGGGGGCTATGCTGCTGGATCTGGAGAACCCGGAGAAGATCATCGCCCGCACGAAAAACTTCATCATGGAGCCGGAAAGGTACTACGAAAAATTCGGCTACCAGATTCCAAACGTCATTTTCCCGACGGGGAATGTCGTCAAAGACGGGTTGCTCTACATCTACTACGGGGTAACGGATACCGCGATCGCGCTGGCGACAGTGCCGCTGGATGAACTCGTGGATTATATTCTGAATGAGCCGCAAGACTAAAGGTTGCCTTTGAATAACCGCACTAAAGCGGTTTTTCAAAGAGTAAGACTTGCAAACGCTTCCCATAAATTATGTGAAAAAATATGACATGAATTTACGGGTTTGACAGGATATCCTTTAAAAATCGGCTAAACATTTCGGATATAATCGAAAATTTATGGGATATAGTCGATCGGAGTTGGCTTTTATAATAAGTCATATAACAGGTGTCGAAATAAAAGCGTTCATCTCCTGTTATGTTTATGGAAGTCATCAAAAATAACAAGAGAAGAGGGTTGATTATGGGCAAAACAAACAGAGGCAAGAAATGGGTATTGCTCGGTTTGGTTGCGGTGCTGACGCTGTTCGCGGCGGCCTGCGGCAAAGAAAACGCGTCAGGCGGTAACAGCACCGGCAACGCCGGCGGCGCAAACGAAGCGGAAACGATTACTTTGAACATGATGCATCCTTGGACTTCCCCGAACGTGGACAACGAAGTCTACAAAGCGCGGATCGCCGAGTTCGAGAAGACGCACCCGAACATCGTGATCAAGCAGGATGGCGTTCCATCCGCCCAATATAAGACCAAGCTGCGCACGCTGGCAGCCGCCAACAACCTGTCCGACATCAACGTCGTTTGGCCGGGAGCGGACTTGACACCGCTTGTTGCCGGTAATCTGCTTCAGCCGATCAACGATCTCATGGACAACTGGGGTTCGATTTTGCCAGAAGCCGCACTTTCCGGATTTAACGTGGACGGACAACAATATGCGATCCCAACCAAACAAAACTTCGTAGATATCATTTACTACAATAAAGAGATGTTTAAACAAGTCGGCTATGATCAATTCCCTGACACCTACGATAAATTCATCGATGTAGTGAAAAAACTGAAAGCCGCGGGCATCACCCCGATATCTCTCGGCAATAAAGAACAGTGGCCGCTGCAATCGTCCTACATTTCGATCATTGGCGACCGGTTCACCGGAAGTGATTTCCTCCCGGCCGTGCTTGAAGGCAAAGCGAAATTTACCGATCCCGAGTTCGTAAAAGCTCTTTCGGTCATTGACGAGTTGAGTAAACTGGGCGCCTTTAATACGGATGCCAACAACATGGATTCCGTTCAAGGCCAGGACTACTTGATCCAAGGGAAAGCAGCGATGCATATTTCCTCCGCTACCGTTGACGCAAGAGTGCGGATTAACAACGAAGAGGGAGATAAATTTGGCATCGCCTTGTTCCCAAGTGTCGAAGGCGGTAAAGGCGATCCGAAGAAGAGCGCAGGTATTGTGCAATACGGCATTGCAATTAAGAGCGGCCTAGATGAGAAGAAGAAAGCGGCTGCTGAAGAGTTCTTGAAGTTTTTCGTCAACGAAGATTTGTATAAAGAACTGATCCGCAACGGGGTTGTCGTGCCAGCGAAGGTGGAAATTCCTGATGACGCCAGCCCGTATCTGAAGGAAATGCTGGCGCTGACCGGTAACGGAACCGCGCCGGTGTTCGACAGTGTCATTCCTACGCAGGTAGTAGACGTCTTGCAAAACGGACTGCAAGCGTTGACCGTAGGCCGCGGCACACCGGAAGAGCTGGCGAAGGAAGTTCAGGAAGCGATGGATAACTACCGAAATTGATCTCTTGAAATTGATCCTTCAATATCGATGCGTGATAGAAAACCCGATCCCCGGGTTTTCTTCATTCATCGGTGTTGAATCTACATTACGACATAAAGGAGGGAACCCCTGATGCAAACGTTACGAGGTGCGAAGCTGGCCATATTTATTGGTTTATTACCTGCCCTGGTCATCTATCTGGGGATCGCCATTGTACCGATTGGCGTGTCGCTGTACTACTCGTTAATGGACTGGAACGGCATCGGATCGATGAAGTTCGTTGGTCTGGATAATTTCGTGAAGATTATGGGTGACGACATCTTCTGGCTGTCCGTCAAAAATAACGTCATCATTATGGTGACCGGCCTGATCGGCCAAATCCCGCTTGGGTTATTGCTCGCACTGTTGCTGAACCGCGGCCTGAAGGGCTCCGGGTTCTTTCGAACGGTAGGCTTTATGCCCGTCGTCATCTCCTCCGTCATGGTGTCCTTGATTTGGGGCATGGTTTATAACACGGAATACGGGATGTTAAATAACCTGCTGGGCATCGTGGGTCTCGATAGCTGGAAGCAGAACTGGCTTGGTGACGATCGTTGGTCCATGCTGTCGATCAGCCTTGCGTATATCTGGCAGAACTGTGGACTATATATGGTTATTTTTCTGGCCGCATTGCAAAACATTCCCGATGAGGTCAACGAAGCTGCCGAGCTGGATGGGGCCACCGGGCTGAAACGCACCTTCCGTATTACGATCCCGATGATTCGCAGTACGCTGATGGTTGGGGTTGTCTATAGCATCAGTAACTCCTTCCGCGTTTTCGACTTGATTCAGATCTTGACGGGCGGCGGTCCGGCGCACCAAACCGAGGTCATGACCATCCATATGTACAACAGCGCCTTTATGAATATGCGCTACGGATACGGCAGCGCAGTAGCGATCTTAATCCTGCTGTTCAGCTTGATCGTGATCTCGATTGTCAATCGCCTAGGCCGAGAAAAAGATGCCTAAGGAAAGGAGGGAATGGCCATGAGCATGAAGTCAGTAGGCTTCCGAATTTTGGCATACACTTTTTTAAGTCTATTCGCTATCATGAATATAGTCCCGCTGTTCTGGATGGTCGTTAACTCTTTCAAAAATGAACAGGAATACGCAGCCAGCCCGTTTTCGCTGCCGGAAGCCTTGCATTTTTCCAACTACGCGGAAGCGTGGCAAGTCGCGAATATGAATGTGTATTTTCTAAACAGTCTGTTTGTTACCTTTGCTTCATTAGCAGTCACCGTATTTTTAGGAGCCTTGGCCTCCTATTTCCTATCGCGGTTTCAATTTCGACTGCGCGGCATCACTTACGGCGTATTTCTGCTTGGCATGCTCGTGCCGATTCATGCAACATTGATTCCGATTTTTCTGATCATGCAGAAATTGCACCTGTTGGATACACATTTATCGTTGATTTTGCCGTATACGGCGTTCCACCTATCTTTAACGATCATTATTCTGGAGGGCTTCATGCGGGGATTCCCCAAAGACCTGGAGGAATCGGGCGTCATGGATGGCGCGGGTATTTTCCGAATCTTCTGGTCGATCATTCTCCCCATTACAAGACCTGCAATGGCTACCGTTATCATCCTCAACTTTATCTATAACTGGAATGAATATTTGTTCGCATTGGTATTAATCAGCTCGTCGGAGCTCAAGACGCTGCCGCTTGGCTTGGCCAACTTCGTCGGCATCGAAACGGCGAGTCTTACGTTGCAAATGGCAGCGCTGACGATGGCGCTGATTCCGATCATTATCTTCTATTTATTACTGCAAAAACAACTGGTTACCGGCATGACGGCAGGGGCTGTCAAAGGGTAACCGAGGTTCTCATAGGCATCATGACCGGACGGAGGCGAGTGCGATGGCAAGCTACAAAAGGTTTCTCGGCAGCTTTGGCTTAAAGCGAAAGGCGCTTGTCATTTTCCTCATCTTCGTGATTTTGCCGACGTTTGGCGTTGGCGTGGTCGTGCAAATTCAATTTAACGAGGTGCTGCGGGATCAGTTCATCAATTCCACGAAGCGGAACCTTGATAATGTCGCTGGCCAGCTTGGCGAGCAGACCAAAATGGTGGAGGATATCGCCAACTATTTGATTTTAAGTCCGGATATGCGTAACTTCCTGCGCACCTCCCCTCCGCTAAGCAGTGAACAACAAGCGGTACTGAAGCGGAACATTGAGGATTTCCTGACGTTTCAGCTGATGTCGAAGGGGTATATTCGTTCCATCGAGATTCACGGGTTTAACGGCAGTTCGATTGAAATGGGCGAGCCGTTTCGTGGCGACGAATCGAAATGGGAGGAGGCCGCCAAAGCTCGAAAAGGCGGGATTACCTGGACCGAAGGGTATACGTTGCATAGCGATTGGAACGGCGAGGTTCGGGTGTTGTCGATGTTCCGCATTCTCAACTCCTACAGTCAAATCACCCTACCGCTGGGAAGGTTGATTATTCGTCTGGATGAAGCGAGCATAGTGGGCTTGCTGGAGAAAGGGATCTTTAAGGACGGTACTGGGAGCGTCTTTATCGTTAGCCCAGAAGGCCAGGTGATTTTAGGGACGACTCAACCGTTGCCGGAAGCCCTTCACCCGGATGCGTCGTTGCTGGACAAGCTGTCGTCCTCCGGAAAGGGAGATCTGACCTGCGAGGTGAAAGGTCAACGTTATTTAACTTTATATAAAAGTATGGAGAACACGGATTGGACACTGGTCGCCATGATTCCCGAAGCGAAGGTTTCTGAGGAGTTCCGCGGCATTAAAGTGACGATGCTGGTCATCCTAACGGCGATTATGATGCTGGGCTTAACCGCGTTGATCGGCTTCCATTACACGATCATTCGCCCCATTTTGCGGTTGAAAAAAGAAACCAGCAAAGTCACCTACGGGGACTTTAACGCCCGGGTTCCGGTCAATTCCAATGACGAGATCTCCGAACTAAACCGCAAGTTTAACGAGATGGTCGCCACGATCCAACAACTGATTGAGCATAAATACAAGCTGGAGTTAAGGGAGCGGGAATCCGAGCTGAAGCTCCTGCAAAACCAGATGGATCCGCATTTTTTGTACAATACGCTGGATATGATTCGTTGGACGGCACGCTTGGAGCGGGCATCGAAATCGAGCCAACTGATCGAAATGCTGTCGAAATTTTTTCGCTCCAGCATGAATAATGGAAGCTACCAAACCACGCTGCGCAAAGAACTGGAATTTGCCCAATCTTATTTGTACCTGCAGCAGCGCAGGTTAGGTGAGAAGAAGCTGAAGTATTCCCTATTTATCGAGGCGGGCATAGAGGACGCCGTAACGTTGAAAGCTACGCTACAGCCATTAGTGGAGAATTTCATCAAGCACGGCCTGGACCGCAGCAAGCCGTATGGCGAGGTAAACGTACGCTGTTACGCCCGTCAAGGCGAAATTTGGGTGGACGTCATCGATAACGGCAAGGGAATGGATCCCGGTAAAGCTGAGGCGATCCGAAACGCGCTGGAGCGGCGAGGAGCCGGCGGAACCCGGGAAGGGGCCTTGCTAAACATCCATGAAAGACTAACGATTTTTTACGGACAGGAGTACGGTTTGGAAATTGTCGATACTTCGGCCGCAGGCACGTGGGTACGGCTTCGTTTCCCTATTGCCGAGCCCGGCCATCCGGGAGGTGAGCCCTATGAATCCTAATGTTCGAGTCATGAATGTAGCACCTGCTAATGCAGGTAAACTTGTGAAAATGCTGATTGTGGACGATGAAGCTGTCATTTGCGAGGGGTTGCGTTATACGATCGATTGGTCGCAGCTAGGCGTGGAAGTCGTAGGTGAGGCGTATGATGGATTCGAAGCGCTGCGGCTCATTGAAGAGTACGGAGCCCAGCTGGTGCTGTCCGACATCCGCATGGACGGCATGGATGGGCTGGAACTGGCGAAGCAGGTACGGCAACGCTATCCTGAGGTGCAAATCGTCATTATCAGTGGTTATGAAGATTTCGAATATGCGCGCCAGGCGATCCGGGTCGGCGTAGGCGACTACTTGCTGAAGCCGGTAGATATTGAAGAATTGAGCTCTGTCGTGAAAAAAATCGTTGCCGCCATCCGCACCGGCGGCAAGGAAGAGAAGACGCGGGAGATCGAGTTGTGGCTGTCGGGCATGGCCCGGCACGGGATGGCGTTCGGCCAGGAGCCTCCGGCTTCGCTGAACGGCGCACAATTCCGCATTGCAGCGACTCAGCTAGCTGAATTCCACGAACATTTCGCCAATATGGAGGCGGAGAGATACGCAGCCGTTCAAGAGG
The DNA here is from genome assembly GCF_034718895.1 of Paenibacillus phoenicis. Lineage (NCBI taxonomy): Bacteria > Bacillati > Bacillota > Bacilli > Caryophanales > Paenibacillaceae > Paenibacillus > Paenibacillus phoenicis. The sequence continues at coordinate 2,261,014 of NZ_JAYERP010000001.1, read as the reverse complement.
CTTGGCTACACGGTTTGCAACGTGCTTTGGAAGGCAGTCCATTCCATGCCGTATCCGTCTTCGACCATGAAAACCTGCTGATGACCTTACTGGCAGCGGAGAGTCGCATCGAACCCGTCGTGTGGGATGAGTGGGTGGCAAAAGCTATTGGTTCGATCAGCCTTGGAACAGGGGAGCAAATTTATGGCGGGATTTCCACCGTGTACGAGGATTTGGGGGAGACCGCAGTTCGCTGTGCCGAAGCGTTACGCCTGCTGACGTTCCATGTATTGGACGGCCGACAAGTCCTGACGCCCAGTTATGGAGAGGCTGTGATGTCCGAGCGGTCGTTGCCAGCCTTCGATAGTGGAGAGGCAGTGCAGTGTCTCGTATCCGCGTTATTCAAGCAGGATCGGGAAGAAGTTCACCGATTGGTGGAGGACATGTTCCGTTTTTTCCGGGAATCGGGTTATCTTCTGCCGGAGGCTTGGAACCTGTATGAGGAATTGTTTGCCCTGCTCCGCCAGCGCTTGCGCAAAAGCGGGATGACCGGGTTGGACTACGCCCGCCGGGGGCAGCCGGACCCGAATATATATAACTCCTATGCCGGACTGGAAACGGTAGTGATCGAGGATATGGAGGAGCTGCAGCGATTAATCGATCAGAACGGAATCGACAAGTCTTATTGGATCGTTGAAAAAGCGAAAAAGTACATCATCGAACGTTACCGCACGGATCTTAAGGCTTCCGAAGTTGCGGCTTGGCTGAAAATCACACCGAGCTATTTCAGTTATATTTTTAAGCAAAGCACGGGAAAAGGGTTTACGGAATACATGAACGAGATGCGGATTGATCAAGCCAAGCATCTGCTTGCCACGACGCAAGATAAGGTATTCGAGATCGCGGACAAGGTCGGCTATAAAGAGTATAAGTATTTCGTGTCCGTGTTTAAAACCTATACGGGCATGACACCGAAGGAATACCGCGGTCTGCGTGTCAGCAGGGAAATGTCTGGAGCCGGGGGGAATACGGATGGAAATTTATAAGCTGTCGTCCGCTCCGATAGAAGAACGGGTAGCGGATTTATTGGCCCGGATGACGCTCCGGGAAAAGGTTGGACAGCTGAATCAGCGGATGTACGGCTGGGACGCCTACAACCGTCAAGGAGATGCGTTTGAGCTGACCGATGCTTTTAAGGACGAAGTGGCCCGAGGCGGCGGGATGGGCGCGCTGTACGGCTTATTCCGCAGCGATCCTTGGTCTGGCGTGAATTACGCGAACGGAATTGCAGCGGCGGACAGCGCGAAGGTAGCGAACATGGTGCAGCGGTATGTGTTGGAGCATACCCGGTTGGGCATTCCCGTCCTGTTGACGGAAGAGTGTCCGCATGGCCACCAGGCGTTGGACGGAACGCTGCTGCCGGTGAATCTCGCTGCCGGAGCCACCTGGAATCCGGAGCTGATGGTACAGGCCTACGCTCGGGTGGCGGCGGAAATCCGCAGCCGCGGGGCGCACGTCGGGTTGGTCTCGGCGCTTGATATTTTGCAGGAACCGCGTTGGGGGCGTTCCGAGGAATGCTTCGGCGAGGACCCCTATTTGGCTGCCCGCTTTACGGAAGCCGCGGTACGCGGAATGCAGGGCGAAGACCCGCTCAGGCTGGATGCACCGAACCGCATTGCGGTCGTCCTGAAGCATTTATGCGCCCAGGGGGCAGCTCAGGGCGGGCGTAACGCAGGTCCGGCGGCCATCGGGCCGCGAGAACTGCGGGAAATCCACCTTCCAGCGGCACGGGCAGGTGCGCTCGCCGGAGCTGCTGGCTTTATGGCGGCCTATAACGAAATCGATGGTGTGCCCTGTCATGCCAACCGCGATTTGTTGACAGGCATCCTGCGAGAGGAATGGGGCTTCGAAGGCCTGGTGATGGCGGATGGCTGCGCGGTGGACCGGTTGCTGGCGCTTACCGGCAGCCACGAGTCCGCAGCGGCGCTGGCGCTGTCGTCCGGTGTAGATCTTAGCCTATGGGATACCGCTTTTACCAAGTTGGAGGAGGCGGTTCGTCAAGGGCTGGTTTTGGAAGCGGATATCGACCGGGCGGTAGCGCGCGTCCTGAGGCTGAAATTTCGGCTGGGCCTGTTTGACAAACCATACGTGCCGGAGTTACGGGCAATTTCCGTGGTGGGGTGTCCGGATTTCCAGAAGATTAATCTGCAGGTTGCCCGTGAGTCGGTCGTGCTGCTGAAGAACGAAAGAGATCAGTTGCCGATCGTTGGCCAGCCGCGTCGGATTGCGGTGATTGGTCCGAACGCCGATCGCTTGTACAACCAACTGGGCGACTATACAAGCGTCCAACGTGAGGGGACCGGCACGACGGTGCTTCAGGGCATCCGTGCGTGTGCACCGCAAGGTGTCGACATCGTATACGCCTTGGGTTGCGGGATTCGCGATCGCTCCAAGGCCGGGTTCGCGGAAGCGGTGGCTGCTGCGAAGGAGGCGGATCTGGCGATTCTTGTGCTCGGCGGGAGCAGCGCCCGAGAGTTCGGGGGCGAGTTCGAAGACAACGGAGCTGCGATCGTCAAGGAGGGCAGCCCGTCTGAGATGGATTGCGGCGAAGGCGTAGACCTGGCCGATCTGTCACTCGGCGGGGTCCAGCTGGAGCTCGCCGAGGCAGTTGCCGCCACGGGCACTCCCGTCGTCGCCGTCATCATTCAAGGCAGGCCGCATGCGCTTGGCGAGGTTGTTGAACTGTGCGATGCAGTCCTCTGCGCATGGTATCCCGGAACGGAAGGCGGCCGGGCGATCGCCGAGATCCTATTTGGGAAGGTGAACCCAAGCGGGAAACTGCCGGTGACGTTGCCGCGATCCTCCGCCCAACTTCCGATATATTACAACCAAAAGGATCCAGGACGGATCCGAAATTACGTCGATATGCCTTCTGCACCGCTGTATCCATTTGGCTATGGCCTGAGCTATACGCAGTTTATTTATGCCAAGCTGTCTTTATCCAGGACTGCCGTCTCGACGACTGCGCTTGAGAACGGGGAGCGGGTCATGGTGCAGGTGGAGGTCAAAAATACGGGAGCACGAAGCGGTGCAGAAACCGTCCAGCTGTACATTCGAGCTCGGGAATCGGGGATCACCCGGCGAATCGCCGAACTAAAAGGTTTCACCAAAATCGAGCTCGCCCCGGGGGAAAGCCGCACTGTTGAATTTAGCCTGGGGCGGGAAGAGCTGGGGATTTGGACCCGGGAGATGCGTTTTGCAACGGTTCCATGTAAAGTCACGGTAATAGTTGGTGGCAGCAGCCAAGCCGCCCTTTCAGCCGATTTAACTGTGACGGTTTGATAACGCGAGTACAAAGTTCATAAGCCACAGCGCGAGAGTCCAAGGTGTCAGTCAGGATGCTCGCGCTGTATTAATTTCTGGCTCCCTCCTGTTTTTGGGCGCCTTTTACACCATTATCCCGTTTGATCCGTCAGTTGGTACCTCCATACCTGGCATACCCCCATACTTCCATACCTCCGATGCTTCCGTGCTTCCATTTCTCCGCACTTCTGTACCTCTGCATCTCCTAACTCCGCAGCTACATATCCTTCATATTGCCTTACCCAACCTGCTCCCTTAACAAAAGGGATAATGATGCAAAAGGCAACCCGAAACCCACCTATACCCCTCGACAACCGCCCTGCCTTCAACAAAAAATCCTCCCTACTTCCATCTATTCGTTGACTTCGCCAATGGCTGTCCATACAATACTTAAGAAAGCGCTTTCTTTCATGAAACGACGAAAATGCATTCGATGTGGGAGTGGTGAAATGAGAGGAAATTGGTACCGACGGATGCTGTTATCGTACTTTCCCATCTTTTTGATCACGGTGGCGGTGTTGTTTTTTATCTTCGTGATTATCGTTAGCGATATCTCGTACAAGCAGACGGTCAAGGCCGACCGGATCACAACGGATTATGTGGTAGGGCGGCTGACCAGCTCGCTGAAAGGCATCGAAATGGACGTGCTGGAGGAAGTCGAAAAAAACAAACGGTACGAGGATTTTCTAAACGTGGCGCTGACCGAACAGGACAGCCAGATCATCTTGGACGTAGCGGCCAGCATACGCGAATTGACTTCCCGGGACAGCTTAATCGAATCCATTTATATCTACCGGATGAAGGATCGAAAAGTGCTGACGCGCAGCGGGCTGATGGATTTAGATACGTTTGCCGACCGCGCTTTCGTCGAGGCAACCTTAACGAAGCTGGAGGATCGAAGCTGGTCTCCGATCCGCAGCTACCGGGAGTTCAGCTCGGATCAAGAGAAACGGGTGATTTCCAGTTACAAGCGAGAACCGCTCCCCTTCGGCGATGATGGTCTGGTCGTCATTAATCTCGATATGTATGCGATCGAGCGAATGATCCGCTCCATGAACGATAGCGAGGTCTCCTTCCTGGATGTTCGCGATGCGTCCGGTGAACTGCTGTTCTCCACGCGTTCCGCCGACATGCCACGGCAGGGAGAGAAGAGCCGTGTTGTGAATCGGGTAACATCGGAGGTGCTCGGATGGCAGTTCGAGAGCGGCCTTACCGCCGGGCAGCTGTTTACGTGGGTCTCCTTTATCTCTTATATCTGGGTTGTGCTTGGGATTGGGACGGTGGTTGCTGCTCTGGTGTATTTGATTTTTATTACCCGAAAAAATTATCAACCGATCCGAGCGATGGTAGGCCGCATCGAATCACTGCGGCAGCGTGAGGACGAGCTTGGATTAAAAATGGATGAGCTGTCCATGATCGACCGGGCGCTGGAGGATTTAATTCGGCAAGCCGCGGATTACGAGAAGCAGCAGCGCGAGAATCTGTTGATTAGCCGCCGCCAGCTGTTTTATGACCTGATGCAAGGCGAGACCCCGGACATGCTGGGGGATCGTCTGAAGAAGCTGGGCGTGCAGCCGAAGGAGGAGCCGCTCCAATTGGCATTTGTCCTCGTGGAAATTAGCAACTACCCTGACTTTCGCAGCTCGTTCTCCGAACGGGATCAGCATACTCTCAAGTTTGCACTCACAAACGTTCTCCAGGAGCTGGCGCAAATCGATGGGCTCTACGGCTGGGCGGAATGGATCGCTGAGGATCGATTGGGCATGATCGTGGGCGTTGACCAAACCCATGAATCGGCGGCGCAGGCCATCCGCGGGTTTGCGGACAAAGGGAAGGCCTGGGTCGAGCAGCATCTGCGCTTTTCCTTGCGATTCTGTGCCGGTCATGTCGAGCGCGATTGGCAACGAATCGACCGATCCTACAAAGCGGCGCTTGACGTCTTACAGCACAAGCTGTCGTTTGGTCAGGAGGCGATCCTCCTGAGTGAAGATCTGCCGCAGCCTGCCGACCGCAGATGGCATAAGGATGTGATGATGATTTCCGAGCTGGTGCGCGATATCCGGCACTTGGACGGCGAATGGCGTATGCGTCTGGATCAGTGGTTCGAGCAGATGGCAAGCGATTGCCTGAAGGACGAGGATATCCGGATGCTGCTGCAGATGCTGATCGATATGCTGGGGTACGAGTTGGCGTCCCTTTCCGGAGAGCTTCGCGACTATTTTCACGGCCCAGAGATGGAGAAACTGCAAAATGACGTGAAAATGGCCGGCACCCTAGAACAGATAAAATCGTTATATTCTGATTACTTAACCGGGCTGTACCGTTTATATGTGGCACACAGCGAAACCAAAAACCACCGT